>CAZKXO010000134.1:0-9204 GCA_964556525.1 uncultured Saprospiraceae bacterium
AGTTGCATGTCTGACACAGCTTTTATAGCGGTAACTGTATCTGACAACCTATCAGCGGGCACACCTGCAGTAGACAATACAGTTTGTGAAGGTCAAATTATAAATCTTACAGATTTTCTGGATGACGAGACACCGGGTGGAGAGTTCTTTTTGGCTTTAGATCTGAGTACACCAATAGATGAAAATCACATTGTTACAACTGCGACACAGTTTAGCTATATTATCCCAGGGGCACCAGGCTGTGATCCTGACACGACAGAATTTAGTCTAGCACTAGTTCCTGATAATGGATTGGATATATCGTACAGTGGAACAGACATTTGCTTTGAAGATTCAGATTGTCTGAGTATAAATGTAGACATTCAGATAGATGGCGAACTGGAGTTTATAGTAAGTGGTGGACCTGGACTGGAAGACATAACGCAGTTTGAGATATCCATGTCAGCTGGAACTAACGAACTGATAATTTGCCCAGATGGCCGTATAGGAATGCCTCCTAATCAAGACACAATTTTTCTTGGACCTGGACCTCTGGCACAAGTAGACATCATAGCTCTAGAAAATACAGCTTTTGCTTGCCAGTCTCAATCTCTCAATCTTTCTGAGACGGTCGTAATCAACCAAGACTTCATAGAAGTCATAGAAGAAACTTTGTGTCCAGGTACGCCATATATTTTCCAAGGCATGGAGTTCTTTAGTAGTACTAGTATTCTAGAAACTACTGCTGCTGGCTGTGATTCCACAGTTATGATTACTATAGACAATCATACTTTGATTCCAAATGATCTTACTCAGTCGCTCTGCGAAGGACAAAGCTTTGATGACATTCCTGGGTTTTCATTTACACAGGACATTGACACCAGCATAATAATGGAAGGTGCTTCCTTTTTCGGTTGTGATTCTACAATTAATTTAAGTTTATTATTTGAAGACAGGGCTGTAGGTCCTCTAGACTTAGAGCTTTGCTTTGGAGAAACAGAAATGGTGGATGGGGTGATTTTTGACAGTTCTGTAGCTGGCGAACTGGTACCCTTCCCTGGCGGAAGTGTATTTGGTTGTGACAGTGCTACTTTGGTATCTGTAATAGTTTTTGACGAAGTCCTACCAGGCAATCTAACGAATACAATTTGTCCTGAAGAAACTTTCCCTTTTGGAGACCAAGTTTATGATATTTCAAATCCAAGTGGACCTGCTGTTTTGGCAGGAGCAGCTGAAGGTGGCTGCGATAGTATAGTCAATGTTTCTATTTCCTTTTTTCCAGAAAGTTATGACCTAGCTCTGGAACTCTGTGCTAATGAATCTATAATGATCGGTGATGACCTCTATGACAATACCAGTAGCTCAGCGACAAGTTCTACTAATGAACTTTCGGTCAATGGCTGCGATAGTATTGTAAATGTAATGCTGACTATAGTAGACTTACCACAAAGAGACATCAATCCAGTACTATGTGTGGATGAAGATATAATTGTCAATGGTGTAACTTACAATTTAAGTAATCCTACAGGCCAACCGATTGCACCAAACAATACTGGATGCGACAGCCTTTTCAACATTAGTATTGTAGACGGAAGCAGTCCTGTCACTGAACTGAATATCAATCTGTGCATGGACATAGATACCTTTATAAATGGTACGACCTACAATAGTTCTAACCTTATGGGAAGCAGTATTCTGACCAATAGTTTAGGCTGTGATAGCACAGTAATGGTAGCACTAGAAATAGCAGACCCATCCATAGATTTTATAACTGAAGCCTGTCCAGGTGAAGCCACAGGTACGGTAATCATAACAGATGTTGCAGGTCTGAATCTTCCACTAAATCTTATCATAGATGGTGGTCCAGTAATGGAAGTTAACCTGCTGCCATTCGACATAGCTGGTATCCCAACCAATACACTATCCTCATTCATCTTGGATGATGGCAACTGTGCATTATCAGAAGATATTACTATAGTCTCTAACAATGCCCCTGATATAGGCATAACTAGTACTCAGCTATCTGACAACAGTTTTGAATTAGGAACCGAAGGCGCCGATATTCCAAGTTCCTTCCAATGGTCTCCCAACGACGTACTAAGTTGCACTGATTGTCCAAATCCTATTGCAACCATCATGGAAACTGAAACCATTTCTCTTTCTGCCACCTTAGCTAATGGATGTATTTTTACCGACTCCGTTGTACTATCAGCAGATGTTGTGCCGACTGATACAACTACAATAAAGGTCTACATACCTAACTCCTTAGCCTTGTCTGAAACTGGAGAAGACCTCTTCATTATAGGAAGTAATCTTGCTGATCTTAATATTGATGAGATATTGATATTTGATAGATGGGGTAACAAAGTGCATGCCTTGGAAAATTTTCCAGCCAACGATCCAAGATTTGCATGGGATGCAAGGATGGATGGCTCTCTGGTAGAGCAAGGCGTCTATGTCTATGTGATAAAGTATACTGATCCAGAATTTGGACAAGTTATAGAACATGGTAGTCTCACAGTAATTAGGTAAGCTATTGTAAGGCTAGCTTTTATAAAACCAACTCTAATCTAGTCAATTTAATAACTGCTTATTGTCGGTCACAATATTGCATCAGGTTCGTTTATAATAGTAGGTTTGTAACTCTATTAATACACAACACATTTTAACATTAGCTAGCCTTGAGTAAATTCGTTATTTACATCTTTCTATCTACAGCCTTGATTGTGGCTGTAACGCCTTGGTTATCAGATACGTCTACGGAAAGCCCTGCTGTCTTTAGTTCAAATTTTGATGCAAGGATTTTTGGAAACGTCCCAGCCCTTTGTGAGGGTGAATGCACCAATATACAAAGCGATGTTCTGGTAGATATTACAGGTGGTGCGCCACCTTACAGTATTTCAATAGAAATCAATTGGAATCCAGGGGTTCCAAATAATACTACCCCTTTTACCAAAGTAGATGCTAATAGTATCCATGCCTTTAGGATATGTCATGTGAATGGCAATCCAACTGTAGGAGTTACAACAATTACAGAAGATATTACTGCTTTCAATGTACCTACAAACTTCTTCCCTGGAATGTTGTCCCTTATTTCTGTGGAAGACAGCAATGGATGTTCAGCTAATTTGATCCAGACTGATCCTATTGCCTTGGATTCTGGAGTAGGTGTTCTTATAAATTATACAACTGATATTCCTAATCTGGTCTGTGATTCCCTAGTGTTACCAGAAATTATGCCTTTTTCTCCAACTGCTTCATATTATTCGGCACCCCTTGGAACAGGACTACAGTTCAGTGCTGGAGAAGTCCTCGATGTAGTTTCTATAAATTTACCATCTGGGGACTTGTTAGATACGCTATACATTTTTGATCCTACTGACGGATGTGAATCTGAGAAGTTATTGCCCTTCATGATCCAGCCTAGCCCCAATCACAATATACCTAACGATACTACTCTATGCGGGAGTAACTTTACCCTGCCAGCCTATTCAGGACCTGTTACAACACCGAATGCTCAATATGCATCTGATAGAAACTTTTCTATTAGTTCTTTATTGAATCCTGGTGATGTGATAACGACAGGTCAGACTATCTACTTGGCTGATACAGCTTCATTTTTTCTTGGCGACTGCATTTTTATAGATTCTTTCAGGGTAGATATTATCTCAGAAGCTTTAGCAGGAAGGGATACAACTCTATTTGTATGTGAAGGTGAGATGACAGTAATTCCTGATCCTTTTCTGGTACTCCCTAATGCAGCACCTGGAGGGCTTTGGAGTGGCTCGCAGATTCCAGATTTTGATTTCAATAACCCTGTCGATCTAAACCTGTCTAATGTTCTAGCAGGTCAGAGATTTGAACTCATTTATACTGTAGAGATACCTGGCTGTATACCTGATTTTGCTCTACTCAATATTGAAGGTGTTGCTCCGCCTTTTGCAGGCGATTCTACTTTTGTAGCAATTTGTAGCGCAGACCCACCACAAGATTTATTTGCACTTGCTAATAATCCTGAGCTAGGTGGAAATTGGATACAGACTGAAGGGCCGAGCATTTTTATAGATGCAACTGGAAACGTAGATTTCAGAACAGCAATAAATTTTGAATATGCTTTTGTGTACACCATCCCCTCAAATAGCTCTTGTCCTGCCCAATCTGCGGAAGTAAGAGTGGAACTTGGATCTGGCACTAATGCTGGAGATGATAATGTAGCTACAGTATGCAAGGGAGATAGTCTAGAACTCTTCCCGCTGCTGTCCAGTGATGCAGAATTAACAGGCAACTTTACTGTAGATGGATTTATTCCATTAGCAGATGGCATATGGGATTCCAACAGATTTATAGAAGATGAAGGAACTATTAATATTCAGTACACTATTCCAGCCAGCTCTCCGAACTGCGACAGTGATACTGCTCATATAGTCATCACACTTATCAAACAACCTTTTGCAGGCCTGCCTGTAATGGTGTCTACAGAGGTCTGTGAAGGAGAGACAGTACCATTAGAAGAATTTTTGGACAACGAAAATCAAGGAGGTACTTTTTTTATTGGCCCAAATCCACTGATGCCTATACCTGCAGATTTCGTAATGAATAATCAAGACAACAATATTTTCTACATCGTACCGGGTGGTGGCAGTTGCGCGCCAGACACCAGTTCTTTTGTACTAACACCAGCTAATGAAGTAAGGCCTTCATTAGAATTTCAATCGAGTTTCCTTTGTGAAGATGAAGAATGTATAGACCTGGCAGTAAGCACAAATATAGAGGCGGATCTGAGAATCCTTATAGCCAACGCCGCAACTCTGGCGCCAGGTACTTCAGACACATTCAGTTTTGAAAGACCTAGATTTGGAAATAACAGTTACACAATTTGTAATGGAGCGACCAATAGGCAAAATTTAGATACAATCTTCTTTCAATTTTCTGGCAATATTATCACTGCTGAAATAGCCGAAGTCATAGATGGATGTGTCGATCCTAACGCGAGTATCATAAGTGGTTTTATAAGAACAGCGGATCAGAATGTCGAGAGAAGAGCAGTGGTTTGTCCTGGTGAATCTACCATGATAGATGGCGTAGAGTATTTCAGTTCTACCGTTATAAGACTAGAATCTGTGCCGACTGGTTGTGATTCTATTGTAACAATTACAATAGATACTTTTCCTACTATAAAAGACACTATAGTCGGAAGATTTTGTGCAGGCACACCTCAGTCTATTCTAAACATGACCTTTACTCAAGATATCGATGAGGAAATAACTTTCGTGGGTCAATCATTCTTTGGTTGCGACTCCGTTGCCAGAGTCGTATTAACTTTCGCCGACAAGGCTGTGGGTACTATAGATACCACAATCTGCAGAGGAGATATAATAGAAATAGATGGTGTCACTTTAACTGATGAAGGTCAGTCTGAGATAGATTTTCTACCTGGTAGCCAAGCGGGTTGTGACAGCTCCACGGTGGTCACTGTCACGGTAGCAGATATGATGCAAGGGACGCTGGATACTGTCATATGTGCAGGAACTGATATTACAATAGATGGTATAACCATAATGAATGCCGGGTCTATGGACATCCCCTTTCTTCCTGGCACAGTGGCAGGCTGTGACAGCAGTACCCTCGTTACTGTTAGTATAGCAGATTTAGTACAAGGCACCTTGGACACCATGATTTGTGATGGCAGCAGTATTACCATAGATGGGGTAAGCTTGATGGACGCGGGGATGATGGACATCCCTTTTATCCCAGGCACTATAGCAGGCTGTGATAGCAGTACCCTCGTTACTGTTAGTATTGTAGATATAGTACAAGGTACATTGGACACAATGATTTGCGATGGCACCAGCATTACTATAGATGGTGTAAGTTTAATGGACGAAGGCATGATGGACATTCCCTTTATTCCTGGTACTGCAATAGGATGTGACAGTAGTACACTTGTAAATGTCATTTTTGCTGATGTCATGGAGGGCTTAATCGACACTACGATTTGTAAAGGAACAGCAATCGTAATAGATGGTGTCAGTCTGATGGATGAAGGGCGAGAAGACATCCCTTTCATTGCTGGTACTGCAGCTGGTTGTGATAGCAGTACTGTCGTCATTGTTAGGTATAAATCAATTACAACGGAACAAATAGAAGGCCATCTCTGCTTTGATGAGACGACTGAAATTTTAGGTGTCAGCTATGATATCAATACCCTCCCCAATGAATTATTTATTCAAGACAGGGAAGGTTGTGACAGTGTCAGATTGGAGATACTAACTGAAAGAATACAAGACGAAATCATTCTAGACTTTGACCCGGTTTGTGATGAAAATGATGAGGTGATCATTACTTACAATGGTAGCTTTTCCTTTCTTCCTGTAGAAATATTTGTCAACGACATACTGGACACCTTAATTACAGAATTTTTACCTAATGGTAATCCACCTATTCCTATTTTCCTTGATGCACAGATAGGAACAAACGAAGTCAGAGTAGAGGGCAGGTATTGTACTATCACAAGAACCGTGGACCTACGCCTGCAGGATTTTGATCTAATTGCTTCTGAACTAGCAGAAAATGAGTTTGATCTTTCTTTTAGTACAATAGATTCTATAGTCAGTATAGAGTGGTCAGGAAGTGACCTACTTTCTTGTACGACTTGCGAAGTCTCTTCGATAAGTATAGAGGAGGATACTGAAGTGACACTAATTTTAGAAACAACTGAAGGCTGTCTTATATCCAAATCTATTTTGCTGGAAGCCATAGCCGCTCCTCCTACAACTATGGAAGTCTATCGTCCTAGCGCTATAAGTCTCAGTGTTCCAGGCGATGATATCTTCTTTTTGCAATCAGCTGAAGAGCTCATGATTACCCATTTAAGAATTTTCGATAGATGGGGAAATCTTGTCTTCCAGAATGAAAATTTTCTCAGTAACGATCCTAGTCAAGGCTGGAATGGAACCTTCAATTCGACACCAGTTGAGCAAGGAGTCTATATCTATCAGCTAGAGTATGAAGATCCTGAACTGGGAATCCAAGAAAGTATAGGCAATCTGACTCTAATCAGATAGAAAGTCCACAACATATTAGACTAAAAACTAATATGTTTTTCCTTATATTCGTAACTTTGCACCCTACAAAAAAATGAGATGGCTGAAGTAAAATATACAGAGGAAAATATCCGATCCTTAGACTGGAAAGAGCATATCAGATTAAGACCTGGTATGTATATCGGTAAGCTAGGTGATGGTACGGCACAAGATGATGGGATCTATGTCTTGCTAAAAGAGGTTCTAGACAACTCTATAGATGAGTACGTAATGGGCCATGGTCGCCAGATAGATATAAAGATAGAAGGTGACTCTGTAATGGTCAGAGACTATGGTCGAGGAATACCACTTGGAAAAGTCGTAGATGTAGTTTCCAAGATGAATACCGGTGGAAAGTATGATTCTAAAGCCTTTAAAAAATCAGTGGGTCTGAATGGTGTAGGCCTCAAAGCCGTAAATGCCCTATCTACTTCTTTTACAGTGCAAGGCGTAAGAGATGGTAAAGCCAAGACAGCAGAATTCGAAACAGGTGAGTTGCTAAAGGAATCTAGAATAGTAAAGTCCAAAGAAAAGAACGGCACTAAAATCACCTTTACTCCTGACGACAGTATCTTCCTGAATTATAAGTATAATGAGAAATTCATAGAAGATAGACTATGGGATTATGCTTATCTCAACGCAGGTCTAAAGATCAATTTCAATAAGAAAACATTTCTATCCAGAAATGGCTTATTGGATCTATTGAAAAGAAAATCAGATGTCGAGAGTCTGCGCTACCCTATCATCCACATCAAGGGAGATGACATAGAAATTGCTTTGTCTCATGGCAATCAGTATGGAGAAGAATATTACTCATTTGTAAATGGTCAAAACACCACTCAAGGTGGAACGCATCTACAGGCCTATAGAGAAGGCATTACGAAAGCCGTAAGAGAACATTTCGGAAAGAACTTCGAGTCCAAAGACATCCAGACTGCTGTGGTAGGAGCCATCAGTGTCAGAGTAGAAGAACCTGTCTTCGAGTCGCAGACCAAGACCAAACTTGGTTCCATAAAAATGGGACCAGATATGCCGACGGTCAGAACCTTTATCGTAGATTTTGTCAAAAACAATCTGGACAACTATCTCCACAAAAATAAGAATGTTGCAGAAGCACTACTTAAGCGTATCCAGCAATCAGAAAGAGAAAGAAAAGAAATTGCAGGCATAAAAAAGCTCGCTAATGCCAGAGCAAAAAAAGCTAACATTCATAACAAGAAACTTAGAGATTGCAAGGTCCATCTCGATGACAAAAGAGGCGATCAGGAAAAGAAAGAAGAGACCATGGTTTTTATTACAGAAGGGGACTCTGCCAGTGGTTCTATCACTAAAGCCAGAAAAGTCGAAACTCAAGCTGTATTTAGTCTAAGAGGTAAGCCACTTAATAGCTTTGGTCAGACTAAGAAAATAGTCTATGAGAACGAAGAACTAAATCTACTTCAGCATGCACTGAATATTGAAGATGGTCTTTCCGGTTTGAGGTTTAATAAAGTTATCATTGCGACAGATGCCGATGTAGATGGTATGCATATCAGATTATTACTGCTGACCTTTTTCTTACAGTTCTTTCCAGATCTTGTCAGGGAAGGGCACTTATTTATCCTAGAGACACCATTATTTAGAGTAAGAGATAAGAAGCAGACCTTCTATTGTTATTCAGAAAAAGAAAAGCAAGCAGCCATCAAAGCACTAAGAGGGAAAGCTGAGATTACACGATTTAAAGGGTTGGGTGAGATCTCTCCGGGTGAATTTGGAGAATTTATAGGAGACAATATTAAGCTGGATCCAGTTACAATCAAAGACAGTTCTATTCCTGAAGTACTCAGTTATTACATGGGTAAGAATACGATGGAAAGACAAAAATTTATCATCGAGAATCTCAAAGTAGAAGAAACTATAGGCGTGAAAGAACTAAAGGAAATAGAGACTGAGTAGATTTCTACTCAGTTCTCATCGGACACATCAATTATACGTTGATAAAGTTATTTTCGTATTGAATGCAACACATACAAATAGCATTCGATTAAAACGTTCTCAAGTCTTACTTTTCTAATCCTGTCCAAACAAGAAGGTACTATAACCAAGCACAAATATACATCACCTCAAAAGGGTCAGTGTCAAGAGTCAAAAACCGAAATGGATA
>CAZKXO010000135.1:0-9144 GCA_964556525.1 uncultured Saprospiraceae bacterium
CCGTTCTCGTAATGGTCTAATTATAGTCAGAAAAGAAACTATTTCTCACCGAGTAAGGAGATACCTCCACAAAATCGGCATGACAAGCGTTTTCAAAGTACGGAGATGCCTCCACAAGGTCGGCATGACAAGCGTTCTCAATAGCCCATTGTCAACTCGACCGGAGTGGAGAGTTCTCCGTTCTCGTAATGGCCTGATTATAGTCAGAAAAGAAACTATTTCTCACCGAGTACGGAGGTGCCTCCACAGGGTCGGCATTTTTTGGCTCTTTTTTCTCTATAATTAGATAAAATAACTTACAAAGACTTTATTGCCTAAGTTAAGTACGTTAGTCTGATATGGTATGACTATTTTATTGGTGAAGTCATAAAACTTATAGAATTGTTATTGTTTGTACTTTGTATCATAGAACAAGGAATTTGTATGATATACAAGGCAACTTTAAGGTTGTAAGTTTGTTAAGTAAGCAGAGAAATTGACTTCATGAAGTCTAGGATAATAACAATTTGGTTTTCTATCGTAACGCTTGCCGTAATGGCGCAGCCCCTGCCTTGTGACCCTTTGAACCCTGAGATGACTTCTACTTGCGCTGACGCTTGCATTATCTGTGATATCAATGGATTTACAGGAAGACATGATAGTGATGTTTTGGGCGAAGCACCCCCCTTGTTTGATGTAGATTGCACTATGCAGGTACACAATATGCAGTGGATAGCTTTTATAGCAGGCAGTACTGATCTAACAATAAGTCTTTCCGTCTCTAATTGTGAGCAAGGATTAGGCTTAGAGTTTGGTTTGTACGAAGGTCTGGGTTGTGAAAATTTTGAGCGGATCTCTAATTGTTTTGGTGGTTTCAATCCGATAGACCCGGGCACTTCCGGTACTATTATAAATAATAAACCACTTGTTATCGGACAGTATTACTATATAGTAATGGATGGTGCCAGAATGGATAACTGTGATTGGACATTCAATGTCATAGAAGGCATAACTGCTCTGGATGAGCTGACTGGTGAAGCTGAGATTTCTGGTGATATGCGTCCTTGTTTGGATACGCCGGTGACTTACAGTTCTAGTTCGATAGTAGGAGCTACCTTGTTTGAATGGGTTCTAGATGGTATACCAGTCGGGGATATCAATGATTCTACAGTAGAGCTAAAATTCAATAGGCCAGGAAATCATACACTGTGCCTGACCCCTAGAAATCCATGTAATGAAGCACCTACTATTTGTGAAACGATAATTGTTCCAGCTAGACCAGTTTCAGTTATAACAGAGAGTATATGTGAAGAAGATTGTCTAGAGATTGCAGGAGAAGTTTTGTGTGATGGAGGAGATTTTAGTTTTACTGTCACAAGTAGTATTGGTTGTGATTCTATGATCAATGTCAGTCTGACAAAATTAGAAGCACCTATTACAGATTTAGACTTGGTGATTTGTGAAGGTGATTCAATTGATATTGGAGAGTCAAGTTTTAAGATGTCGGGTAGTTTCCAAGAGACAGTGCTCGATAAAAATGGCTGCGATAGTATTATTAATTTAGAACTGGCTACCATTCAGTGCGAAGTAATAGGAGAATTTACCACAAATAATGTGACATGTACTGGTGAATCTAATGGGTCAATAGATTTCTCTCTTGTCAATGGTGTTTCTCCTTTCACTTATCGATGGGAACGACTAGGCAACAATTTTATAGAATCTGGGTCTATTGATTCAGGCGGTGATGTAGAGACTTTGTCAAATTTAGAAGCAGGCACCTATTTGATTACAATAGTAGATGTCAATGGTAATTTTGAAATATTAATACCTGAGCTAACAGAACCGGAACCCCTTGTGGCAGAAATCAACCCAGTGGATAGAGGAGGGTTTGATCTAAGTTGTTCTGACAGTGCTGATGCCATGCTCCTGAGTGATATATCTGGAGGCACCCAACCCTATAGTTATAACTGGAGTAATAATGCAATGACAGCTAATATAGCTGATCTTCCTATGGGAACTTATAGCCTTACAGTAACTGATATGAATGGCTGTGAATCAATAGTCTCTCATACTACTCGTAGTCCTGCTCCTTTAATAATGCAAGTCGACTTTACTGATCCTTCTTGCGAAGGATTTGATACGGGAATGGTAAGTGTTAGTACTGCGGAGGGAGGAGTAGGCAGCTATGAATTTTCTTTAGACGGCATTAATTTCATGTCAGGCAGAACTTTTTCAGATCTTGAAGAGGGAAACTATATAGTTACTCTCAGAGATGAAAACGGCTGTACGATTACCAGTAGTGATATTCTTACTGCACCTGAAATTCCTGTAGTAGAGTTAGGTGATAATATAGAAGTGAATTTAGGAGATAGTATCTTTCTGGTGACACAACTTAATGATATTTCTATCGGTGATATTGTCTGGACTTCTAATGATAATGTAAGTTGCCCTACCTGTACAGAAACATATCTTTTGCCGACCTTTGATCAGAGAGTAATAGTTGCTGTAACTTCTGAAGACGATTGTACTACCACCGACGAGATTTTTATTGCAGTAAATAAGAACAGAAACTTCTATGCACCTACAATCTTTAGTTTTTCAGAAACTGGAGATGACAGGTTCTTTACCATATTCCGTAGTCAGGAAGTAGAAACTTATAATCTTCTTATCTATGACAGATGGGGCAATTTGGTTTTTGAAGAACTAAGTCTGCAAGGTGTAGATGCAACGGAAGGATGGAACGGACGCTTAAATAATGTACCTGTAAATCCTGGCGTTTTTGTGTGGTCTGCCGAAATTACCTTTATAGATGGTGTCACAGAAAACTTCGCAGGTACTGTAACGGTTATCGACTAAAATTGGGATGTTCAAAAAAAACAACTCGAAAATTTGCAGAATTGTTCTTTGTTGCCCTAGTTGTATTAGCAGTAATCGAAAATTTGATGTGGGTACACCGATAAGCCGCCTGAAGTCGGACAAGTATGTTCTTAGCCAAGCCTAGCAGCAACAAAAGCCGTACTCCAAGCCGCTTGAAAGTTATAACCTCCTGTTATACCATCCACATCTATCACTTCACCAGCAAAATAAATATTAGGATGCAACCGACTGTGCATGGTCTTGAAATCTATATTTTCTAGACTGACACCACCACAGGTAACGAATTCCTCTTTGAAAGTAGTTTTTCCATTCACTGCGTAGAGGTCGTTACAAAGAATATTGGTGAGTTTGTTTATTCCAGCCTTACCGAGGTCTTGCCACATTTTGGTAGGTGGTAAATGGCATTTGGAAATAAGGTATTGCCATAGACGTTCTGGTAGGCCAAAAGGTCTGTAATTGCTCAGTTGCTTCTTAGGATGTTCTTGAATTAAGTTGTGGAGTTGCTCGGCTACGAGATTGTTGTTCTGTATTTCTACCCAATTGACTTGCACTCTAAAGTTGTAGGCGCAGTCATTAAAAATTCTAGCACCGAATGCAGAAAGCCTTAGGATGGCAGGACCACTCATGCCCCAGTGAGTAATCAGTAGTGGGCCGGTAGCGGAGAGTTTGGTTCCTGGGATTTTGACAAGAGCATTTTCTACAACTATACCCATGAGTTCTGTGACCTTTTCCTGAGGCATATTGAAGGTGAACAAAGAAGGAACAGGGTCTGTCACGCTTAAGTCTATATTTTCTAACCAGTGTAAGCCAGATCTCTTTGGTGATCCGCCAGTAGCAACAATGACTTTGTCAAAAGACTGCTTCTTATCATCGTTTTTAAAATGCAGTATAGGTTTGTTTTCTTTGAAACTTATAAGTGTTACAGTATGGCTGATTTTTATATGGATGGCCTGTTTCTGAGCAGCTTGTAGGAAGCAATCTATTATGCTTTGCGAGTCTTGTGATTTAGGAAATACACAATTGTCTTCTTGTACGACCAATGGTACTGATCTCTTCTCAAACCATTCCATGCAGTCTAGGTTTGAGAATTCCTTGAAAAGTTTTTTGAGTTGTTTGCTACCGCGGGGATAAGCTTTGACTAAGGTAGAAATAGAAGAGGTGCCGTTGGTGACATTACATCTGCCTCCACCCGACACCTTTACTTTTGATAATAGTTTTTTGGATTTTTCGAAGATGGTTACTGTTGCCTCCGGATAATTATCCTTGAGATTGATAGCAGCAAAGAACCCTGCCGCTCCACCTCCAATGACGGCAACTTCCATAATAGCGTAAAGAAGCTTTTACGCCTCTATTCTGGCGCACCATCTGCTATCCACGCCTCTATCTTGTCTATATCACACTGGGCAATCTGAGGAGAGCCAGGGGGATTAGGCATAGGTGTAAAGCCAGGTTCGTGATTCAAAGCACCGACCATTCTACCAAAGCCAGACGCTATAAGTGCAGCATTATAATCTACCAAGCTGAAAGTTGCAGTATTGGGTACGTGGCATCCAGGTATTGCACAAGACGCATTGAATATGTCGGCTACAGTATTTGTATAGGTAATGCCTACTGTGTCGCAGTCTGCTGGCATCATATCTTCATCATCATCTCCACAGCAAATAAGAGTCAAGGTTAGAAGGCTTAGGAATATAAATTTAAGTTTCACAGTATTTAGTTTTCGAAATGTAAAATAGTATAATTTGTATCGGTCCAAAAATAGTAAAATATCACTTCACATGTGAGATTAACTGTCCTCTAACATGACATTTAGTATCTGTATTGCAGCTTCTGATATAATGGTACCAGGTCCGAATATGCCTAATACACCTTTTTCGAATAGAAATTCATAATCTTTTGGCGGTATCACACCACCTACAATAGTGATTATATCAGGACGTCCGATCTGTTCTAATTCTGCTATCACCTGAGGAACCAAGGTTTTATGACCTGCAGCAAGAGAAGAAATGCCTAGGATATGCACATCATTTTCGGCAGCTTGTTGTACAGCTTCCTTAGGTGTCTGGAATAAAGGACCTATGTCCACATCAAAGCCCAAGTCGGCAAAACTGGTTGCAATTATTTTAGCGCCTCTATCGTGACCATCCTGACCTAGTTTCGCTATCATAATCCTAGGACGTCTGCCTACTTTCTCGGCAAATTGGTCTGCGAGTGCCCTGGCTTGTTTAAATTCATCATTGTCAGAAATTTCATTCATATAGGCCCCTTTAATCGTTTGATGTATAGCCTTGTATCTGCCAAATTCTTTTTCCATAGCTGTAGAGATTTCCCCTAGTGTTGCTCTGGCTCTGGCAGCAACTACAGCCAGTTCTAGCAGATTGCCTTCTCCTGATGCTGCGCATTGTTGTAAAGCCTCCAGTGCCTCAGATACAGCTGCACTATCACGGTCTGTTTTTATTTGTTCCAGTCTCTCTATCTGAGCAGCCCTCACAGCAGAGTTGTCTACTTCCAGTACAGCTATGTCAGAACTGATATCTTGTTTGTAAATATTGACACCTATAATTTTATCCTGGCCACTGTCTATCCTAGCTTGTTTTTTTGCTGCGGCTTCTTCTATACGCATTTTAGGGAAGCCCTGTTCTATGGCTTTGGCCATGCCTCCCAGTTCCTCTATTTCTTGAATTATCTTCCACGCATTCTCAGCCAACTCATGCGTCAGTGACTCCACATAGTAAGAACCACCCCAAGGGTCTACTACCTCAGTAACGCCTATATCTGCTTGTATATATTTCTGAGTATCTCTCGCGATCTTCGCGGAGAAGTCAGTAGGTAAAGCTATCGCTTCATCTAGCGAATTGGTATGTAAAGATTGCGTTCCTCCGAAGACTGCAGACAAGGCTTCTATAGTAGTCCGTGCTATATTATTAAAAGGATCTTGCGCAGTCAGACTCCAGCCTGAGGTCTGACAGTGGGTGCGGAGTGACATGGACTTTGGATTAGTAGGATGGAACTGCTTGACGATTTTTGCCCATAGTAATCGAGCCGCTCTCATCTTGGCAATCTCCATAAAATGGTTCATTCCGATTCCCCAGAAAAAAGACAGACGTGGAGCAAAATCATCTATACCGAGTCCGGCAGCAATTCCAGTTTTAATGTATTCGAGTCCGTCAGCTAAGGTAAAGGCCAGCTCTAGGTGTGCAGGTGCGCCAGCCTCATGCATGTGATACCCAGAGATACTGATGGAGTTGAATTTTGGGATATACTTAGAGGTGTAGCGGAAGATATCTCCCACGATTTTCATGGACTCTTTGGGAGGATAGATATAAGTGTTCCGCACCATAAATTCTTTGAGTATATCGTTCTGGATAGTCCCACTCAGTAAACTCTGGTCTACACCTTGTTCTTCTGCAGCAACGATGTAGAAAGCCATAATGGGAATGACGGCTCCATTCATAGTCATACTCACAGACATCTTGTCTAGAGGAATCTGGTCAAATAATATTTTTATGTCCTCTACAGAGTCTATAGCTACACCTGCCATGCCGACGTCTCCGACTACACGTTCGTGGTCAGAATCATATCCTCTATGTGTTGCTAGGTCAAAGGCAACAGATAGGCCCTTCTGACCCTGCGCCAGATTTCTTCTGTAGAAAGCGTTGCTCTTTTCAGCTGTAGAGAAGCCTGCGTACTGTCTGATAGTCCATGGTCTTCCTCTATACATAGAAGAGTAAGGGCCACGAAGGTAGGGTGGTAGACCCGAAACAAAATCAAGATGCTGACAAACAGCCAGATCTTTAAGACTATAACTGGATTTTATATCTATTTCTTCTGGGGTAGAAAAAGTAGTTCCGTAACTGCCTTGCATGGCATGAGGTTTTTTTCCTTTTGACCAAGCATTGTTTATTATTTCATTGGTAAGCGCTTCTAGAAAGTAACTCCCTGCTGCCGGATCTAATACTCTGTCTAGATAACTTTCTTCTGATAGAATGTTGCTGATGTTTCTAGAAATTCTGTTATCGTAATTTTTGTCTTGAGTAAGCTCTTGGATAGAAGAAGGCGGAATGATCAGATTGTCCACACCTCCCATTATAGCTGACATAGCCTGACAGGTAAGCTTTATTTTGTTTATGTTAGTGTCTTCTACAAAGTGGTCATTCGCTAAGATGCCACGGATGCATAATGGTATTTCTGAACTGTGACCATGTTGCTTTAGAATTTTTGCCCAGATGATTTTCAGGGCTCTAAGTTTAGCTAGGTTTACAAAGTAGTCCTCGCCTATGTGTACGGTCAGTCCTAGCTGTGCTAATTCTTGCGAAGTGCAATGAAGTGCTAATTTGTCTAGATTTTTCGCAACCGTACTTACTTGGGCAAAGACCGCTTGATTAGAATGAGATGGGTCGCCTATTAGTTTAAGGTTAGGAAAGATGTCTGTAGTTCTTTTGATGCAGTCTCTGAGCTGAGCAATAGATTTAATGCCCGAGACTTGGATGCTCCCATTTACGAGTTCCAGGTTTTGATTCTTAGATATTACAATTTCCTTTAGTGAAGATAATAAGCTATTCAGCTTATAGTCAGTGCAGTCAAAGGAGTTGTAGATCCATTCGTGTTGAATGTCTTTTAGTAAAATCTGTAGGTCCAGTCTAGAGAGGCTGTCAGCTTTGGAAAAATGTAACCCACTAGCACCACCATTAAGCGCTGCAAGTGCTTGCTTATTATCAGTAGCAAGATCATCGCAGACTATCGTTTCGCAGAGCTTCCAGGCATTTGTTTCTTTATGTTGGTCAAGCGTACAATATCTTGGACTGAAGTCTTCTGAGTGATAGAAAGGCGAAAGATTTATTTTATTGTCGAGTACCCAATTTAGCTCACTAAGTTCTTTTCCTTTGAGGTCCTTCGTCACTTTCTCTAGCCACTCCTTCTTGCTGACTTTCTTAAACTCTCCATATAAACTTTCCATGTGGCTAAGATAGCTAATATGGACCTGCTAAGGTAGCTTAGTTCTAGAAAGTTGTATGCAGAGGCCTTCTGTGGGAATACTAAATTGGGTTTCAGAAAGACCTGCTTTTTTTCTAGCTTTTATCAGTTCAGAACATGATCTTTCTGGATTATCATCAGCTAAGGGAAATGTGCCGAAGTGCTTGGCGACAGATTTATTAGACTTTAGATCTAAGTGAACTTGTACTGCTTCGTGAGGAGATATATGAATAGGAGACATAAACCACTCAGGCTTATATGCGCCAATAGGGATAAAGCACAGATCGAAAGGACCTTCTCTTTCTCCGATTTCTTTGAATACTGATGAATAGCCAGTGTCCCCTACAAAGTAGAGTTTCTCTTTCTGTCCTGATAGGATGTAACCACACCACAAGGTCTTATCTCTGTCGAAAAGTCCACGGCTAGAAAAGTGATTGGCAGGCGTAGCTTTGATATGGAGTTGCTGGAAAGGTTTTTCTTCCCACCAGTCTAATGCAGTTACCTTGTTGCTGCCAAATTTCTTAATTAAATGCACGAGTCCTAGCGGTACTATAAAAGAAGGGTCATGTTGCCTGATCAGATCTTTTACTGTATTCTTATCCAGATGGTCATAATGATTATGGGAGAGTAAGACCAAATCTATCTTTGGGAGATTGTCGAATACAATACCAGGCGGTCGCATTCTCTGCGGACCTGCCCACTGAAAAGGAGAGCAACGCTTAGACCAGATAGGGTCGGTGAGTACATTCAGCCCATCTATCTGGATAAGGAAAGTACTATGATTGATAAAGGTGTATTGTGTCTTTCCATCTGTGGGTTTTGGAATTGTACGCGTCGTATGTTCAGGGTCAGTAACTCGTTGCCATCTGTCTGGTTGTCTTCGTCGACCATACTCTCCGACTTCTTTAAAACCATTGGCTGGTCTTCCGCTGGGATTTCTAAATCTTTTGCCATTAAAGTGGTCAGTCACTGGTCCTTTATAGGGCTTACATGATAAGACATAGCCAAATAGAAATACCAGCCCTATGAAGAGTGCAAAGGCGAGAAAAAGGGAAATAAGTATAGTGACTAAAGTGCTCATCGCTAGTCCTGGAAATGTGCTGGTCTCTTTTCGAAATAGGCGGCCATCGCTTCAGCGAGATCTGCAGTAAAAAGGTGTCGGGAGTTATAATCTGCCATATGGTCGAGTGCCGAAGAGACTGTCATGTTTTGTTGCTCTAGCAAGACTTTCTTTATACCTCTGATGACTGATGGTGCTTTCTGAGCAATAGTGCTTGCAACAACTTGGACCTTTTCTAGGAGTTCTTCTTTGCT
>CAZKXO010000136.1:0-9138 GCA_964556525.1 uncultured Saprospiraceae bacterium
GATAGAACAGTACTATCTTCACAAAAAAGAAGACAATAGCAGCAAAATTCTCCTCTTTTTCGGCATTATAGGAGCTATTCTGATTGGCTTAGGTATTATATTGATTATCGGTCACAACTGGGATAGGTTGTCTATTTCTATAAAGACCTTTATAGCGTTTGTTCCTCTTGTACTCTCTCAGGGCTTGTGCCTCTTTGTAAAAGCCAAGAAAAATGGTTCTCAAGCATGGCAAGAATCTAGTGCTATATTATTGTTTTTTTCCTTGGGTGCTACATTAGCTTTGATAAGTCAGATATACCAGATTCCTGGTGAACAAAGAGTTTTTGTCTTTACCTGGATGATACTCAGTTTAGGAATAATCTTTTTGATGCCTTCTTCGTCGGTGTCGATATTGATTCTGATAGGGGTCATTAATCTCGAAGCAAAGACCAATTACATTAAGCCTGAATTTAGACCTTTGATGACTCTGCACTGGGATCAGTTGTTGCTGTATGCAGGTGTCATCGCCTACTATCTTACACTTGTATGGAAGCAACCCAAAAAGTTATTTACAGCTTGGCATCATTATCTGGTGCCAGCAGCAGGTTTTATCATTGTGGTCAGCTCCTTTAAGCATCTAAGCCCTTACTCGGCAGTTGTTATTACAGTCCTCTTTTCTTTGTATTATCTCATAGGTCATACCAAAGAAATGGAAAACAAAAGTCTAAGATGGAATCCCTATCTTATTTATGGTCTAATTGGTCTTACCATCCTGCTCTTCATACAGTCTTATTCATCATTCTGGAGTGAGCTAGGTCACAATAAGTATCATGGGCAATTTTCAGATTTTGGTGGCAGTTGGCCATTCTACTTAATAGTTCTTGCAGTATTTGTCCTTACTCTGAAACTAGCCCGCAGAAAAATTGCTGCTGATTTCAATCCTGTTCTTCTTAGCTTTCATGTTTACCTTGTAATATTTATGCTTGGGAATTCTTTTCCTACGTTGGCTGCTTTCTTGATAAATGTCGTGTTAGTACTAATCGGTCTATACTATATCTATCTAGGTGATAGAGATAAGCGTATGGTCTTTTTGAATTTTGGAATGTTGCTCGTTGTCAGTTCTATACTAGCGAGATTCTTTGAGATAAATCTGAGTTTTCTGGCCAGAGGTATTGCCTTTATAGTAGTAGGCTGTTTGTTCTTTGCTGCGAATTATTATTTGATTAATAAATCAAAAAACATAAGCCATGAATAAACCATCACTACCATTCTGGACCTTATTGATTCTTATGTTTGTGGCTCAGCTTTCTATTCCAAGTTCCATGATTCTGGGCCAAAAGAAAGTACAACGAGAAGGCACAACTTTCCTTTTCGAGTTGGATGCTATAGATCCTACAGACCCCTTCAGAGGCAGCTATATAATCCTTGATCCCAAGGAGGACAACATAGAACTTAGTTCAGATACTTATGACAAAGACTTAGACAGTTATGCCATCTTCAATACTAACGAACAAGGCTATGCTGAACTGGCAGGATTGATTACAGATCGGCCCCAGCATTCTGACTACCTCAAAGTTGTCACCTACACGAATTTCACTAACAGAGACAAAATTTACAGCGTAAGAGTAAAATATCCTTTCGATAGATACTATGTAAATGAAGATATTGCTGAAAGAGCAGCAGACCTTATAAGAGAAGTACTAAATGATAGTAGTCAGACAACTTACGCAGAAGTAAAAATCCTAGACGGTCGTCACAGCTTAATAGATATCAAGGTAAATGGCCAAAGTCTCAACCAAATTCTAAACAGGTAAAATCAATGGACCTTCAGCAACTTATCAATAAAGCCGAGCACCTGGTCAGTCAGGGAATCGCTCAGGAAGAGGTAGAAAAACGACTCTTCCCATTGACCAACACTGTCACTCAGAAAAAGCAGCTGGCGAGAAAAATATTTGATTTCTGTTTCGAGTTTCAAGCAAGAAAAGAAGTCAACAGCCAATTAAAGTGGAAAATTGGTGCTGGCTTATTCACTGTACTTATCGGTCTTTTTATAGCTTTCTTTTTCTTTAGAATAAGTCTTCCTCTAATCATAGGAGGACTGTACTATGCCTATATAAACTACAAGAAGCTCAGTCTGCCTGTAGATCTTTTGCGAGAAAGATCATTTATAAAGAAGAATGAAGAACGACGATTCTAGCTTCTTCAGGTAGAATTAGTAAACTATATTGACCGACTTCAGCTTGGTATAATTGTATACACCTACCTTGCCCAGCTCCCTGCCTATCCCAGATTGTTTGTTACCACCCAAAGGAAAATTGGCATCTGATCTGGCAGGACCGTTGACAAATACCCATCCTGCATCTAGTGCATCTACGCATTGCAGTGCCTTAGATATATCTTTTGTCCATACTGTGGATGATAAGCCATAAGCAGAATTATTGGCTAACTGAAGGGCTTCGTCTATATCAGAAAAAGGAATAGCCACAAGGACGGG
Source organism: uncultured Saprospiraceae bacterium (assembly GCA_964556525.1). GTDB lineage: Bacteria > Bacteroidota > Bacteroidia > Chitinophagales > Saprospiraceae > RFSX01. The sequence continues at coordinate 2,474 of CAZKXO010000136.1, forward strand.
TCCGAAGATTTCTTCTGTGATTATCTTTTTATCATTATCGGTGGCAGCGAAGACAGTAGGCTCTACATAATAACCTTTTCTATCAGGCTGACCACCACCAGAAACCAGCTCAGCGCCTTCAGCTATACCTTCTTTTATATAGCCACAGACTCTTTCACTATGTTCTGAACTAACTAAAGGTCCCAAATCCACTTCCTCATCGAAGCCTGAACCTATTTTCATCCTCTGCCCTTCTGCAGCAATATCAGCCACTACTTTATCAAATACCTTTTTTTGTATATAGACACGACTTCCTGCTACACAGACTTGACCTCCATTTCTAAAGATTCCCAGAGCTATGCCTTTGGCTGCAGCATCCAGATCGGCGTCCTCAAAGATTAGTCCAGGTGACTTTCCACCTAATTCCAGTGAAACAGACTTGAGGTCCTCCATGGCTGACTTGCCTATTATCTTACCGACATTGGTAGATCCGGTGAAGGTTATTTTCTGCACCGACGGATGAGTAGTTAATGCACTGCCAGTACTCGCATCTCCAGTAACAACATTGACCACTCCGTGAGGAAAGCCTACTTCAGAGAATAGTTTTGCCATATACAAGGTAGAAAGAGGTGATACTTCTGATGGCTTTAGGACTACAGTGCAGCCTGCAGCCAGTATGGGTGCCAATTTCCATGCTGCTATCGAAATAGGAAAGTTCCATGGGACTATAGCGGCCACTACACCGATAGGTTCTCGTCTCACAAAAGCAAAGTTTTGCTTTCCTGCAGGCTGTCTAAGCGAAAGATCAAGAGTCTGGCCCTCCAACTTTGTAGCCCATCCTGCATAATATCGGAAGGTATTGACTGCTCCCTTTATCTCACTTTTAGCATGAGAGAAGAGTTTTCCGTTCTCTGAGGTGAGTATTTCTGCAATGACAGAGGTTTCTTGTTCTAGTCTATCTGCAAAGTCTAGAAGGAGTTTTTCTCTTTTGACAGGAGGTAGCTTAGCCCAACTCTTTGCTCGAAAAGCCTCTTGAGCAGCTTTCACAGCCTTGTCCACTTCCTTAGCTGTTGCGACAGTTACAGAACCTATTTGGTCTTCCGTAGCTGGATTGATTACTTGGAGCTGCGGAGAAGAGGGGCTAACCACTTCTACACCATTTATATATATACCGTGTAGTTCTTTTGCAAGAAAGTTATGTGCGGTTTCAGATTTAGAATAAGACATTTTATTGTATTAGTTGTTAAAGGTAAGTGCTTTGAACAAATAACCCACCCTTACACCAATCTACATAAATGGCCTAAGCCCTATCTTTTTTATTTCAAAAAGAAATAACATCCTGCCAAGTAATGTAAAGCTCCTTACAATATGTAGTCCAGATTATAGTCTTGTAGTGCTTGTGTAGAAAATCTGAGATATCCCTGTATAGGGGGTAGCTAAGTGGAGACACGTAAAAACCTGTCCTAAGAATACAAGCAACAACTATGAAAAACTTAATAACAACTCTAATCATCGCAGCTATCACAGTAACATCTTCATTTGCTTCTACTAAACCAGAAGTGGAATTAATTTCAAATGACGAAGTGTCTGTTACTACTGAAACAAAAGAGTTCTTCAAGCTAGCAATTTTTAATCAGGATGCCGAAACACTAGAATTTGTAACTGTAGGCGAAATATCTGTAATACAAATATTTGATAACGATGGAAATCTTGAGTTCCAATTACCAGTTATGTCTGACATGGTAAAGATCAACAAGAATTTACTAGCAGATGGCGAGCAGAAATTAGGATTTGTTATGAACGGTGTGAATCAAGTACATTTCACCGCTGTAACTGTAAAATAAAGAAACAAAGGGTGAGAGTCTAGTCAACTCTCAAATTTAAATCTTGATAGAAAATATCAAGTAGTTAAGATAGAATATTGAAGGGAAGAGAATCTAGTCAATTCTCGTTGGAAGTGACAACTAAGCCAATTGAAATAAGGAGTCACAACAAAAAAGATAGAATATTTTAAGGGAAGAGAGCTTAGTCACCTCTCGATAAAAGGTTGGAGTCTCAGATAGAAATGAGATGAAGAGTAACGAAAGGCCGTAATAAAGTGCGGTCTTTTTTTATGAACTCTGAGTTACATTAACATTTGATATTATTGATACATATATAAAAAATATCTAATATTGGGATTAGATAACTCCCTCCCCTTTCAGTAAGTAAATTTTAAGACCACTACTATTCACACTGTGTAAACAGTGATACCGATTTATATAGTCTCAAAAGTCGATTGATGTTACGATTAAACTACTTAATACTTGTGCTCAATGCAGCACTACTTAGCTTGCCTCTTTTCGGGCAAGATGAGCAAAAGAAAACTGCTCATTTTGTAGCTTCTTCTTATGATGTTAGCTCTGGCGAATTAGAACAAGTATTAACTACATACCAAGTTTTCGAATCTAACAGCTTCCAATCTTCACTAAAATTTAGAACAAACGACATCTTTCAACTTGATCTAGGAGACAGATCATTCCAAATAAAAGTCTTTACTAATAGTCTTCTTGTAGACAGAGAACTTCTCGGAGACCGACAACTCTTAGGTGGTACAACAGAACACGGTGGTCATGTTAGCTTAACAATCGCTGAAAACTTCATTTATGGATTCATAGAGGAAAATGGTACAAGAAACTATATTCAACCCCTAAGCTATTTCGATAACAAAGCAAAAGACAATCAATACATAATATTTAAAGAATCAGACGTAAAGGAAGACCATAAAGATCATCTATGTGGTCAAGGATTAAAAACGAAGTATGAGTCTCAAGTAGCCACAAGATCACAAAACGGTGGTTGCAAGATTATGAAAATTGCTTTTGCAAACACTTTTGATATGTTGCAAAAGTACGGTTCTGCACAAGCATTACTCAATCATAATCTAGCCGTACTTAATAATGTACAGGCGGATTACAGATCTGAATTTGCTATTAATTTGGAATTCGAATTAGCAGCGTTCTATGTTGCAACTGCTGCTTCAGTAGATCCTTTTGCATCTGATGGGGCAAGCAATGATGCCAACTTACTGCTTCCAGCATTCCAAGACTGGGCAGATGGTGGCTCTTTTCCACCTAATGGCTCTAATGGTGGCTTTGGAATGGACTTTGACCTAGGAGCCGTATGGACAGCGAGAGATATTCTACAAGGATCTAGCCCAATTATAGGTCTGGCATATACGCCTGGCTTCTTCTCTATTTTAGAGGATTATTCAGATTCCGCTCCAAGATTACAATCACTTGTAACTCATGAGTTTGCGCATAATTTAAGTGCAGTACATGATCCATCGGGAAGTGCTACTATTATGGCACCAGCATCTGCTACTACTACAGAATGGTCACCAGCTTCAGTGGCAGATATAGATAGTTACGTATCTGGGCTTACAAACTTGGTTAATTGCTCTACCGAAGGTGCACCGATAGCCATGTCTGCACAATCTTCAGTAGTTGTATGCGAAGGAAGTACAGTTGTTTTCGAAGACCAGTCAAGATGGGGAGAATGTAGCTCATGGACTTTTGAAAATGCAGATATATCCACATCTACCCTTTCAAAACCTGCAGCAACTTTCATAAATGCAGGAACAAGTCTGGTGCACTTGACATCACATAATGCTGCTGGTGACGACCAGTTTACAAGCTATGTTATCGTACAAGAAGAACCTAGCACAAACTGTACTCCACCATCACATAGTGGTACAGGTGGAATTTCAAATTTTACATTGAATAACCTAAACGTTAATTCTGGTCTTGCAGATACGGAAGGCAGTTATGTGAACCACATATGTGCCGGCACCGCTACTCTCAATCCGAGCACCTCATACAATTTAAGAATCACCTTAGAAGGCATAGACTATATCAGTTTTTATTTTGACTTCAATAACGATGGAGACTTTAATGATCCTAATGAAAGTGATACGGGTTACTTTATAAATGTGGATGGCATTTATCTTATCCCATTGATTATGCCTGCTGCGATGAATATAAACGAGTTACTAAGAATGAGGGTAATTACTAGTAATACACCTATCGGAGGGTCATGTCATAACCCTGTACTTGGGCAGGTGGAAGACTATGGAATACTCTTCTTCGAACCTCAAATCGTAGGTTGTACAGATGCCTTTGCAGATAATTATGTACCGGGTGCAACTATAGATGATGGCTCATGTACATACTCAGGAAATACTGTCTGGTACTTAGATGCAGATAATGATGGATTTGGAGATATTAACGTAGTCGTTAACCTGCCTATTCAGCCCATTGGTTATGTTGCAAATGCTGACGACTGTAATGATAGCAACCCACAGATAAATCCTAACGGGACTGAAATCTGCGATAGCCAAGATAATGATTGTAATGGCCAGATAGATGAAAATTTGCCCCTTCAGACCTTGTTCAGGGATTCAGATGGAGACACATTCGGTGTAAGTAATGATACAGTACAGTCATGCTCATTGGTGTCTGGCTATGTGATAAGAGATGGAGATTGCGATGATAATGATATAAACATATATCCTGGAGCACCAGAGGCTTGTAATGGTATAGATAGCAACTGTGACGGCATAGTAAATAATGGAACTGGAATACAAAATCACTATAGAGATGAAGATGGAGACGGATATGGAAATCCTAATATTTTTATTCCTAGTTGCGTAAGTATAGTCGGTCACACTACCGTTTCTGGAGATTGTGATGACCAGAATCCAAATATAAATCCAGGTACTAGTGAAGTATGTGATCAGCTTGACAACAATTGTAATGGTAGTATAGATGAAGGCATCCTTTCTTTAAATTACTACCGTGATCTGGATGGAGACGGCTTCGGAAATGCTAATGATATTATTTCCAGTTGTTCTACTTTATCAGGATATAGCCTTTTACCGGGAGACTGTAATGATCAGAATCCTAATATCCATCCTAATGCAGCAGAGTTGTGTGATAACATAGATAACAACTGTAATAACAATATAGACGAAGGCGTGGCAGCCACAACTTACTATCAAGATCAGGATGGTGATGGTTTTGGAAATACATCAGTGACACAACAGGCTTGCACGGCTCCAAGTGGATATGTAGCTATTGCTGGAGACTGTAATGATAATAATCCATCTGTAAATCCAGGCAGTAATGAGCTTTGTGATGAACTGGACAACAACTGTAATGGTCTTACAGATGAAAATCTTGGCTCCTCAGTTTTCTTCAGAGATATGGATGGTGATGGCTATGGCGTTACTACTAACACCATGACCTCATGCGAGCAGCCAAATGGCTATGTAGCACAAGCCGGAGATTGTGATGATTCCAATCCACTTATCAATCCTGGAGCTTCCGATCTTTGTGACGGAATAGATAATAATTGCAACGGTAATTCAGATGAAGATGGCAATGCCCGCACCTACTATTTTGATGGTGATGGAGATGGCTATGGTGTAACAAATAATACTCTAGAAGCATGCGAACCACCTGCAAACTATGCTTTACAGCCAGGTGATTGTAATGACGATGATGCTCATATTTATCCTAACAACACAGAACTCTGTGATGGTATAGATAATAACTGCGATGGACTTGCAGATGAAAATCTAGGTTCATCAGTATACTTCAGAGATGCTGATGGAGATGGTTTTGGAGTAACGACAAATACAATGACCTCTTGTGTACAACCAGCTGGTTTTGCACCAGAAGCAGGAGATTGCGATGATACCAATCCACTGATCAACCCAAGTGCTGCTGATCCTTGCGATGGCATAGACAACAACTGCAATGGCACTCAAGATGAAGATGACAATTCACAAACTTACTATTTCGATAATGATGGTGATGGCTATGGAAATACTAACAATGTACTCACTTCATGCTTCCAACTTCCAAATTACGTTCTTTTATCCGGAGACTGCGATGATGACAACGCAGATATAAATCCTAGGAGCATAGAACTATGTGACGGTATAGACAACAACTGTGACGGCATGGCTGACGAAAATTCTTCGGAAACAATATACTACAGAGATGCTGATGGAGATGGATTTGGTATAGCTAGCGATAATCAGACTGCATGTGCGCAACCTACAGGTTACGTTATAGATTCAGGTGATTGTGATGACAATAATCCAAATGTAAATCCACTGGCTGCAGAGCAATGTGACCAGTTAGACAACAACTGTAATGGTTCTATAGATGAAAACGTGAGTGATGCTCGATATTTTAGAGACCAAGATGGTGATGGATATGGAATTACAACTGATTTTATCAATGCATGTTCTGCGCCTGCAGGTTACACAAGAGAAGCTGGAGACTGTGATGATACTAATCCTGACATTAATCCAGGCGCAGAAGACCCCTGTGATGGGCTAGATAATAATTGTAATAGTTCTATAGATGAAAATGCCTTAGTCCAGACCTACTTCTTAGATGAAGATGGCGATGGATTTGGAAATAACAACAACACTAGAGAGTCTTGCATAGAACTTGCAGGCTATGTATTACAAGGAGGAGATTGTGATGACAATAATGCAAACGTGAACCCAGAAGGCGACGAACTTTGTGACCAATTGGATAACAACTGTAATGGCGAAGCGGATGAAAATATAGCTGAAATGGTGTTCTATAGGGATGCGGATCGTGATGGTTACGGAAATCCAGACAACACAT
>CAZKXO010000137.1:0-9117 GCA_964556525.1 uncultured Saprospiraceae bacterium
ATTATTTTAGATAATGATCTAACACTTTATTCAGATACTGATGAAATTAAGAGATTGAATATTATAGATAGTAATTCAGTATGGGAATTAAGTACTCTAAGATATCAAGGCGGTGCTACATATCTTTTTGGTATGATTAAGATTAAAGAAGTGGACAAGTATAGTGAAAATAGAATTCGTGTAATAGATGATAAACAACAGACAATACTTTATTTTTCAATTAATGACCTTATTGAAAGTAATCAAGATACCATAAACTTGAACGAATATCTGTATTGATATGAGATATAGTTTTGAAGAATCTCGAGGTGGGACAAGCTATTTGTTTGGCTTATTCAAGATTAAAGAGCATAATGGACATGGTTACAAAAGACTACAGATACTAAATAGAGATTCTCTGGTAGTTGCAAAGTTATCTATCAACGATTTAAAGCAAATGGATGGAGATACAGTTGATTTGAATATGTATTTAAAACAATGAGAATTCAAAAAACAAGAAGTATGGATTGCACTTGGAGCAGATGCAAGTACCTATGTTTGGCTTTAATTAAACATAACAACTTTATCTTCCGCAATAACAAAAATGCAACCCGCCTTCATAATCCCCGTACGTCTGACTTGTGGTTCGCTATATGCATATTCTGGTTGCTCAAAACTTATAAGAATATTATCAGTCTTAAAAAACATGAGCTGTTATGAAAGAGTAAACCGACAAGTGGAAAAAATATTTGTATCTGTGAAATTGGTATAAGAACAGAAATTAGTGTTGGCAACTATGAATCCTTGGATTCACTTTCTAGATTAAAATTAACGGAAATGGGTTACAGCTTTTAATGATTAGGCATATCTAGTTTGGGCCAATTGGGATGGCTTCCGTTCGTCTTGGCTTGTGATACTTGCAAGATGGCGGTTTTATTATAGGGTACTCTAGTTAAGTAACTCTGCTATCACCGCTTTTACATCTGATCGTTCTTTGTAGTTTGGATCATAGTGTACATAATCAATGATTTGGTCTTGACCTATTAGATAAGTTGCTGGTATAGGCATAACTGGTTCTGAGTCTCCATTGAATACTTCTATATATTCTCCCTTTGCTTTTTTTATGTAGTCGTTGTACTTCTTCGTAACATGAAAAAATCCTTTGTAGTTTTTCATGATAGAATGGTCTTCGTCAAATAGGATAGGAAACGAAAAGTTATGTTCCTTATGAAAGTCTTTCATGTAGCTAGGTAGCTGGGGACTAACTGCCAGTACTTGAGTAGCACCAGACTTATGGATTTCTTCAATACTGGCCTCGAATTCTTGCAGGTGTCTCACACAAAACGAGCACCATTCTGCTCTTAGAAAGACCAGTAATACAGGACCATTTTTAAGTGCGGACGATAAGCTCTGTGTCTTTCCATCTTGGTCCACAGTTGTGAAGTCTGGCGCCTTGTCTCCTACCTTAAGACCTCCTATAATGTTCTTGGGATTATTGGCAATGCCATATTTTGTAAGGTCTTCTGTAGCAGTATGCTCTTTCTTTTCTGTGGCTGTTTTTTCTATTCTTAAAATAGTATCCTTTTTTGCGGTTGTAGGATTGTTGCAAGCGCATATAAATATGAAAGAAGAGAATAACAGTTGCTTTGTAAATGACAGCATGAAAAATTAATTATTAGTATGAATTAAGAAGAAAAATGGTAGTAAAAAGTTCATCAAAAATCAATAAACTAGTTGCTTCCTCGCTTGCTCAAAACAGTGCCCTAAGGTCGCTACTTCTTCCACAAAATTATAGACATGTGGTGAAATGCGAATTGCAGTGCCTCTGAAGGAAACGGCGATTTTATGTTGTTGCAATAAGTTCTTTAATCTATTAGAATCAAAAGTGTCAGTAAGTCTTATGCCGAATAAGTGATGGCCTCTGTAATTTTCTGACTCGATATCCAGTCCTAGCTCTGTCCAGTTTTCTATAGCTGACTTGGTAATTTTTTTGCAGTAGGCTTGGATATTAGCTGGTTGCCAGTTGTTCAGTTGCTGAAGGGCACCGAGTAGGATTGGGCAGAGGATGAAATTGCTTTGCTCGCCCATAGAATATCTTGCAGCTTTAGGTCTGTATTCCTGTTGGTAATGGATAAGTTGTGCGAAGTCGTCACTGTTTTTTCTATTGATCCAATTTTCTTCTACAGGTCTGCCCTTATCGAAAGCTGGACCGTAATAAGCAACCCCAATAGAGTAAGGTCCCATCAGCCATTTGTAGCCAGCGGCAATAAGTGCATCTGGCTGTAATTCTGTAACTGAAAATGGTAAAGCCCCAACAGATTGTGTCCCATCTATAACTAAGAGAGCTTCATGCTCTGAAGTTTTCTTCCTGATTGCTGCCAGATCAAACAACGTACCATCTGCCCAATGCACATGACCGATAGCCACCATAGTTGTTTGGTCATCTATGCTTTCTAGAATGCGCTCATTCCAATTAGCTCCTCTGTCTTTCAGCGAAGGTGGCTCTATGACTTCCAGCTTTGCACCAGCCTCTTCTATGACCCTCAGCCAGGGATAGATATTGCTAGGGAATTGTTCCGCGACGACGAGGATTTTGTCTCCAGTAGTTAGATTGAGATTGTTGGCAACATTAGCAAGACCATAAGAAACAGAAGGGATGATAGCAATTCTTTCTGGATCCTGTACATCTACTAGTTTCGCAAATTCTCTTTTTATCTCAGCAACAGGTTCAAAAAACTCAGACCTAAGAATGGCGTTGGGCTGAGATTGCTTTCTTATTGCTGCAAGACCTATTTCTTCAAGACGCTTAGACTGTGGTGCTTTACGGGCACAATTGAGATAAATTTCATCATCTGGTAAGGAGAACATCTGTCTTTGGCATTCCATATAAAAAGAGTTAAATATCAATGCGGAAGATAGTTAAATCTGATAGCAATAGAAATATTCTGAGTTATATTGCAGTGGTCATTTCTAATTATGGCATAAATGAAATTACATACTCTTGCGACCCCAGTCTTAGTGGCTGTTTTTCTTTACTCAGGAGCTAGATTGCAAATACAATGGAACAGAAGTTGTTGCACTATGCATTAACATTCCTGAAAAGTGCAATAAACGAAGCAGTCGCATGACAGTAAACTATGCTACTCAAGAATACAAAGTGCTCATAGGAAGATTTGAATGCCAAAGATCAAGGTATATACCTCATGAAGAATATACTTTTCTCTATTCCTCAAAATTTAATCATCTGACGACTTTGAATAGACGACCAGAAATGAGGATTCCAAAAATAATTGGAGGCTTTATGATCGGTATCTTCTTCTTAGTAAGGATGAAACAAAATTCTGCAAAAAGAAGGTGAATCTTTTTAGTAGCCTAAAGTTTCAGCGTCTGGGCGCCTAGAGTCTGATGCCCCATGTAACAATCCGTTCTTTATCATGATCGATTGAGTACTACCCATAGCAGCTCTTTGCTTAAGTTCGTGACCTTTGGCTTCTAGTAATTTCCTAGTGTCTGGGTTAAAGTATTTTTCGTAAAAGAGTACATCTGGATACCACTGATGATGTATGCGCGGTGCATGCGTAGCTTCGGCAATATTCATGTTGTGGTCCAGTATATTTAAGATGACTTGCAGAACTGTAGTTATAATTCTGCTGCCACCTGGAGTTCCGGTAACGAGATATGGTTTTCCATCTTTGAGTACAATAGTCGGTGTCATGGAACTCAGTGGATTTTTTCCAGGTTCTACAGCATTGGCTTCACCACCTATGAGACCATAGGCATTTGCTGAGCCTGGCTTGGCAGAGAAATCTCCCATTTCATTATTGAGTAAGATGCCGGTGCCTGCTGCGACCAGTCCACTTCCAAAACTAAAATTCAGTGTATAGGTATTGGAAACGGCATTTCCATACTTGTCTACGACGGAGTAATGGGTAGTCTCTTCACTTTCATAATCTGTAGGCTGGCCAGGACGGACTTCATCAGAAATTCCAGCTTTATCTCTGTCTATGTTTTTTCTTAGAGCTTCTGCGTAGTCTTTTGATATGAGGCCACTTACGGGAACAGGCCAGAACTTAGGATCACCCAGATGTTCACTTCTGTCTGCATAAGCATAACGCATAGCCTCTGTCATCAGATGGATGGTTTCAGCACTATTGTGTTCCAGACTACTTAGGTTGTATCCCTCTAGGATATTAAGCAATTGGATGAGATGGACACCTCCAGAACTCGGGGGCGGCATAGAAGCGATGTCATATCCCCTATAGTTCCCATGGACAGCAGATGTTTCTGACACTTTATATTTTCGCAAATCTTTTTTTGTGATGATGCCTCCATGAGCCTGTATATCTTCAGCTAGTCTTTCTGCTAGTTCACCTCTGTAGAAGCCTTTTTCACCTTTGTCCGAAATTTGTCTGAGACTCCATGCCAAGTCTTTTTGTATGAGTCGCTCGCCAGCGGCATAGAATGCATCACCTTTATAGAATATCTGCCCGGTTGCAAGAGACTTTTTCATCCTGCTTTCGTGTCTTTCTAAGACGTAGGCCAGGTCATGTGTCACGGGAAATCCCTCTTCTGCTAGTTTTATTGATGGCGCTATCACCTCTTTGATATCCATGGTGCCATACTTATCCAGAGCATAACACATGCCAGCAACCGTTCCTGGAATTCCTACCGACAGATAGCTTTGATTAAACCTCAGATTATCCACTTCCCCTTGCTTATCGAGATACATATCTCTTGTTGCGGCTTTGGGTGCAGTCTCTCTGTAATTAATTGCAGTTGTTTTGTTTTCATCCGCCAGGTGTACAAGCATGAATCCCCCACCTCCCAGATTTCCTGCACGAGGTAATACAACCGCTAGTGCAAAACCTACAGCTACTGCAGCGTCTACTGCATTACCTCCAGCCTGTAGAATGTCTAGACCTACCTGACTAGCCAAAGCATGTTGACTGGCGACCATGCCGTTATGGGCTATAATAGGGTGGTGTACCGACTCAGAAGAATAGATGGCTTCCTGAGCTACTATGAGACTAGTACACAAAATAAATATGAGGGTAGTAAATTGTTTCATTTACTAAAGTTAGTCATTAATCTTCAACTGGAAAGTGACAGTCTGCACTCTTTTGCTAGTACTGCCATCTGGCTCTTGTTGATCTAAGATGAGTCTCTTACTGAGCTTGTCCTCGAAGACTTCAGAGAGATCTCTGATACGGCCTATTGGGAGTTGATAAGTTGTGGCTTTTTCTATTATTTCCATACTGTCTAATTCCTTAAGAGCAGCAAGTAATACTGCATTCAGAGCTGGTCGATTTTCTACTCTCGACTTGTTTGTAGCAAAAAGAGGGTCAGTTGCCAGTTCTGGCAGTTGTAATGCTTTAGTAAGTAATTGGAATTGTTTTTCACTACCGATTGCTAGCAAGATATGCTTATTGTCCTTGGATAAAAAGATGTCCCCATAAGGCGCTATGTTGGGATGCTTTGATCCTTTTCTTTGGGGTACCACTTTTAGATTTAGAAAGTTACTTGCTTGGTTGGCCAAGGAGGCGATTGCGGTATCATAGAGAGACACAGACACTTTACTTCCTTTGCCTGTTTTAAAACGTTGTAGTAAGGCGACGAGCAATCCTTCTTTAAGCTGATGCGCTGCCAAGATGTCTATCAGAGCAACGGGCATCTTAGTAGGTGGTCCATCGGCTTGTCCATTCATAGACATCCATCCAGTTTCTGCTTGGAGGAGGGCATCGAATCCTGGACGGTCATCGTCATCACCATAGGCAGAAATCTGCCCATAGATTATACTTGGATTTATCGTTTTAAGGGTATCATAATCCATCTCTAATTTGAGCGCCGAACTATGACGAAAATTAGAAATAACAATATCAGAAGAGTGGATGAGCTCGTTAAGCGCCGCCCTGGAATTCTGATCTTTGATATTGATGAATTTGACAACCTTTCTATAATTGACGGAATGGTAGTAGGCGGACGAATCTGAGGCTTTGTCCTCTGAGCTATGCTTCCAAGACCTTGTGACATCTCCACCAGTTGTAGGATTCTCTATCTTGATTACCTGAGCACCCAGTTCGGCAAAAAACATCCCTACTGCTGGGCCTGCAAGCACCGAGGCAAATTCTAATACGACCAGATCCTTGAAGACTTGAGAATTTTGGTTCATGTGACCAAAGATAGAGTTTTGGGACTTAGTTAAGCTGTAGCAAGCAGTCTCTAGGTTGTAGAGAGAAAGAATAGGACAATTGGCCTAAGAAGCTACTCGAACTATGGATTTATCAAAATGAAATCGTTAAACTTGTAGTCTTAATTAAAGTAAATGAGACAGCTAGCAATAATTTCACTACTCTTTATAATAGGTACGAGTTTATTAACTTCTTGTAAAGAAGCTAATTCTAAGGCCTTATCGAATGAAGTCACAGAGGCAACAACGGCTACTAAACCCATGACTAAGACAGCAGCTGTGCAATCAAAGCAAGTAAATCATGTAAACCAATCGGCTACAGCAAACGAGCCCGTTGCTAATTTTCCTTTCGACATAGAGCTAAAAGATATAGAAGGCAATATTCATAAGTCAGAAGAAATATTTAAAGCTAATGGTAAGCCTACAGTTCTGATGTTTTGGTTGACTACTTGTGGCCCATGTCATATGAAATTGAATGCTATTAAGCCTTTGTATCCTCAATGGAAGGAGGAAGCTGATTTCAATGTATTCGCCATTTCTGGAGATTTTCCAAAGAACTACGAAAAATTTGTAAAGCAAACCAAATCTAAAGGCTGGGAATGGGACACCTATAATGATGTCAATCGTGCCTTTAGAGAAGTCCTACCTGGCAAGCTCAATGGGTACCCTCAAACCTTCATTTTCGATAAAGACGGAAAACTCGTATATCAAGATAAAAAGTATCGTCCAGGTGACGAGCATAGACTGTTTGCCAAGATCAAAGAGATCTGCGAAAGCTAAGGTAGACGATCATAGTTTTCTGGGGCGAATTTCCTTCCGCGATGAATTTGGAGCCATGTTCCCCTGGTTCCAGAGGAATCTGAGAGATGAAAAAGAAGTTTTGGAATATCGTTGAGCTTTACCTTCAGGGGATTAAGTGGCGCGGGCGGAGAATCAAATTTCAATAGCTTGCCTATTTAAGGGATAAAGGGGCGCGGGCGGAAAGAACAATTCACTACTTACTCCATCATGAGTAATGAAAGCTGTCTCCAAAAACAACTAAACCTAACTGCACAATATGAATCCAAAGGTTTTCACTAATTTAATGTTATGAAAGCTTGTGTATTAATTGTTCTAGTATGTTCTAGTCACTTACTCTGCCAAAACAAACAAGACTATTATTGGCCTCTTGCTTTTTCATTAGATTTTAATGAGACTTTGACAGGGCTAGAATTTAATTTTAATGATAGACCTTTTGAACCAGAAATCAGAAATCGCGGCTTGTCATTTCGTCAAAACAATGCCTCTATCTGTGACAAAGAAGGGAATCTTCTTTTTTACACTAATGGCTGTGCGGTAGCCAATCGTCATCATGAGGTTATGCCGAATGGAGAGGGATTGAATGTAGGTTCTTTTTTTTATGAGTTCTGGGGTGGGGATTGTGCGGATGGTTATCCTGGTTCTCAAGATATTATTATTCTACCAGACCCTGGAAGTGAAGATGGATTTTATATTCTTCATATGCCTACTATTTACCATCCAGAAATGCCATCTAACCCATTTACATTTGATTCACTTTATTATACATATGTAGATATGTCATTAGATAATGGAAATGGAGCTGTGTTGGAAAAAAATATAAATTTCTACAGTGACATTTTATTTTCTAATTTTTTGACTTCGATATCTCATTCTGAAGAGAACAGTTGGTGGATCTTAGATTTGGTAGGTCCTTCTGGTTATATCGTGTATACCTTAACCGAAGATGGTTTAGATGTTAGCAAAAAGTTGCCTGGACCTACATGGAGTCCAGTATACACTAGTTCTTCTGGTTATGCTCGATTTTCACCGGACGGTACGAAGTACGCTATATTCAATAAATTTGACGGTCTGTACATTTATGATTTTGACAGATCTGATGCTACCTTAAGTAATGAACTACATCTGCCTTGGGAGGACCCAGGGGAGTCAGATTCTGTGTTTTCCACCTGTGAGTGGAGTCCTAATTCGCGCTACCTTTACTTGTCAGAAAACACTGACTTGTGGCAACTGGATACACAAGCAGAGCCACTCGAAGATGGACTGGTATATATAGCGGAGTGGCTAGGTGGCGCAGATCGTTTGCAGCCCAGTTTTGGGATTGCAGCCTTAGGGCCAGATTGTCGCATATACATACGTGGTAAGAGTAGCGCAAACTCTATGCATGTCATCCATAAGCCTGATGAGCCAGGACTTGCTTGTGATTTTGTAGAACAAGGTCTACAGTTGCCTGCACCGACTTCTGCTGGTTCCTTCCCCAATTTCCCACGTTTCCGTGTAGACGAGGAAGACAAGTGCGACCCTAGTATCGTCAGCATCGTTGGCGAGACCGTCTGGTGGCGGCGCGACCTTATAGCTTATCCTAGTCCTGCCAGTGAGTATGTGACCGTAGAGTTGCCAGAAGGTCAGCGTGGTGAGTTGTATCTGCTAGATATGAATGGGCAGCTGGTGTTGCATCAGACTGAAGTGAGTGCAGAAAAAAGACTAGATGTATCTGTACTGCCCGCAGGGATATATTCTGTGGAGTTTTTGCCAGAAAGGAATGAAGATCGGGTGGTGTATACGAAGCGGGTGGTGGTGGAATGATTTTTTAAGAATTACGAATGTATATTATGAATTTGACGATTGGCTTACAGTTAAGTGAGAGTCTTTCGTTTTCATATTGATATTTGTATTACGTAACCATATTTTGAAATTTGTTTATAGTTATAGTAAAGTAAGTTTTAAAGATGACCCTCAGTTTTTACTTCCGAACGATTATCAGTCTACTGAGACAAAATCCGTCAAGTGGTCAGGAGACCATTGACTCAGGTAGTATTTTCAGAATATTCTTTATCGATGGAAAAAGCGGAAGAAAGGTTGTTTTGTATTACCGGTAGTGCAGAGCTTCTCTTTAGGGGACAAAGGGGTGCGGGCGGAAAGAACAATTCACT
>CAZKXO010000138.1:0-8999 GCA_964556525.1 uncultured Saprospiraceae bacterium
TAATAACTTTTATCTAATAATCTCATAACTCATATCTATAAATCGCATATCTCATTTCTATAATTCTCATAACTCAATCTATAAATCTAATATCCAAAAAAAAATAAAATTGCAGCACTTCTCCTCCCTATACAAAGCCCTAGACAGCACCACCAGCACCAAAGCAAAAGTCACTGCTTTGTCAGACTACTTCTCTGTTGCGGAAAAACAAGATGCACTTTGGACTATAGCCTTATTTACACATAGACGACCACGTCGCACGGTAAAAACCACTCTCTTGAGAATATGGGCCGCCGAAGCAGCAACAATACCACTTTGGCTCTTTGAAGACAGCTATCACATTGCTGGAGACTTAGCAGAAACTATGGCACTTGTCGTTCCCAAAGCTAATAGTAGCTCTGAGAAAAGACTCACCACTTGGATAAACGAAATCATTGCCCTAAAGGAAAAAGAAGAGGAAGACAAAAAAGCATTTATCCTATCCGCGTGGGACCAACTTGATTTTGCAGCAAGATTTTTATTCAACAAACTGATTACTGGAGGCTTTCGCTTAGGTGTATCCAAAAAACTGATTACTAAAGCACTGGCTCAACATTTACAAAAAGAGGAATCCGAAATAGCGCATAGACTTATGGGGGACTGGAACCCAGACACAGTCGACTTTGAGACCTTATTACTCAGCGATGATTTTGACCTGCAGAAGTCTAAGCCCTACCCTTTCTATCTGGCTTATACCTTGGACAATACGGTGGAGTCATTGGGAGCGGTGGACGATTGGTTAGCTGAGTACAAGTGGGACGGCATACGTGGACAAATTATAAAACGTGGTGGAGAAATCTTTGTATGGTCTAGAGGCGAAGACTTGGTCAATGATAGTTTTCCAGAATTCCAGGAATTGGCAAACATGGAAGAAGATGGGTTTGTACTGGATGGAGAGATAGTAATTAGGCATGAGTCTGGAATAGGTAGTTTTCAAGAATTACAATCTAGGCTAGGAAGAAAGACTGTATCTAAGAAAAAGCTCAAAGAGTTGCCAGTACAAATGATAGTCTACGACTTACTGGAATGGCAAGGTAAAGATCTCCGTAGTATACCCCAACAAGAAAGAAGAACATTGCTTGAAGAGTTTATGAAACAAGCACTGCCTGTCTTACAACTTTCTGAAGCAATATCCTATGACTCCTGGGAAGAGCTAAAACAACTAAGAGAAGCTGCAAGAACTAAAGCTGCAGAAGGCCTGATGCTAAAATCCATAGATGGTGCTTATCAGATAGGAAGAATTAAAGGCGGCTGGTGGAAATGGAAACTCGACCCTTACACTATAGATGCCGTACTCTTGTATGCGCAGAGAGGGCATGGCAGAAGAGCCAATCATTATACGGACTACACTTTCGCTGTTTGGGATAAAGAAGGACAACTGGTTCCATTTGCCAAAGCTTACTCAGGACTGACGGATACAGAATTCAGAGAAGTCACAAAATATGTCAATGCCAATACCATAGAACGATTCGGTCCCGTAAGAAGTGTTGCACCTAATTTAGTCTTCGAACTAGCCTTCGAAGGTATAAGCAAAAGCAAGAGACACAAGTCAGGAGTAGCACTGAGGTTCCCAAGGATACATAGATGGCGCAAAGACAAAAAAGCAAAGGAAGCCAACAAACTCTCCGATCTTCTAGACTTACTTCCTAAGTAGCAGCTGCAATTAATTTAACATTAAAATCACAATCTCACTTCCAAAAACGTATATAAGATAACCATAATATGTTTACATTCGCTGCTTTTTAAAATAGAACTCTATTAGAAGAATGATTCCAGAGGAAGAACTGAACAGATTGCTATCCCAAGCTACCATTGAAATAGAGTCCTTCTCCAAAAAGAAACAGAATTACGATAATCATACGGAGCTAGCGGAGCTATACTTTGCTAGGGCTGACATATATATGGCAATGAAAAACTATCGCGCTGCACTCAATGATTACGAGATTTGCCTAGACTATGATGCTTATTTCTATGAGGCTGTCACTAGAATGGATAAGATTATAGAAGCTATGTTGCCTTTGACAAACTAAGCCAATAAAAGTTAGAGCTAGAACGCCAAACTATTGCCTAGGTATTTGTCATAAGATATGCCTAAGGTTTTAAAGTACTGCTCTCCGAAATGCTCCTTAAAGGAAGAAAGGCCCTTTTCTGTAAAGTGTGGTAAGATCATACTCCAAACGATTTTCTCCCATGAGACATCCTCTTCTCCAGAAAAAGATTTACTCACCAGCCAGGAATAAGTAATCATCCAGATACTCCTGCTTAGATTGTGATAAACGCCAGCGAGTGGTTCCACTTTCATGTTTCCCATTTGGATAGAGATATTGATCATAGACATCTGGGTCTTGATATTATTTTCCCTTAGAGACTTGATGAGTTCCCGTACATTGGAAAGAAAAACAACCTTCTTATCAAAGAAGATAAAGGAATAATCCATTTGGATCTTGTGGAAGTATTCGGTCGCTTTATTGAGGCTTTGCCAAGAGGGGACGACGACAGAATTCATCAATGACTGGTCATACTCTGCCTTTAGATTATCCAGATGCATAGCTAGTAGAACCTCCTTATCTGCAAAATGGTAGGTCAGATTGCCCCTACTGATTCCTATAGTTTGCGCAATTTGATATAGGGAGGCAGCAGCATAACCGTGTTTGTTGAAATACTTTCTGCTTTCTTCTATGATTTTCTCTCTTGTATTCAAGCCCTTTTTTTAAGCTGATTCAGTGAACCTTAATCCGTACCAAAACCATTATTAGTCAATATTAACTAATTCTTATACAAGTTTATACAAAGCCAATCAGATACTTAGTATATTGCATTGTCTTTATAATTATATGCAGAACTACAAAGCGCAAGTCGGCCAACAATCTTTCTCCCTATCAGAAGCCGACGTCCAGAAATTAGATCTGGTAGAACGAGCAGGGAGCTTTCATCTCCTAGATCAGGATAAAAAGTTCAAGATAGAACTCATCAGTGCCGAAGAAAAAACGCTGATTCTCAAAGTCAATGAAGCCTTCTATACGGTACAAATTTCTGATACCGTAGACCAGATGGTACAGCAGATGGGGTTGGACAAGCCGGCAGAAGTCAAAATGACTGATGTGAAAGCGCCTATGCCAGGACTCATTTTAGACATCCTAGTAGAGGCTGGCACCAAAGTCTCCGCAGGAGACTCACTCCTTGTTCTCGAAGCCATGAAAATGGAAAACGTGATAAAGGCTGTAGGAGAAGGCGTCGTTCAATCTATAGAAAAAGAGAAGGGCGCCACCGTAGAGAAAAGTGAAGTCATCATAATTATGGAATAAGCAGAGGATGAAAACCATTTCTAAAATACTAGTTGCCAACAGAGGCGAGATTGCCTTACGCGTCATGAAAACCGCCCGTCGTATGGGCATAGCAGTAGTGGCTGTCTACTCTGAAGCGGATAGATCATCACCACATGTGCTCTACGCTGATGAAGCAGTCTGTCTAGGACCTGCACCATCTTCTGAGTCATACCTAGTCATAGATAAGATCATTGCAGCAGCGAAGACAACTGGGGCAGATGCTATCCATACAGGCTATGGCTTTCTTAGTGAGAATGCCACTTTTGCTGAAAAATTAGCTGAAGCAGGTATCATCTTTATAGGTCCAGGCATAAAAGCCATCACAGTCATGGGCAGCAAACTTGCAGCCAAAGAAGCCGTAAGTGGTTATGACATCCCGATGGTGCCAGGTACGGATGAAGCAATCACCGATATCGTTGCAGCCAAAAAACTGGCAGCAGGCATCGGCTACCCTATCCTGGTAAAAGCTTCAGCAGGTGGTGGTGGAAAAGGTATGCGGGTCGTAGACAAAGAGTCTGAATTCATAGAGCAGATGGAAAGGGCCATCAGCGAGGCAGAGTCTTCTTTCGGAGATGGAGCTGTCTTTATCGAAAAATATGTTACCTCACCTCGACACATAGAGATACAAATACTTGCAGATCAGCACGGAAACACGGTACATCTATTCGAAAGAGAATGTAGCATTCAACGGCGACATCAGAAGGTCGTAGAAGAAGCGCCATCAGCAGTACTTACACCTGAGTTAAGAGCAGAGATGGGTGCAGCAGCAGTAAGAGTCGCACAAGCCTGTGATTACGAAGGTGCAGGCACAGTAGAGTTTCTACTCGAAAACAATAAGGATTTTTACTTTCTTGAAATGAACACCAGACTGCAAGTAGAGCATCCAGTCACTGAATTGATTTCCGGCGTAGACTTGGTAGAGCAACAGATAAGAGTGGCGAGAGGAGAAAAACTAGCCTTCACCCAGGATGATTTGAGTATAAATGGACATGCCTTGGAATTAAGAGTCTATGCCGAAGACCCAATGGATAATTTCTTACCAAGCGTGGGCAGGTTAGAGACTTATATCCTTCCTGAGGGGGAAGGGATCAGAGTAGATGATGGCTTTGAGCAAGGCATGGATATACCTATCTATTATGATCCCATGATAGCCAAACTGATTACCTATGGCGCTACTAGAAAAGAAGCTATTCAGAAAATGAAAGAGGCCATAGCGGCTTATAAAATTGAAGGTCCTAAAACAACTTTGCCTTTTGGCAGTTTTGTATGTAACCACCCTGCTTTCATATCAGGCGAAATAGATACCCATTTTGTAAAAAAATATTTCTCCAAGGAACAGGCTGAAAATGCTGATCTAAGAGAAAAAGAAATAGCTGCTAAAGTTGCTCTAAAGATATACCTAGACCAATTAGCTAAACTTAAAAATAAAAGACCTCAGGTTCATCATGGACCGCACAGAAATTATAAAATTTAGAAAAATATTTAACAACGATATATGAAAATCCTAGTCTGTATAAGTAAAACTCCAGAAACCACTGCTAAGATTGCTTTCAAGGATGGTAACACAGCTTATGATGAGTCAGGAGTACAATTCATAATGAATCCTTATGATGAGTGGTATGCGCTTGTAAGAGCGGTAGAACTCAAGGAAGCTCATGGTGGCTCTGTTACAGTTATAAATGTAGGTCCCGCTACTAATGATGTCGTCATCAGAAAGGCCTTGGCCATCGGCGCAGATGATGCCATCCGTGTAGATATGGAACCTATGAGCTCTATGAATGTCGCTAAGCAAATAGCAGAGCAAGCCAAAGAGTATGACCTTATTCTCACTGGAAAAGAAACAATAGATTATAATGGTTCTGAGGTGGGCGCTATGATAGCAGAATATCTGAACCTACCTTACATGTCCTACGCTACAAACTTGGATATAGCTGGCACTACGGCTACTATAACACGTGACATAGAAGGCGGCACTGAAATATCTGAAGTTGCTTTACCTCTAGTTATCAGTGCTGCAAAAGGAATGGCTGAGCAAAAGATTCCAAACATGAGAGGCATTATGATGGCCAAAAGAAAACCGCTCAATATTGTTCCCGCCGTCGGTGGTGAAGACTTAGCTGTAGCCAGCTCATTCACCTTACCAGAAGGCAAGTCAGCCGTCAAGATGATAGATCCAGACAACATGGAGGAATTGGTAAGATTGCTTCAGGAAGAAGCAAAAGTCCTCTAATTTATTTTAGACAAAAAAAAGCAAATAACTAATGGTACTAGTATATACAGAAGCTCAAAATGGGCAATTCAAAAAAGCAACACTGGAAGCTGTCACTTATGGCAACAAAACAGCACAAGCAATGGGAACTCAATGCATGGCGCTTGTCATCGGTGCAGCAGATAACCCAGCTGGTCTTGGTGCATATGGCGCTAGCGAAGTTGTCACTGTCAGTAATCCTAATCTTGGACACTTCGACAGTCAGACATATGCCAAAGCAATTGCAGATGTCGCTCAAAGTAAAAATGCACAGGTAGTCATTCTTACTCATACTTCTACAGGTAAATCCCTTGCGGGAAGACTAGGCGTAAAACTAAATGCAGGTGTAGTATCCGCGGTTAATAGTATTCCTAAAGTAGATGGCGGAACTTTCAAAGTGTCCAAAAATGTGTTTGCAGGAAAAGCAATAGCAGAATACGAAATTAAATCTGCTGTAAAGGTATTAACCCTTTCAGGTAACTCACTGCAGCCAGAATCAGGAGGTGCTGAGGCCACAGTAACGGCTATAGAAGTAGATGTGCCCACAAGCAAAGTAACAATCAAAGAAATTTCTCTACAACAAGGAGATACAGCTCCTTTACCAGAAGCGGAACTTGTAGTATCGGCAGGACGTGGTATGAAAGGCCCAGAAAACTGGGGTATCATAGAAGACCTCGCTAATGCCATCGGTGCTACTACGGCTTGTTCTCGACCAGTAGCAGATATCGGCTGGAGACCACATCATGAGCATGTAGGACAGACTGGTGTTGCTATCAAACCTAATCTCTACATTGCCGCAGGCATATCAGGAGCGATACAACATCTAGCAGGTGTCAATAGTAGCAAGTGCATCGTTGTCATCAATAAAGATCCAGAAGCACCTTTCTTTAAAGCTGCTGATTATGGCGTCTGCGCTGACCTCTTCGATGTGGTTCCTAAACTTACAGAAGCTATCAAAAAAGCAAAAGCCTAAGCACTACAGTGAAAGAGAAAAAAGACCAACTGAGTAAACTCACTGACGCCGCCAAGTTAGGTGGTGGTCAGAACAGGATAGACAAGCAACATGCTAAAGGCAAGCTGACAGCAAGAGAACGCGTACATCTACTTTTAGATGATGGCTCTTTCGATGAGATAGGCATTCTTGTCACACATAGAACCAAAGACTTCGGCATGGAAGATCAGATTTTCTATGGCGACGGTGTGGTAACAGGGCATGGCACTGTAGATGGCAGACCTGTCTATGTTTTTGCTCAGGACTTTACAGTATTCGGTGGTTCACTTTCTGAGACCCATGCAGAAAAAATCTGTAAGATCATGGACCTCGCGATGAAGACTGGCCTACCACTGATAGGCCTCAATGACTCCGGCGGAGCACGTATACAAGAAGGCGTTAGATCGCTTGGAGGGTATGCAGACATCTTCTACAGGAATGTTATGGCTTCCGGTGTTATACCTCAGATCTCAGCGATCATGGGTCCCTGTGCCGGTGGTGCTGTCTACTCACCTGCCATGACAGATTTTACTATTATGGTAGAGGGCTCTAGTTACATGTTTGTCACAGGTCCCAATGTCGTGAAGACAGTAACCAACGAAGAAGTTACTTCAGAAGAACTAGGAGGTGCGAGTGCCCACTCCACAAAATCAGGTGTAACACATCTGACAGCCAGTAATGATCTGGACTGCATCAATCAAGTCAAAAATCTACTCAGCTATCTTCCACAAAATTGCGAGGAACAACCAGCTGCCCTACCCTATGAATTGGGAGAAGAATACAGAGATGAATTAGAAACTATCATACCCGATGTAGCGACCAAGCCCTACGATATTAAAGCTGTCATATCTGGTATCGTAGACACAGATTCCTTTTTCGAAATTCATAAAGATTACGCCGACAATATTGTCGTGGGCTTTGCCAGACTAGCTGGAAAAAGCATCGGCATCGTCGCCAATCAGCCTATGAGTCTGGCAGGCTGTCTAGATGTAAACTCATCTAAGAAAGCTGCAAGATTTACGAGAACCTGTGATTGCTTTAATGTGCCTCTACTTGTAATAGTAGATGTGCCTGGCTTCTTACCTGGTACTGACCAAGAGTGGAATGCTATCATTACTAATGGTGCAAAACTGCTCTATGCGCTGAGCGAAGCCACTGTTCCTAGAGTTTCTTTGATAACCAGAAAAGCATATGGTGGTGCCTACGATGTTATGAACTCTAAGCACATCGGTGCCGACCTCAACTTTGCCTGGCCTTCCGCAGAGATTGCGGTTATGGGAGCCAAGGGGGCCTCAGAAATTATCTTTAGAAAAGAGATAAAAGCAGCGGATGACCCAGCAGCAAAACTGGCAGAAAAAGAAAAAGAATATGCTGACCTTTTTGCTAATCCTTATAGTGCCGCGAAGCGAGGATTTATAGATGAGGTCATTATGCCGAGAGAGACGAGAAGAAAACTTATCAGAGCTTATTCGTTATTGGAAACAAAAGCTGTTTCTCTTCCCAAGAAGAAGCATGGGAATATTCCGTTGTAGGCAAAATCAAAAAAATTATAGATATATAAAAAAAGGTGGCTCTTGATGAGTCACCTTTTTTCTTGTCCAATTCACAAGTTATAATTTAAATGTCATCCATGGTAGAGACACTTCTTAAAGTTTAACAAATCTTGAACTGAGCATATAATCTCCTGATTTCACAAGAATTGTATAAACACCAGGAAAGTAGGTATTTGTATTTACCGTAAATAGATTAGAAGAACTTCTCCCTTCACTAATTATATCACCGGAAATGTTGTAGATTTCATATGTAAATTCATTCTTTATATTTACTTCCACATTCACAATTCTATCAACAGGATTGGGATATACAAGCATGTATGAATCGGGGTTTTTTATTTCATCATCTGTCATACTGCGATGACTCCTTTGCATTAGAATCCCAGCACTTGAACTACTAGCACACATTGCATCTAGTGTCCAAAGAGTACCTGATGCATTACAATTATCTGGGACGACTTCAATTTCAATAACATCGTCGGTTTTCAACATAATCTCTGCTAAATAATTCTGTCCATTACCTCCAATGGCACCACAACCAGGATATCTTGCATCAGCTTGAGCCTGTGTCCTGCTCCGTGAATAAAAACCAGAATCAACGATTTGAACTCCATTTTTTCTTACCAACAATTGATCTGGAATCGATTGCGAATCGAAAACTAATGTAAGAATACCATTACCATCTACATTAAATGAATCGCTCCAGTTGGCGTTCCCACCATTGACACTTGCGTTTATAGATTGACAAAACTGCTCTGTCAATACTTCACAGTCATTTTCTATAGTTACTGCATATTCCGATTCAGTTGACCCCCTGATTCTGGTAAACTGACCCCTAGCGA
>CAZKXO010000139.1:0-8951 GCA_964556525.1 uncultured Saprospiraceae bacterium
GGACCTGACGACATGCCTGCCCATATCAAAGCTAGTTTGGTAGGTTCTAGTGTCAGCATTCCTGTTACTCAAGGGCGATTGGATTTCGGAACTTGGCAAGGAATCTACCTGTGTGAGTTCAGAAATAGGGGAGGGTCTAGGAACTTAGTCGCTACACTATACTCCTAGTTCTCAATAAAGCTTATTTTGTAGGCGATGGGTATGTATATTCTAGAAGGATTGGGTATGGGCTTGGTTTTAGCAGTTTCGCTTGGACCAATTTTTTTCGCGCTTACTCAGACTTCGATAGAAGAAGGTGTATTACCGGGGCTGACCGTTGGCTTAGGAATATGGATAAGTGATCTTCTCATCGTTACTTTATATTATCTCTTTATCTACGAAATCAAGGACAGTATAGAGAGCGAAAATTTTAAGTTCTGGATGGGCATCTCCGGAGCTATAGTTATGACAGCTTTTGGATTGTTCTTAATGGTGAAAAAACCTGTTCTTGATTACAGCAATAAGAAACATAATTACAAGAATTATATAGGTTTTTGGCTGAAAGGCTTCCTTATAAATACCATCAACCCTTTTACAATAGTCTTCTGGTTAAGTATAATTTCCACCTATATAATAGGTCGAAAGTTAGCAGCCACTAATACGATTGTAATGCTTACAACAATACTAATCGTGATTGTATTATCTGATACTGGGAAGGTCTTTTTAGCAAATTCTATCAAGAAAATGCTGACACCAAAACATGTCGCTACGATTTCAAATTTGTCTGGAGTAATACTTATTCTCTTTGGAATTGTAATGGCTTATCGTGTAATCTAAGTTATCCTAACAACCTACTTCTTATACCCACAATAAAATATTAACTTAGTTGAGCTAATGAAAATAAACGCTGAACTATGAGAAACGCAATATTCCTCTTTATCCTTTGCACCGGTACACTAAGTGCACAATTCAGTTATAAGGTCACTAAATTAGATCCTGTACCTGTTGCTGGTGTTATAGACCCTGTTACAATAGATGAGGGTTTTTATCCCAGTGTCAGCTATATCGCTGCACCAGATCATATTGGTAACGAAGTCGCGAGAGCTAAAGCAGAAGCTGTAAAAAGATACCCAAGACAAGAGTCTGAAAGAGTACATACGAGGGGCTTTGCTGATCCTCCGGTCAAAAGAAGAGGTTTCAATTCGGCTGTATCAGGTTCTACACCTACTGACAATACTCTGGCAGTCGGTAATGATGGGACCAATGTAACCGGAGTAAACAGGTCTATTCTTTTTACAGATGAAAATGGTAACAGACTGCGTGCCTTCTCCCTTATGTCTTTTGCACAAGGTATCCCGGGAAATGCTAACCATTTTGATCCCCGAGCTATCTATGATCCTGAGTCTGATAGATATGTAGTGACGTGGTTGGCTGGTAACTCTAGTACGACGTCTGATATCTTCATTGCCTTCTCTTCTGCCAGTGATGTGATGGAAGCCTGGACTGTGTATAAAATTACTGGTAGTCCTTTCCAGACACCAGTATGGACAGACTATCCGATGTTTTCATTGACCAGTGATGCTGTCATTCTTACAGTAAATCTTATTAGAGACAACATAGGCTGGGAACTGGGTTTTTCGGAGACGATAATTTATGAGATAGAAAAAGAACCAGCTTATAATGGTGCTGACGACCTGGAAGTAAATCTTTATTCTGAAGTTAACTTTGACAATCGACCTATCAGAAATTTGCATCCTGTAAAGTCAGCAGATGAGTTTCTGGAGGATGAGCAGTATTTCTTGTCCAATAGAAATTTTGATATTACCAATGATACCATCTTTATTCTCAAGCTGGCTACTGATCCCACTACTAATGAAAGAGGATTGGAGATAGATTTCAGAGTAGCAAATGAGCCATATGGTGTACCACCGAATGGTATCCAGCCAAACATCAGTATAGGTCTTCAGACTAATGATGCTAGAGTTTTGGATGCCTTTAGATTGGAGGATCAGATTCAGTTTGTAGGCAATACTATGGATAGACTTACAGGCAAGTCTGCTATCTATTATGGCTTTATAGATGGATTGGATACGGATAGATTGTTGACAACATCTTTGCTTACGCATCCTACAAGGGACTTGGCGTATCCAGGTATAGCATGGACTGGAAGAGAAGCTGGTGAGACTTCTGCGATTATTGTGGCAGAGCATACCAGTGAGACAGAATTTGCAGGTATCTCAGCCTTGTATGTCGATGATGAAAGAGACATGTCGGACTGGACAGATGTAGAACTGGGTGGTTCTTTTGTAAGAGGTTCGGGCTCAGCAATCAGATGGGGTGATTATATCGGTTGTCAGAGACAGTATAATATGCCTGGTGTGGTCTGGTTGAGTGCCATGTACACGACTAGTATAGGTGTACCTACTAATTACAATGCTTTACTGACTGCTCCTAATATTGATTTTTCTAGTACGGAAGAAGAGAGAGTGCAAGATTTAAACTTTACCGTTGCGCCTAATCCTGTGCAAGAACGCATTACGGTGCTGATGGATATTCCTTCCAGAGAAAATTTACGCTTGGCTTTATATGATATGGAGGGTAGGGAAATTGCTGTGCTTTTTGAGGATAGAGCGAAGAAGATAGGTCAGATGGAATTTTCTTTTGATGTAGGACCACTGGATCAAGGAATGTATCTCTTTACTGCCACCTTAGATAACAGAGAAATAGTAAGCAGAAAAATTATAAAGAACTAGAAAAGAAAAAGCCACTTGAGTAATCAAGTGGCTTTTTCTTTTAAGGCTTTAAAACTTTGTTTTTTGTAATGGACTGTCCACCTGTGAGGTCAATCATGTCTTTCATGATATGCATGGTTTCTTCCAAGTAGAAATCTTTGCTTACGCCTTCGAGCCAATCATCATTTCTTGCAACTCTGGATTCATCACTATTGATATATTCCTTATCTACTTCCAAATTAGAGATGCTTAGGTTCTCCAAGACTTCATCATATAATCCTTCGAAGGCTTGAGCTTCCTCTTCTCTGACATCTACAAAGTCATTATAAGCTTCGAACTCTAGAGGGTAGCTTGTTTCGTCTCTGTTCTTTTTCAGTCTTTTTGCATTGGCAAGTACTTGCTGGAACTGGTCTACCTGAGAAGTTCTTTCAGAACTCTTGCTGTTTATCATATTTAAATCAGGCACTTGGAACACATCTTGGTTGTAGACAACAGGATCTATCTCCGACCACTTCATAGCAAAGTCATAATCTTTCTCACCTGTATCTATATAGTGATAATTGTCAGGGAAAATAACATCTGGAACGACACCTTTCAGCTGAGTAGAACCACCATTGACTCTAAAGAACTTTTGCATGGTAATCTTAAGGTTTCCAAGTGGCTTTAGCTCATCATAACTAGTAACAGCTCTGTCCAGATCCACAAATCTTTGTACAGTACCTTTTCCGAAAGTAGAGTTACTTCCTACTATAATGGCTCTGCTGTAGTCCTGCATTGCCGCAGCTAAGATTTCCGATGCCGAGGCACTAAACTGGTTTACCATAACAATCATCGGTCCCTCATAGAGTACACCAGAATCTTTGTCATCATAGACATAAGGTGATTTGTTTCTTGGCTTTACCTGGACGATAGGACCGTCTTCTATAAAGAGGCCTGTCATGTCTACAACGTCTTGCAATGATCCCCCGCCATTATTTCTAAGGTCGAGGATGATACCATTTACATTGAGTTCCTTCAGCTTTTCTATTTCTTTAGCTACATCCTTAGCGCATGAGTTGCCGTCTTCTTTTTCGAAAGAAGAGTAGAATCTAGGTAATTTGATATAGCCGATATTCTCCATTACATCTGGGATATCCAGCGTCAGAGATCTGGCAAAGGCTTCATCTAGGATGACCTCATCTCTTTCTATCTCCACATCAGCTGTAGAACCGTCTACCTTTTTTACAGTAAGAATAACCACAGTTCCTTTCTTACCTCTGATTTTCTGTACAACATCATCCAGTCGCATGCCTGTTATATCTACAGGTTCTTCACCTTTTTGTGTTACTGCAGTGATGAGGTCATCCACAGAAAGCTCTTTTCCTTTCCAGGCTGGACCACCTGGTACTATAGAGCTT
Organism: uncultured Saprospiraceae bacterium; assembly: GCA_964556525.1. Classification (GTDB taxonomy): domain Bacteria; phylum Bacteroidota; class Bacteroidia; order Chitinophagales; family Saprospiraceae; genus RFSX01. The sequence goes on from CAZKXO010000139.1 coordinate 4,109, forward strand.
ACTTTGGTATAATCGCCATCAGTCTGTAATCTAGCACCTATACCTTCTAGCTTTCCACCCATTCTTATATCAAAATCTTGCTTCTCCTTAGGGTTATAGAAGTCAGAATGTGGGTCGAAAAGATGGGTTATAGAATTAATATATGTTTCAAATCTATCTGATCTTTTATCCTGACCCATTCTATCGAACCAATCTTCATAAGTTTCCTTGATTCTTTCAGTTACGTCAGTTTTTAGCTCTTCCATAGTCTTAGGTGCTTCATCTTCTTCATCATCTTTCATCTCTACCTTTTTCAATTCGCCTTTCATCTCATCTGAGCCATCTATATCATTCTCATCAGCCTCTTGCTCAGAAATTTTATCCAGTAATCTGTTATTAAAGTCGTACTTGATAAGCTGTTCCCATAGATCTTTGAGTCCTGCTTCATTTTCACTGTAAGGACGCTTCTCTCTGTCCATTTCTAGAGACTTCTCATCTATTACAGAAAGGTCTCCAGCTATTATTTCGTTAAAGATTCTTTCAGCTCTATCTCTAGAAATATCAATGATGTCCAATGAGGCATTGAAAAACTCAAAGTCTTTCATCTTTACCTGATCGTCTATATCGTCTTTGTAGATACTTAATTGATCTACCTCAGATTGTAGTAAAAATCTTTTGCTTGGATCTATGGCATCTAGATAATTGTCAAAAGCGAGATTGGAAAATTCATCATCTAGCTCTAGAGGACTGAAATGAAGGGCATTTAGATAGTTTAGTACTGCGTCTAGGATTAGACTTTCTTTTTCTTTGTAATCTCCTCTTGGGTATACTCCCCAGACCAGTAAGCTGCTCATTAACAAACCTACAAGTAAAAATCCCTTCCATTTCATCATTGTGTTCATTTTATAGATATAAAAATAATCTCATAAACAATTAGTTCAGCTACTTGACTCAATTCTTATAATTGAGACTGGTAATCATAATCTGCACCCTCTGGTTCTTCATTCTCCCTGCAACAGTCTTATTGGTAGCTATAGGCCTTCGTTTTCCATATCCTTTGTATGAAACTCTAGGCTCTGCTATTCCTTTATTAATCAAATATTCTGCCACAGCTTTAGCTCTGGCAGTAGAAATTTTGTCACAGTACTCATCAGGCGGTTTACTATTAGTATGACCACCTACCTCGATAGAGATTTCCTTATATGTTTTTAGGAATTCTACGATCTGATCCAGTACTTCGTAAGAGTTCGATTCTAGGTGCACACTGTCTGCAGGAAAGCTCACCTTATTCATCTTGATAAGCATGCCTTTTCTCATTTCCTCTCTGCTGATATCCATGAGAACTCGTGGTTGCTCCGTTATCGTATCAATCTTAGGCTTCTTGTCCACAGTAAGCGGGACTTCTTTCTCTTTCTTTCTCTTAAATGAAGGCACAATCTTGGTCTCCTTCTTTTTTGCTACTCTTGCTTCAGCAATTATAATTTCCTCTTCATCACAGCTGATAAGCTTAAAAATGGAAGCGTTGTCTATACAGACATTACCATTGTATCCAAAGAGTACTGGTGTCTTGTAGAAGGCTTCTAAAGTGATATGGGTATGATCCTCTGTGGGCTCAATTTTAAACCTGTATTCTTCCCAGTCAGTATTAGCAACTGGTTCTGACTCTGCCAATAGTTCAGCATTGTCACAGCTTGAAGAACCGCCCCAAATTCTCAGCACCGCCGGTTGATTGAAGTTGGCCATCTTGCCACTTGTCTTTGTAAGACTTATGTACTTTTTGGAACGAGCTAGAGAAATTGAAAAATCATAGCATTTGTCTGCCTTCAATGTGCCTTTCATTCTTTGAGATACAGTTTCATATGAGTCATCATCTCTCACAACAAGTGTGATATATGTCTTGCCATGGGCCGTCGTCAGTTCATTTTCCCAGAAGTTGCTACTGCCCTTGTGTATGTCAGGTGGTGTTGCAGTAGGAAATAATATGGCACCACAATCAAACCAACCCTTAATAGGTTCAGACCTAAAGCCAGTTCTTTCATCGTATTTACCTTGTCTTGGGGTATCCTCAAATGAAGAATTGGTCAATCTTACATCCTGGGCTTGGATAGAATTTGTAGGTCCTGAGTAAATGATTATAGCTAGACTGAGGACAACACTTTTGTATATATAGTCGAATGAAAAATTTCTCACTTTATCCATAATTTACGTTCAGGCTTGTATACCTTCTATTTATAATTGAAAAGTAAGATTTTTTAGTTCCTTCTTACATCCTGTTAGCTAAATATTAACGGATTTTTGGCCCAATTAGCTTATTGTACAGATGAATAAGCTGGAATAATCAAACTATTGGTTAAATGGCGGCTTTTTTCTTCTTTTTTAGGGCAAATAGCTCATCTCTGTACTGTGCCGCAGTAATGAAGTCCAGCTCCTTAGCGGCCTTCTTCATTTTTCTTTCAGTCTCCATAATAAGTTTGTCCAGCTGATCCTTACTCATGTAGTCTATAATAGGGTCTGCGGCTAGGTTGGGCTCATCTGATTCTATATAGGCTTTGGATTTTTTGCCTCTGATGTCAAGGATGGAATTTTGACTCATAATCTCTTCCTTGGTCTTGCTTACAGTCATAGGAGTAATGCCATGCTTTTCGTTGTAAGCAATCTGAACGTCTCTTCTCCTGTTGGTCTCATTGATGGTCGTCTGCATACTAGCGGTAATTTTATCTGCGTAGAAAATGACCAGTCCATTCGAATTTCTTGCTGCTCTACCTGCCGTTTGTGTCAAGGATCGTGTATTTCTCAAGAAGCCTTCCTTGTCTGCATCTATAATGGCTACCAAAGAAACTTCTGGTAAATCCAGCCCCTCCCTCAGTAAGTTGACACCAACCAAGACATCGAAAACACCTAATCTCAAATCTCTAATTATCTCGACTCTATCCAAAGTATCGACTTCAGAGTGAATATATCTAACCTTGACATTGAGCTTGACCAGATATTTGGTCAGTTCTTCTGCCATCCTCTTTGTCAAGGTAGTGACCAGGACTCTTTCTTCCTTTTGCACCCTGAGGTCTATTTCTTCCAGTAGATCATCTATCTGATTGATGCTAGGTCGTACTTCTATGGGAGGATCTAATAAGCCAGTAGGTCTTACTATTTGTTCTACTACGACACCTTCTGTCTGTTCCAGTTCGTAGTCTCCAGGTGTTGCGCTGACATAGATGACTTGACTGGTCTTCTGTTCGAATTCCGAAAAGTTCAGCGGTCTGTTGTCCAAAGCGGATGGTAATCTAAAGCCAAAATTGACCAGATTCAGCTTTCTGGCTCTGTCTCCACCCCACATTCCTCTTACCTGGGGAATAGTCACATGACTCTCATCTATGACCATTAGAAAGTCATCTGGGAAATAGTCTAGCAGGCAGAATGGGCGGGTGCCTGGTTTTCTTCCATCAAAGAATCTTGAGTAGTTTTCTATCCCATTACAATAACCCAGTTCCCTCATCATTTCGAGATCAAAGGTCACCCGCTCTTTTATTCTTTTAGCTTCTATAAATCGACCTTCCCTTTCAAAGAACTTTTCATGCTCAAAGAGTTCGTCTTCGATATCTCTGATTATATCATTGAATCTGTCTTTGGGAGCAACATAGAGATTGGCAGGGAAGACGGCCGCATGTTCCAGAGCACCTATCCGCTTGCCAGTTTCTATTTCCAAAGATTCTATTGTCTCTATCTCATCTCCAAAAAAGGTAATCCTATAACCGTAATCCACATAAGGGAGATTTATATCCACAGTATCACCTCTTACTCTGAATGAGCCCCTCTTGAAATCTCTCTCCGTCCTAGAATAAAGAATCTCTACAAGCTTATACAGAAATTGATTTCTGGAAAACTTCTGTCCTTGTTGTAATCTGATTATACCAGATGCATAGTCTTCAGGATTTCCCATGCCGAAGATGCAGGAAACGGAGGCCACGATGATGATGTCTCTACGTCCTGATAGTAGATTAGAGGTCGCACGAAGTCTGAGTTTGTCTATTTCTTCATTGATCTGTAGGTCCTTTTCTATGTAAGTATCGCTGGTAGATATGTAGGCTTCGGGCTGATAGTAATCGTAATAAGAAACAAAATACTCGACAGCATTATCTGGAAAAAATTCTGTTAGTTCACCATATAGTTGGGCTGTCAGAGTTTTGTTGTGAGTGAGTATGAGTACTGGTTTTTTTACCTGCTCTATGACATTGGCAACAGTAAAGGTTTTACCAGAACCTGTAACTCCAAGCAGTACTTGAGCTGGTTCGTTTTCATTTACACCAGCAACGAGTTGTTTGATAGCTTGAGGCTGATCACCAGTAGGGCTGTATTTTGATGTTATTTTGAATGCCATAAGAAGGCGAAGATATTGAAATAGCCAGTGGCATATCAAGTCAAGAGTTTAAAACATTTATAATTTACCACTGAATAAAATCAGAAACCACTATATGCCACTTTCAAAAGAATTAAAAAACTGGAAAGCCAGCGGAGAATATATCGAGTATGGACCATTGCGACATAAAATATTTGCAAAACAAATGGGCAATTCTGAAGCAACTTCTGCACGTACTTTGCTCCTTCTGCACGGTTTTCCTGAATCTTCTTTTTCTTATCATGCTGTGGTGGATGGGCTAATGAAGATTTTTGATCGCCTCATATTATTTGATTTTATAGGATTTGGAATGAGTGATAAGCCGATTGAGAGCTTCAGCTATTCGTTATTAGAGCAGGCGGATGTAGCCCTTGCAGTATGGCGCCACTTTGGAGTAAAGGGTGGTCACTTACTTTCGCATGACATGGGGGTAAGTGTTGTCACTGAGCTTGTTGCCAGACACGAGGGAGA
>CAZKXO010000140.1:0-5703 GCA_964556525.1 uncultured Saprospiraceae bacterium
AAATCAGTTCCCTCAAAGTTGTTGATCCCCGATATCTTAAGGAAGAAATGGTATGGTAACAGGCCTCTGGTCTGAAATAAGACAAAAAACTCTTAGGTGAAAGGGTCTGAGACTCTGCATAGCTGCACTTCTCAAGATTTTTTCACTGCGTTCCACATTGATTTTAGGTCTTTCTGTACGGGCAGTTATAAGAGGGATAAGTCTGTCCACACCGATTTCTACAGTCTTTTCTATCAGCCATTCCCAACGAGCTCTGTTTTTTGGTGGGGCTACAGCTAACGTTGTGCTCGTAGTTATTGGCTTTGCTTCCGTAATGGATTCTACAATGAGTTCTGCCTCTCTTTTACGAATCTTGGAAATCTGAGCAACGGCCTGCTTGCCCTTTCCATCAGCGATATGAATCGTATCACCTTCTTGATGTCTAAGTACCTTGCAACAATGGTGGAATTCCTCTGCTTCCAGCACTGCAGTATTATCACTTATTTGATTAGAATAAAAGAGTATCATAGACGAGGCACTAAGGTATAACTTAAAAATAGAAGCTTAGGAATGAACCCAAATTGGCTGACTCTTGTTAGCACGTATCTAAGCTGCTTTATTAGTACTTTTGCGGCTTGTCGACCCATTTTGGTGGTAGAATTTCTGGCAAGCACTATATTATGATCATAACAATACTCCAATTTTTTCTTAGCCTTTCGATTCTGGTTGTCCTGCACGAACTAGGTCATTTTGTTACAGCCAAATGGTTCAAAACAAAAGTTGAGAAGTTTTATCTCTTTTTCAATCCAGGTTTTGCACTATTCAAAAAACAAATAGGGGAGACCGAGTATGGCATCGGCTGGCTACCCTTAGGAGGCTATGTCAAGATAGCAGGAATGATAGACGAGAGTTTCGATACAGAACAGATGGCCAAAGAACCGCAGCCCTGGGAATTTAGGTCTAAGCCAGCTTGGCAAAGGTTGATAATTATGGTAGGTGGTGTTTTTGTCAATGCTGTGCTAGGTGTCTTTCTATTTACAATGATACTTCAGATCTGGGGCACAGAATATATACTCAATGATGAGTTACCTGAAGGCATCGCTGTAAGTGAAACTGCTTATAAAATGGGACTGAGAGATGGGGACAAGATATTAAAAGTAGGAGATTTCCAATTGGAAAAATTTAGCTCAGGAGCCGTAACAAAGGAGCTCGTCATCAATCAAGCCAACACTATTACAGTCCAGAGAGAGGGTTCTCAGCAAACCTTGACTGTAGACCCAGAGCTGGTCCAGGAACTGACCAAACATGAAAATCGAAATGTACAAGTTGTTGCAGTTCGAAGACCTTATGTCTTTTCCTTACTAACTGAAGATGGTGGAGCTAAGAAAGCTGGTCTCATGGAAGGGGACAGAATCATGGCTGTAAATGGAACCCCTACACCTTATGCCCATCAGTACATCAAGGAAATGGCGCAGTTCCATGTACCTAAGCAAAGCTTCCTCAAAAAGCTTGTTGCAAAACTTATGGGGAAAGAACAACCTAAAAAAGTAATACCTAAAACCGTTGATATTCAGATATCCAGAGATAACAGACAGTTAGATTTTACCGTGCCGATGAGTAATGGCAAGATTGGTGTCTATCCTCAAGCTCTCGATAAGCTTCTTCCCGTATACAATCAAGAATACAACTTATCTGAAGCCATGGTAGGTGGATGGGATAAATCTGTGAATTTTATTAGTGACCAGATCAAGGCCTTTGGTCAAATGTTTTCTGGAAAAATTAAAGCAAAAGATAGTCTCGGCAGTTTTATAACGATAGGCAGTATGTTTGGCACTAACTGGGATTGGCAACGGTTCTGGTCTATGACGGCAACTCTTTCCCTACTGCTTGGATTTCTAAATCTGCTACCGATACCCGCTTTGGATGGTGGTTATGTAATGTTCCTGATCTTCGAAACTCTTACAGGTAAAAAGGTGCCAGATAGGGTAATGGAAATTGCCACTTTTATAGGTTTCCTATTGCTTATGGTGCTTATGATCTATGCCTTTGGTTTGGATATTTCCAGAACACTATAAATAAGTACTTTTTGTGATTAACTACTTCGACATATTTGAACTTCCAGTAGGCCTGGAAGTAGATCAGGCGGTGCTGACTCAGAAATATTATGCACTTAATAAGTTATATCATCCTGATAAATTCACCTTATCCTCGGCATCGGAACAGGCTGAGGCACTAGAGATGAGTGCCAGAATCAATAAAGGCTATAAAGTATTACGTAAGAAGCAAAGCCGAATCCACCATCTCTTGGAGTTGCACAATACAGCCCCACAAGAGGGCAATGCTTCTATGCCTCAGGCCTTTCTTATGGAGATGATGGATGTCAATGAAGCCATTATGGAGTACAAAATGGAACCTTCTGAGGCAGGAAAACAACAAGTAGAGGCTCAGCTAGCTGGTTTTGAGCAAGAATTGGAGGGACAGTTGGCAGAAATAATGCAAATGCTTGATTTTACGGCTCCATCGAATGAAAAGCTTCAAGATTTGAAAGATTATTTCCTAAAATCTAAATATCTCAAAAGATTAAAAGACAATCTAGCTGACAGAACCACAGAAATCTAAGCTTGTTATGTTGCTTGGCAATATTTTTGATTCTATAGTATTGTCCAAGTTTTCAAAACATCCTTAGACCACCACCCTGATGAAGAATTTATCTATCTCCTATCTCCGTGATGGGAAACAAATGGAAGCCTCTATAAGAGGACCTCTAATCTCTCTTGCCGCTATCAATCTCAAAATAGAGTTACATACTAAAGTCGACCCCTGGGACAGACTCATCGTCGATCTTACCAAGGTCACAGACATAGATACTACAGCTATCAATTCACTCTTTCAGACACAGATGAAATGCATAAGTAAGAATGCAAAGATGATACTGAAGTGCCAGAAGAATCATCCGATCAAAAGACTGCTTAGGCTGACGCATTCGGAAGGTGAGTTTGATATAGAGCTGGCATAAGATTGAGAAGAATTTGATATCTTGAGCAGATGCGTAAATTATTCAGATTTACAGGGTTCTCGATGTTGGTCATGCTTGTACTGCTTTTACTAAATTATAAAACTATAAAGCGCCTACTGCGAGTCAATAGTCTTTTCGAACCAGAAAATATCGTCACGAATTTTCAAGATGCCGATCAGTTTTTTCCTGCATCAAATATAAAAGCCTCTTCACAACCACTGACCTTACCTCTTAGCTTAGGCTATGAGTTTCCTGTAAGCTTTACACATGGAGATACGCTGATCCAGACGAGTGACTTCATCACTGCGACTAATACAGAAGGTCTTATTGTTATTCATAGAGACACTATAATTTATGAGAAATACTTCTTGGGACTAGAGCCGGATGAGCGACACATCTCATGGTCCGTTTCCAAATCCTTTGTCGGGACGATGATTGGAGTGGTAGTAGAACAAGGGTTGCTCGACTTAGAGGATAAGGTTACAGATCATCTTCCAGAATTTGCGGGGACGGGTTATGCAGAGGTCACAGTAGAGCAGCTGTTGCGTATGCGTTCCGGAATTGGGTTCAATGAGGATTATTCTGATTACAATTCTGATATCAATAGGTTTGGTAGAGCTTTTGCTTTAGGAACCTCCTATAGAAAATTTGCGCAGTCTCTGAAAAATGAGAAGGAACCTGGTAGTGTATGTCACTACGTCAGTATAGATACACAGATGCTGGGCTTCTTACTGACTAAGGTTACGGGTAGATCTCTCACAGAACTTACCCAGGAGTATCTATGGCAACCTATGGGTATGGAGCACGAAGCAGGCTGGATAATAGATGATGAGAATTTTGAGATGGCACTAGGTGGCTTACTGGCTTCTTTGCGGGACTATGCAAAGCTTGGACTATTGTACCTGCACAAAGGACAACTTAATGGCAACCAAGTCGTGTCCTCAGAATGGATAGCAGAAGCATCATCACCCTATGGAGAAGGCATTGCACATTTATCACCCAATGCATATGATTATGGGTACCAGTGGTGGATACCTCCTCATGCAGATGGTGACTTCTTTGCCTCAGGCATCTATGATCAATATATCTACATACATCCTAAGAAAGAACTAATAGTAGCAAAATTATCTGCTGACCCAAGATTCAAGCATAATGGTCCTACTATCAAGGCAAGGCATGTCTCGCTATTCAAAAAAATGGCAGAGCAATTTTAATAGTCTCGCCTATGCTGTTGTGATTTCACAACTTTTACGTACAATTTGATTTCTGTCTACCTAGTTCTAACCTTTGTCGATAGCTTGGGCCAAGTTTGCTTTTAAGACGCTATATTAGTATTCATTCAATACAACTAATCCACCAACTATGCTTAAGAAAATACTCATTGTATTAGCTATTCTTACCTTATTAGCGGTAGTCGTCATCGCTTATGCTGCGAAAAATATGAAGCCAGATAAAGATCAGGTACTCACTTTTTTAAAGGAACATCCAGAGACAACAGCTATAAAACTGGTCCGTAATGGAGAGCTAGTTGTGGGTAACAATCTCACTAAAGTTATGCCACTGGCCAGTACGGTCAAAATTGTAATTGCCATAGAATATGCAGAACAAGCTGCCCTAGGACTCCTGAATCCTGACGAGAAAATCAGCCTGACCGAACTAGAACAGTTCTACGCAAAAAATACCGATGGAGGTGCACATCCTGGCTGGCTAAAGCATGTAGAGGATAAGATATCTGAGGAGACTGTTTCCATCCGTGAAATAGCAAAAGGAATGATTCTCTTCAGCTCTAATGCCAATACTGAATGGCTCTGTGATAGGCTAGGACTGGATAAGATAAATGCCAGAGTAGATAGCATGGGAGTTGCCAGCCATACTGAAATATACAATATCGTATCTGCCTTGTATGTCGGAAAGGAACTCTTTCCAGACACGAAAGGGGATGCACTAGAAGCCAAGCTCAAGTCATTAAGCACTGAGGACTATATTGCGGCAACAGCTCGTATACATGATAAGCTAAAAACAGAAACTGAATACCGAAACGACTTAGGCGATCTAGGTATGGGTATACAAAGAATCTGGTCAGATAGACTGCCAGCAGCAACGGTAGAGGATTATGTGAAGATCATGACATTAATAAACTCTAGAACATATTTCGGTCCTGAGACTCACAGCTATCTAGATGAAGTGATGGAGTATCTACTAGAAAATCCTCAAAATGCAGAGTGGCTGGAGCATGCTGGAATGAAAGGAGGCTCTACAGCCTTTGTGCTAACTAAAGCTCTCTATGCGACTGATAAGAAAGGCAACAAAACAGAGCTGGCCTACTTTCTAGATGACCTAGGCATATTTGAGAATATGAAATTACAAGGCAGCATGAATGCCTTTGAGCTGGCTATACTGAGTGATGAGGATTATCTGACTACAGTTGCAGAAAGGTTAAAGTGAAGCGATCAGAACTAGCTTCGGAGGATCAGCTTAATTGAATCAAAGGTCTCCTGCCTCTTGATTAAAGCAGTAAACAAGTCAGAACCTTTTCAAAAGCCGCAAAGAGGTGAGGACACCTTTTGCTCACACCCCCTATTTTATTAGCCACAAACTTTAATTGAATCAAAGGTCTCCTGACCTCTTGATTAAAGCCGTAAACAAGTAAGAGCCTTTTCAAAAGCCGCAAAGAGGTGAGGACACCTTTTGCTCACACCCCCTATTTT
>CAZKXO010000140.1:5803-8927 GCA_964556525.1 uncultured Saprospiraceae bacterium
ACCTCTTGATTAAAGCCGTAAACAAGTAAGAGCCTTTTCAAAAGCCGCAAAGAGGAACAAACCCAGACGAACATGAGAGATCTTGTTCCAATGACAACTACTTTAATATCCCAAGCTGGCATCCATGAATAAAAGAAGAAGAGCCACCCAATAATAATTAGATGGCTCCATATTTTTCTACTCCTCTACCTCAAAACAATAAACACCTCTCCAGTCCACGGCAAATCTGCCATTGCCAAGTGGCGAAAGTGGGTCACCTCCTAAGAAGGTAAGAGCTCCCCGATATACTTGCTCGTCTAGTAACTGTAATTCCTCTATATAGTCCTCTATGTGATCGTCTCCTTGTATTCTTGTAGCTACGTTCCAAAAACGATTTGGGCATTTGCCTTCAAAGTCTATATTGTAGGGAGGCGGATACCCTTGACTTATATCATCCGGATGAGCAAATATGACTCCATCTATAACGTGAGTAATATAGACACCTGGCGTAAGCACTACAAGTGTAAGTTCAAAATGATATATGCCATTTTCATATACTGAGAAACCACGTATGTCATCAGCCCATGATGTTGCGCTACGATATGTTGCATTGTAAATCTCTGGGGCAGCAAAAGTATTTTCCCTAAAGCCTGATGACCATTCATTATTTTTTACAAGATACAATTGGATCATAGGTCTAAAGGGGAAATCCTCTATTTTATATCTCTCACCTCTATTGAGGTCTAGTATAGAGTCAGAAAACATCATTCTAATGGTTATAGTATCACCGACCTTATAGGTTTTCTGATGTGGAATGATTTTCATAGGTACTTCCAGAATGTACTCTCCAGCAGAACTGTATTCATATTCATATGGACATTGCTCAAATAATTCTTCTTGGCTAAGAGTACCAATTTCGAAAGGATTGCAAGCCCAAAAGCTGGTTGCAATGAATATGATTAGAAATTGTTTCATGATAATGAGTTGTAGTCAAATGATTTCATAGATTAAGATAAGACTAATTTTTCTAAACCTTCTTGCAAAAACCCAATTAGATGGGTTCTTCTAAAAAGCAACAAAGAGGTGAGGACACCTTTTGCTCACGGGTTCTAATTCATTAGCCGTAGCCTTTATACGAACAAGTCCCCGTTTTCTATTCTTTTCCATCTCGACCGACCGAAGGAAGCGGAGAGATCTTGTTCTACATGAAAAGTGTAGCATCCATGTATAGAAGAAAAAAAGAGCCACCCACTTCAGTAAGTCAGGTGGCTCTTTCATCTTTGTACTATCTATTCCACAACCTCAAAACAGAAGAAGCCATATTTTTCAAGAGGAATACCTCTAATACCTAGGCCTTCATAGAGATGATGGTTAAGCGACTCATCTTCAGTAAAAAAACCGTCCCTAGAAAATGTCTTATCTAGAACGACAAACTCTTCTATGAATTCTGCAAGATTATTATCTCCTTGTAATCGTACTTCTACCAGCATTCCAGTGTTTGGGTAGCGACCTTCAAACGGCAACTGATCTATAGAATCGTACAGATCTCTGTCAATCGTAGCATCCATAAATCTCTCTGAGTTTTGCAGGAGATACCTACCTGGTCTCTCCAATACAATCTGGTACTCGTAATTGTAAGTGTCATTCTCATGACCAGCAACTCCAAATAATGTTGTTGCAGCTGCTTTACCTGTAAGATTTTCAGCACTTACATTTCTTCCTCTTATTATTGTTCTTAAGTACGATGAGTCAATCCGAATCTGATTAAAATCAAAACCAGAAATAAATAGTTCATTTTCGACATCTATTTGTACCAAAGCACTAGTTGGACTTAAGGGGTAGTTGGGAATTTTGAACTTTCTACCATATTGACATCGAAAATAGAATCTTGGAAGGTCATAGAGACGGTCAGCGTATCTCCAACCTTATAGGTTACCTTTTTGGGATGTACTTCCACAGGAAACTGGAGGTGATGTCTTATTGATTTAAATTCTAATTGTGGCTCATAAGGACAAGTTGCTAGAAATTCAGCCCATGGTGTGATTTCATTTCTTTCGCAGGAACTTAGAAAAAGAACACATACAACAGACAGTAGTGTCAGAATAAACAAACGAATAACTATTCTATAAGTTGTCATTGTCTAATAATTCAGAACTATAAGATAGAAAGAATTATTCAGAATGTATTATGCGTTTCCTTAATCGAAACAATGATTCCATATAAAAGCTGCAAAGAGGTGAAGGACGACAACTTTTGCTCAAATGTCCTAACTCCTGAGTCACTACTATTGTTGAATCAAAGGTCTCCTGACCTCTTGATTAAACAAGCCGCAAAGAACTGATATCAGCTTAGAAAATTAAGTCACTTTCCATTAGAACAAGATCTCTCCACTTCCTACGGTCGGTCGAGATGGAAAAGTTTAAAAGAAATGAGATAGGTTCAAATATTAAAACGTAAGACAGCTTGATCCTAGAACCTAGGATTCACTACACTATTATTCTGGGTCCCAAATCTGTAGCTAAACCCTATGTAACTCCAATAAGAAAAGTTAGTATCTAGTTGAATGGTTTGGAGGATGATCTCTTCGTCACTGAACTCCGTCTGCGCAATATTAATTCTGTCTTTGATAAAGCCTATGTTCCCGCCAAAGTTAAGTCTTAGACCTTTTACTATGTTTAATTCTATGTTGGGATACAGCTCTATTTTGTACAAGGCAGCGTCATGAAGAAATTGTTCTGTCATAGCAAAGAGGCTGATGTTTCCCCAACTTTGAGTCTGATTAAATTCTATAGCTAAACCATGACGGAACACAGTCTCTTCTAATCTTTCGAAAATGGTTTTCTCAGTATAGTCAAAATACTCAGGCCCTATAGAATAGCGTAAACTGAATCGTCTGGTACTGTTTTCACTATAGGGATAGATATTATACTCGATAGCAGGCTTTACTGCTGCCTGGAAATCCGTGTTCCCAAAGGTGGATGATCCAGCCTCTACTCGACCGCCAATAGAAAAGTGGTCAGAAATACTTCTTACATAAAGTAAACTTTGGTTATTGCCGGCGAGAGTAGTACTCACTTCCTCACCATCACTTAGCGTAAAACTTGATTGCGAATAATTGATATTAGATCTTATGCGCAGTTTGATG
>CAZKXO010000141.1:0-8922 GCA_964556525.1 uncultured Saprospiraceae bacterium
AAAAATTATTAGGCAATTACTCAGTAATAACTACCTTCGTGTAGATATCGGTGGAAAAGAACGCCTTTTCCATAATAGGGAATCCTGTGAAAATCAGGAGCAGTCCCCGCTGCTGTAAGGCTCATACATAACTGACTGACTACATCCACTGTCTGAAAAGATGGGAAGGCCCAGTCCAGTGAGCTTAGCCAGAAGACCTGCCAATATTAAAATAACTCGACATGATTCGCGGAGGAAGGATCTAGAGATTATTCAGCATAGGAAAGATTATAGTCTATCCCCATTGCTATTACAAATACTACTACTAAAGCAAAAGTGAAGCTGCTACTTTGTGCTATATCATTACTTAGTTCGTGCCTACTTGAGGGACAACAGGACACCTTGCCCTTGTCTGATGTAGACCTCCAAGTAATCACAATCTCAGAAACAGTTCCCTCGGAGCCAAGTACTAGAGAACTCTATGCCCGAAGCTCCTTCTCTGTCCTCAACCTTGCCGATGAGCTGAATAATAGATCTTCTGCATACATAAAATCATACGGTCTAGGTAGCCTGGCGACCTTATCGCTTTGGGGTGGAAGTTCCAATCAGAATTTGGTCAAATGGGAAGAAGTGCCCATTACCAATCCGATGCTTGGGCTGAGTGACCTTTCTCTCTTGCCATTCAGCAACAGTGATCAATTAAAAATATATAAAGGTGGCTGCTCTGCGGCTCATGGTTCTGGAGCTATTTCAGGTGTCCTTGACTTGAGTTCTTCTCAAAATTACGACACAGGCACTAGCATATCTATAGACCTGACTCGTGGAAGTTTCGGTCGCCAAGGTTTAAATGCCACTCATAATTACAGCAACAAAAAATGGATCAGCGAAATAAGACTTTTCCATCGAAAAGCTGACAATGATTTCAGTTATAGCTTGGGTAGCAATGAAAAAACTCAAACCAACGCAGATTTTCTCACCTCTGGACTCATGATTACGCAGGGTCTAAAGGTCAGCCCCGAAAATGAACTGCGACTCAATGTGTGGCTACAAAATTCTGAAGTTGGTATCCCACCTACGACTACTCAAAACCGTTCGGTAGCCAGGCAGGAAGACTTGACCAGGCGCTACAGACTCGCTTGGCAACATCTATCTGACAAGTTGGAGCTGAATAGTTTTGTGGCCTATCTGGATGAGCACAATAACTTTACTGATAGTCTGTCAGAGATATTTGCCCAAAACAGATTTAAGCGCCTTTTTCACAAGACCAGTGCTGCTAGTTCTTTAAGTAATACCCGTTACAAATTAGAATACGAATTCAGCAACATTGCTGCCCAAACTCCAGCTTACGAAAACGGCAGTCAGAATCAAAGCATATTTGCACTATATGGGGAGCTCAGACAGGACTGGAATAACTTCAGTTTCACAGCAGGATTGAGAAACGAATGGCGTACTGAGATAAGTCCTCCTTTGATACCGCAAGTCAATATTCAGTATGAACTGAATCAGCTGACAATAATGCTCAAAACCTCTAGGGAGTTCAGAGCACCTACACTTAATGAGTTGTTCTGGAGACCGGGTGGCAATCTAGATTTGCAGCCAGAAAACGGGTGGAATCAAGAGCTGTGGCTGAGTCTCAGGGAAACAAACAATTGGCCATCGATAAGTATGGCCTTCTATCATCGCCGTATTCAGAACTGGATACTATGGGCACCTTTGGAATCACAACAAATATGGGCAGCATACAATATAGGAGAAGTGCGGTCTTATGGATTTGACCTTAATGTTCAGAAGACTATCCATTGGGGAGCATGGAAACAAGAGCTACAAGCTGGTATGGCCTATAGCAGATCAGAAAACCTGGTAGGACTGAGTCTCCCTAGAATTGCTGTAGGAGATCAGTTGCTATATACGCCATTAGTCAGAGCACATATTAACTATACAGGGAGTTGGAAACAGAGTTTCATTGCTATCCAGACGAGTTACACAGGACCTACTAACGGTATCAATGAAGACCTAGATTCTTACTGGGTCACTAATCTAAGTATAGGTCAGGCATTGCATCTGGCCAAAATTAAAAACACCTTGCGATTAGAACTTAACAATATAATGGACACCGAATACAGAGTGATAGAACGCCGACCTATGCCCGGCAGATATTTTACTTTGAATTGGACTATAAATTTCAATACTGAAAATAAAACACTATGAGACTAGCAATACTATTCATCAGCCTTACTTCACTTATATCAACCACCTGTCTGTCGCAACTTGCAACTTTCGAATCTTTTGGCCTAGAGCAAGATACGTTTTTAAACGGCTCTGATGGGTCTATGGGTTTTGAAGATGATGCTTTCTTCTTTCCAAATATTTTCAATGACAACTATGGTTCTTGGACGGGGTGGTCGATATCTACAATGACGGACACCTTAACACCAGGCTTTATAAATCAATATAGCTGTATAGCTGGAGCTGGAGCTGAAGGGTCTACTACCTATGCTACAACTTTTGTTTCGGGTCAGACGACCATCAGCCTAGAAAGTGGTGGTACTTGTGGGGCAATATCTAATTTTTACATCAACAACTCTACGTATGCTTTTTTATCTATGCGAGACGGAGATCAATTTGCAAAAAAGTTTGGAGGTGAAGATGGGACTGACCCTGATTTCTTTTACGTTAGTATAAAGTCTGCAGCTAGTGAAACAGATAGCATAATATTTTACTTGGCTGACTTTAGATCCGACAATCCAGAAGAAGATTACATCCTTGACGAATGGACTTTGGTGGATTTAGAGCCCTTACCCAACTCTCTTACTTATACATTAGAGATATTTTCTAGTGATGTTGGAGATTTCGGCATCAATACTCCTGCTTATTTCTGCATTGATAATGTATCAGGAGCACTTTGCACAAGTGTAGAAGACACCGAAGCGTTAACTATAAAAGCATATCCTAACCCTACTGCAGCCTTTGTTTCTGTTGAGTATGGTAACGGTCTCAGTTCTATTTCTATGTGGAATACCCGTGGAGAAGAATTACATAGCATACAAGAGCCAGAAGGCACAATTACTATTGACATTTCAGAATTTCCAAGCGGAATCTATCTCTTAAAATCCATAGATTATGACCAAAAGATTCATATAGAGAGGATTCTAAAGCAATAAAAAAAAGAAAAAAAGTAATGGATGCAACTAATTGGTTATCAGACCAATAGTGTGATATTTCATTGAATTATTGAATAAATCCAACCAAAATTCAGACTACTACCCAACCTCATCTAAGACCTTTTCGTCTTTATAGACAGATCAGCTATGAAAAAACTCTATACTTTAAGAAGGTGAGAGTTTATTTCTCAAATTCTTAAGTGGTTTAAAAGTTGCAATCCTAAACTTTATCTCAACTAAGGTTCAGTTTTTGTTGCAACTTTTGGCCATTTTTTTGTTGGTCACCAGAACGACATCCATTAATAGGCAGTTCAGAGAAATTTATCTTACTTTAGATATAACGAATTTGAACAGTGAACCTAAACAACATCATACAAGGATGTAGATCTAACGATCGTAAGAGTCAAGAACAGCTCTACCGTCATTATTTCCCTATGATGATGAGTATGTGTTTGAGGTACACCAGTGACAGAGAAAAAGCTGCCGAAATAGTAAACGATGGTTTACTTAAAGTATTTACAAAGATTGAACAATATGGGCACAATGGAAGTTTTGAGGGCTGGGTGCGAAGAATAGTTTTCAGAAGTCTTTCTGATACTATGCGTAAAGATTCCAATTACTTGAAATTTATGGTTTTCGATGAGTATGAACTCAAATCAAACCATAATGCTCTTGACAATCTATATGAAGCAGATATTTTAAAGCTGTTATCTAGTTTACCTAGAGCAAGTAGAGAGGTGTTTGTTCTTTATGCTATACAAGGTTATAGTCATAAGGAAATTGCAAAACAAAAAGGAATTAGTGTTGGAACATCAAAATGGCATCTATCAGAAGCCAGAAAGAGGTTGCAAAAACTGATTTTACAAAATGATATGAATAAGAATGCGGGATAGCCGTCACGACGTGTTTGATAAAGAGTTCATTGATAATCAATGGGCTACGATGGAAAAACTTCTGGATAAGAAGCTACCGGTAAGTAAACCTGCTCAGGATACTAGACTTACGCTATTGTTGCTTTCTATGCTACTCACTTCCTTTATAGGAAGTACAATCTTTTACGCATATAAGTATAAAACTACTATTCCAACAGTTGCTGTGATCAAGGAACATACTGTCTATAAGACCAAATATATTCCTGATAGCAAGGTTACTCTTGAACAACCTACTTCTGATACACATACCTCTGTGGCTTCTAAGATAGATAACCTAAAGAAGCAGTCGACCAAAAAGCCTCAAGCTAAAAAACTAATAGAACAAGTAAAAGATTTTTTCAAGCCTGCACTAACGACATTAGAATATCACGAAGACATCCAAGCTGAGCAAAAAAGTATTGTTGCTGAAGAAAGTCTGAGAATGCTTGCAGAGCTAGCAGCAATAGCCAGAATAGAAAGTAGCGTTATGAGTCTACCAGAGGAATCCACTATCCAAGAGGAGGAATTCCCAACACAACCAGCGGAAGCAACATCCAAAAAGAAAAGAACTATCTCTTATAATGTAGGCGTAGAAACTCTCGTATCAACGGACCTTGACTTTACAGGCTTAGGAGTGCAATCA
Organism: uncultured Saprospiraceae bacterium; assembly: GCA_964556525.1. Classification (GTDB taxonomy): domain Bacteria; phylum Bacteroidota; class Bacteroidia; order Chitinophagales; family Saprospiraceae; genus RFSX01. The sequence continues at coordinate 4,695 of CAZKXO010000141.1, forward strand.
GGCCTTACCATTCCTGTAGGAAACAAACTAGGTATCAATACTGGAGTAGCTGTAAACTACATCACTAAGGATGAATACTTTGTGTATCCACTACACCGAAACCAACCTGCAGAAACTAAAGCTCCTGAGTTGAGAAATCTACGACAAGTCTACATTCCTGTAGGACTTAATTATTCACTGACCAAAAACATAGCTCTGAACTCTGGCTTACGTGTTAGATACACCTACAGTGACGAAGTGGAAGGCAAGATATCTGCTAGACCCTCAAGAGCACCAATTTCTGACAACGAATCTATCTTGGACAATACTAATTTTGGACTTACAGCTGGATTTGCATTCAGAATCAACAACAACTTTAGTCTACTCTTGAACTCAGAGTGGAAGGTACAAAGTATCATAGGCACAAATCCGACTCCTCTGACTGATCCGAAGTTCGATAGAAATATGGTCAACCTTACTACCAGCTTTACCTTCTGAGCCAACAGCTTGTGTAAAAAGTATTAATCTCGTATAGGGACTAATCTTTATTTATTGTTTAGTTTTACGGCCTTTACTTCATTTTGAGATGCATTATGGGTACTCATGGAACTATCCTCACCATTATCATGTCATATATATGAATTCATTAACCAAAACCTAAATATGGGGAGATCACAAGATAGTTTTAACAAAAAAGAAAGAGAGAAAAAAAGACAAAAGCGAAAGAAAGAGAAAAAAGAAAGAAAAGAGCAAAAGAAATTAGAGGGTAAGAAAGGGCCAGAGTTCATGTATCTGGACGCTGACGGAAATCTCACAGAGACACCACCTGATCCGACAGCAAAAAAAGAAGAAATCAATATCGAGGATATACAAATCAGTGTACCTAAATCTGAGAAATCAACGGAATCGAATTTCCTTAAAAAAGGTATCGTGAAGTTTTTCAATACAGAAAAGGGTTATGGATTTATCACTGACACCAGCACTCAGGACAGCATCTTTGTCCACATAGATTCTTGCAATCAGGAAATAAAGCAAAACGACAGAGTTACTTACGAAGTTGGAAAAGGCAATAAAGGTCCTGTCGCACTTGATGTAACAGTCGTAGAAGAGTAACAATCTAAAGAGCTAGCTCGGTTATGCTTTCGGGAAAGATCAGAGATAATATCGCCATCGGCGTAGAGGTAGATATAGTGGAAAAGCATAACCAACGCAATGGAGAACTCACAAACGGTATCGTTTTTAAGATACTCACCCGCTCACCCAAACATCCACATGGTATCAAAGTAGAACTGGAAACAGGTGAGGTCGGACGCGTCAAAAACATCATACTAGAAGATTTCTAAAATCACTAACCATGGCAAGCAAAAAGGAGATATTAAGTAAGATCAGAATTCTGATCACTCAGAATTTTGAAAATCCAGAGGAGGCATTCCATTTTTTTGACAAAAATAGCGACGGCTATCTTACTGCCAAAGAACTTAAGAAACTGGTAAAAAGTGCCAAGGTCAGCAGTCTGATCTCAGGGGTCGTGGCTTCTAAAATGATCCAAGGCTTGGACAAAGACAAAAACAAAAAGTTCGACTGGAACGAATTTAAGAAAGCGGCAGACGACCTAATAAAAGAAGGGCTGAAAGCTGAAAAAGCAAAGAGTTAGTTCGCTACTACTAATTCAGAGGTAACCAGGTAGTGGTCAGAATAATGTGACCTGCTTATATCATGATCTAAAACTTCTATATCTTCATCAGCGAAGATGTAATCTATACGCAAGGCTGGAATCTTCTCTCCAAAAGTTGATCCTATACCTTGGCCTTCTTCCAGAAAACTGTCTTGCATATCCCCTCTTGCTATCGTATAAACATAAGACTGCGGTGTATCATTAAGATCCCCACAAATTATAACTGGATATGGTGAAGTGGATTTATGCTTTTGGATAAGCCTGGCTTGTTCCACTCTGGCTGCAGAGAATTTTTGGAAGTGCCTGACGATACCTAACAAAGCAAGATTATCCATTCTTTCTGGTGCTTCTTGCTCTATTACCTCAGGCACTTTGCCTGTCTCCCTGTTAGATTCGAGATGTGTTGTATATACCCTTAGCGTATCACCATTCACGAGCAGGTCTGCCCAGATGCAAGTATTAGCCACATTGGACTGGAAATCTACAATTCCTGTATCGAGAAAAGGAAAGTGGGAGTAGATAGCTACTGTCATATTCTCTACCTCATGCATATACTTAAAGTCTAGTGCCTTGGCAATATGTTGTGCTGTCCGCCATCCATGTTCTTGTACACAGAGTACATCCAAGTCAGAAGAACGCATATAATTTTCGAAAGCCTTTTCCAACGCTGGCCGTTTGTTTTCTTCTGTAAAGGCAATGGGTTTAAGAAAATTTGAATTATAGGTTGCCACTTTAAAACTAGTACTCTCATCCTTATCAGGTAAGCTAATATTAATCAGTTTCGTACAGCTTCCATAACCTATAATCAAAATCACAAATGACATCCAGGCGTAGCTTCTATGACTAAGTAACCAGACAACTACAGCTATCACATTACTTAAGAGCAATACAGGATACCCCAATCCCAAAATTGGAAAGAGTGCAGAGTTTTCCGCACTAACATAAGGTGCAGCATAAGAACCAAGGGTCATTAGTACTAATAGAATATTGAGTAAGAGAAGTATCCTTTTTATGATTCTATTCACTATACAAACTTAATTCTAATACCTGATAATGCCACGCTAATGCCTTATCAGTTAAGTAATATTCCAGGTTGCTCAGCTATAAGCCATGGGCTGAACAATGGAATGTTTATCTGGAAACTGATTCGTTCCAGAAAATTTCTCTCCTGCAAACCCAACTCAAATTCTTCAGAAAAATAGACAGGAAAGTAAACTCCTAAAATCTTCCCTACTTCAAGGGCGATACCCGTTGCAAACAAAAACTGACCCTCTAATGGCTCTCTCTGAGTAGCCTTGGTACTGTAATAAGCAAAGTCAGCAAAGGGTCTCGGTCTGAGATACTTCAAAATAGCAAAAGGTAAATCCGCTTTTAGGTTTGCTGCCAATAAGAAATCATTACTCAGCCCCGATCTAAAACTAGAACCCAATGGAATCTTAAACCCGCCTTCCTCTATCATAACCTGATTTGTAAAACTGCCAGACTGGTCAAAGCGATTAAAATAGTATCCTTCATAGGTATGATCTGTAAATCCTTGCTGTGTTACAGCAAATGAACCTCTGGTAAATAACCCGGTAAAGCTGGATGAATTTCTCCGACTGTTAGCCAGAAAATAGCCGCCAAAAAACCTAAAAAACAATTTCGATTTTGGATTATAGTTGAGTGAAGAGGACCTATCCAAACTGAGTTTGAGATAATGATTCCTTTCTTCGAAGACATCTGCGTAAGACTCATATTCCAGTTGTATAAGCGTCTCAGTGGCTCTCAGTTTTTTATTTTTCCTAGATCTAAATTCCAGTTGATGAATGAGGCTACTTGCAGAATTATCTTCTTGTCCTGTAATGAAAGGCATTCTCTGCTTGATATAGTGTAACTTATACTCCAGACTACTTGCGGCTAACAAGCCTTTGTCAAAATGCAAAGCAATTCTCGGTTTGAGTTTATTGTAATATTCTCTGAATTCCTCTTCTGATGCAGTTTCTAAAATTCCTGAATCAAATCTTCGCCCACTTAATCCTATAGTGAGCTTTTCCAAAGCAGGAGATGATAAAAACAAGAAATCATGCTCTATCGCAAAGACACCAGCCAGGCTTTTGGAACGCAATCCATATGCAGGCTGCACATGCCATCGAGTACGATTGTAAGGAAAAAATTCATTGTGAATATCTACCCCCAACATTACCCCATTGTACACATTGTAACTCGGTACTGGCAAGAATGAGATGGTCCTCTCGTAGCTGTTTCCCTGCTGACCAATAAACTTCAGATTCAGAGGCGCTCTCTTCGGAAACTTTCCAAAGCGAAAATGATTGTCCCTTCTGTTGAGGTCGAGATAAGGGGTATGACCATTGATAGTAATGTGACTGTAGTCACCTTTGGGAATGGCTATGGCTGTGTTCTGTGCAGCAGGTTCCACCCATTGATTATGGACAATTTCACCCAAGTCATTATACGCCGTGATATGGATGGGTATAGCGTTTTCTGTTTGATTGACTACAGAGACCAAATAACTATCTGCTTGTTCCGTTACATCTGATATCCTATAATCATAATAGCCTCTTTCTTCTATTAGAC
>CAZKXO010000142.1:0-8865 GCA_964556525.1 uncultured Saprospiraceae bacterium
GTTTCCAGCACCTGGCGTTTCATATGATACGGTGAGAGGGTGGCAGTTGCATTTCTTATATTTGAACTAGTAGAATTATTAGTGGAAGTGCATTTCCAGCACTGCATTTAATCCTTTTTGAGGAACAGCATTCTGTCAGTGCTGCCTACTGACCTTCCTGAAGGAAGGAACGCTGCCCGCACTAGCATGAGGATGAGAACCAGTTTTGACTCTTACTTTTCTAGATGAGCTACATTGTCAGTACTGCCTTCTGACTTTCTGAATGAAGGACCGCTGCCTGCATTTTTCAAGACATCATGGAAATAAAAAAACAGCCTCCGATTCCTCTGAGGCTGTTTTTAAGCGTTATCTCTTTACTTCTCCATCTACTACGATGCGCTTATCTCGGTTTGCCAGTTCCCAGGTTGTGTGAAAACAATGTCTGGCTACCTTTTCCATCTTTTCATAATTGATTTTGTCTTCTGTGTCAGAAATCATATGGTAGTCCTCATGTGTTCCATTAAAGAAGAAGATGGCTGGGATGCCTTTTCTGGCAAAATTGTAGTGATCTGATCTGAAGTAATATCTGTTAGGGTCTTTCTCATCGTTGTACTTGTAGTCCAAAGTGAGGTGAGTATACTTCTTATTGACCTCTTCATTGATCTTATGAAGGTCTGTACTGAGTCTGTCTGAACCTATAACATAGATGTAATTAGGATTGTCTTGATAGTTGTCATCGACTCTTCCTACCATATCTATATTGACATTAGCTACATGGTTTTCTAGAGGGAACATAGGCTCTTCCGAGTAGTATTGGGAGCCGAGTAGTCCCTTTTCTTCTCCTGTAACAAGCAAGCATAAAACGGATCTTCTGGGTCCTTGTCCCATCGCTTTTGCGGTGGCCAAGGCTTCTGCTATTTCCATTACGGTGCTTGTGCCAGAACCGTTGTCGTCCGCACCATTGTAGATGTCAGTTCCTCTTTTACCCAGATGATCATAGTGGCCTGACACGACTATAAGTTCGTCTTTTTTGTCTGTACCTTCTATGTATCCTACCACATTCTTGCCATACAAGACGTCAGTACTTTTGTCCATGATGAAGTGGATGTCAGCTTTTAAAGCAATGTCTTTGGTCTTTGCTTTCTTTCTGTTTTTCTTTCTCCAACGTGTTACCTTTTTGGCTTTCTTTCCTATAATTTCTTTGGCTATGCCACTAGAGATGTATGCATGATTGGCAAAGTCTGAGACGTATTGACCATCACCCAGTTCCAAGCTTGGAGAAACTAGAAAACGCCTGTTTTCTCCAAGAAATTTGGTTATTTCACTTGAAACTATAAAGACAAAATCGACGCCGTGTTCTTTAGCTACTTTTAGTTTTTTGTAGATGTTTTCACTCCATTCGGAGGTCTCTTTACTGCCAGTTATAAAGGAGACATCATCTTCATTCATCGGTTCACCTTCATTGATCATAATGGCTTTGCCTCTTACGTTGTTGCCTTTGTAATCACTGTACTTAGGATCATCTATACCGTAACCTAGAAGTATGACTTCTTCAGGCTTATAGAAGGGTTTGTGTTCGTTTAATGTGGCAAAACTCAGGTAATCCCAGAGATGCTTGTATTCTATATCATTTACAGAAAGATTATTTTTCTTCCATTTGGTTTTGTGAAAAGCGACATCTTGAAAATAGCTGTTTTCCATTCCTATAGCAGGCAAGCCTATTTGCTTAAAATGGGTTGCGATATAGGAAGCTGCCAGCTCATTGCCTTTTTCTCCAGTTTCTCTGCCTTCATATTCATCGGAAGCGAGGATAGACAGATGAGATTTAAGATCTGCTGCAGTTATCGTAGACGCAATTTTTACAGCCCAATCTGAGCTGTCTGTAATCATTGGGATAGCTGGATCGGGTACAGATACAGTACTTATGTACTGACTGAAAATTAGTGTTGGGGTTAGAAGGAGGAAAAAAATAAAAAAGTCTCTCATCTAAGGTGCTCGTTATGCTTTTTACCTAAAAGCTTTGCAAAAATAGGATATTGGAGACTTATTGTCATGTTAAGCCTCATTTTTTAGGTGATAAGTGGATAAAGGCTTGAGCTAATAGTCTTACAGCAAAGGATAAGAGGCTTATACCTAGCAGCTACAAGCTATTTTCCCGACTCTGCGCTTGTGTCTACCTCCTTCGAACTCAGCTGTGAGAAAGGCTTTGAGCATATTGCTAGCCATACGCTTTGTAACAAATCTTGCAGGAATGCAAAGCACATTGGCATTATTATGAGTACGAGCCAGCCTAGCCAGATCGGTTTCCCAAGCTATAGCTGCTCTTACTTTTTGATGTTTGTTGGCTGACATTGCAACACCGTTGGCACTGCCGCAGATCAGAAGACCCAACCTGGCTTTTTTGTTATGCACTTGTTCAGCAACAGGATGCGCGAAGTCTGGGTAGTCTACGGACTCTGGACCATCAGTCCCAAAGTCCATTACTTTATGTCCCCAGTCTTCGAGTTTCTTTTTCAGAAAAATCTTGTATTCATAACCTGCATGGTCTGAGCCAATAGCAATTTTCATCTATCCTTTGTTTCTGAATTTAGAAATATCATATTGATTTATCATTGCTTTGATTCTGTCTACATACTCCTTGTCGCTAAATCTGTCTACCGTTTGCATGACTTCTTGGGTACCCCTCAGTGCATACTGATAATCCTGTCCGAAACTTGCTATGTCATCTTCATCAAGAGAGTCATAGAATTTCAGTCTCTGATAGAGTTCTGTAGCAAGGATCTCCATATGCTTCATAGCACCTTCGGTGTCTCCTGTTTCTGAAAGTACATCTATAAATGGCATTACACTATCATCATATGGGAAGTTGCTGTGTGGGAAGGCTTGGAAAAATTGCTGTGCCATGGCTTTGGCCTCATTTTTCTTGCCGGTATTAAGCAATTTCTGGCAGGCTCTCATCATGACAATTTTCATTGCCTGGATTTCAGCTGCATAACTTTCATCAATAAAGGTCTCATGGGTATCAAAATTACCCCAAGCCCATTTGTTCATAACATTATCATAGACCTTATCCTCTGCAACACGGCCACTGCCATAGATAGATAGTTCTCTAACACTTCTGGATTTTACAGGAATGACTCTGAGTCCTAGTCCTTCCAGTTGCATATAATCATTCAGCCCTATGAGTTTTTCGTTCTTGCAGGTGACTGCGAAGTAGATGGCTCTAGAGTCCAGATTGGAAGCGATTACATCCATTACAGCCAGCTGATCCTTTAGGATGTATTGAAACTGGTTGTTATTTGGATTATGTGTTCCTGCTGCAGGCAGATTAATTTCTATTCTATTTGTATATGCAAAGGTGTCTCTAGGATTGAGCAGACCATTTGCCATAAGATTTTCTGGATTGACCTGGATGTAGAGCTTTTTAGATCTCATAGTTGTCTGACCATCCCTTTCATTACTGGAAGCACCGATGTAGGAAAGCTCAGACTTGGCATTCATAGGAACGGTATTGCTAGCAATATTGGATGGATTTATTATAAATACCTGATTTCGCTTGTTACCCCGATAGGCTTCTGTAGGAATAGTCAGTTTTAGTGGAGGAGAATCATTGACCTTGCGTCTTAGCTTTTCTATATACCAGTCTACAGCAATCAGACTCAGATTGACTACTCTTACATCTCTTCTGATGTTCTCTACTTCTTGAGCATACCAGAGTGGATAAGTATCATTGTCTCCATAAGTGAAAATTATAGCGTTTTCATCTACAGAGTTTAGAAAATTGGCGGCATAGTCTCTAGAACCATAATGACCCATTCTACTGTGATCATCAAAGTTTTGGTAGGCCATGATTGCAGGTATCATTAGCCCTATGGCTCCTGCTGCCAGTCCTGAGACAGCACCCAGTTTTATTTTTTCTGTAAAAAGCTGTGTAAGAGAAAGTACTCCTAGCCCTATCCAGATACAGAAGGTAAAGAATGACCCTACGAGTACGTAGTCCCTTTCTCTAGGTTCATTCGGAGGTTGATTAGAGTACATTATAAGTCCTAGGCCTGTTATCAGGAATAAGGCCATGATAAAGGTGAATTCTTTAGGTCTTTTTTTCACATGGAAGAAGAGACCTATCAGTCCTAAGATAAGTGGTAAGAAATAGTATTTATTGGTCCCTTTGTGCCGCTTCATTGTGTCAGTAATTTCTGACATGTTATGCAAGCGAGCCTCATCTATAGGTGTGATACCTGAGAGCCAGTGACCATCACTTACATCCCAAGGCATATAACCTTGATGGGCATTTTGCCTACCGACAAAGTTCCAGAAGAAATAACGCCAGTACATCCAACCCATCTGATACTTCATCATAAACTTGAGGTTATAGCCAAAGCTAGGCCGACCTCTGTTTTCTTTACCCATTAAGTGTTTGTGCCACTCACCATGTAGCTGAGGTCGTGCGCCTTCTGTGTGACCAACTCTAGGTAAAAACATCTTATCGTTGTCATTGTAGACGTAATCTAGTTTTTCATCTACTTTGACATATTTATCTCCTACTCTACCAAGTCTGTCTTCTTTAGCTAGGTCCTTTGGTCTTGCATTGAAGTGCGGACCATAGACCAAGGCTCTCTCTCCGTATTGTTCCCTGTTTAGATAAGGGAGAACTCTCATGGCATCACTCGGTACATTCATGTTGACTGGTGTATCCGCATTGGCTCTGATAACTATAACTCCTATAGTAGAAAAGCCAATCGCGATCATCATACCAGACATGACCAGCAGTTGCATGTTGTAGCGTCTGTCTCTGTGTGCCCATTTTAGCAAGAAGAAAGTCAGCAAACTTATCAGTAACAGTGCGACTACCAAGCCCGAATGGAATGGTAAGCCAAAAGAGTTGACGAGAGGGACTTCTAGAGATTTCCACAAAGTCGGGATCCCTACTATAACTATCTTCTGCACAAAGACGATGACTGCAGCACCTGCAACGAAACTCAGCAACATGCCGAGTACATTGTGATTTTTATACTTTTTGAAGTAGTACATAAGACCAACAGCTGGGAAAACCAGCAAGCTCAGTAGGTGGACGCCGATGGATAGACCTGCCAGATAACAAGTAAATACCAGCCACTTATCCGATTTTGGTTCATCGGGTAGGGAATACCATTTCAGTGAAGTCCATACCGTCAGTATTGTAAAAAAAGTAGACATGGCGTATACCTCTCCTTCTACGGCTGAGAACCAGACAGTGGAAGAATAAGCCATGGCCAAACCTCCTACTATACCAGCCATAGTCAAGGCAACATTCTGACTTGCAGTCGTTACTCCCTTTCTACCTACATAAATCATTTTGCCCAGCATGATGGTAATTCTTGCAATAAAGAAAGCACCAAAAGCAGTACATACTGCGGACATCATATTGACAAAAAAGGCAATGTTAGCAGGGTTACTCGAAGTGATATCTCCTAGCCAGGCAAAGATTCTACCTATGAGCATAAAAAGAGGTGCCCCAGGTGGGTGGACAACTTCTAATTTATAGGCGCCGAGGATAAATTCTCCAACATCCCAAAGACTTCCTGTTCTTTCGACAGAGAAATAATAAACCAACATTGCGAGAACGAAGACTGTCCAACTGGCGATTGTCTTAGCTCTCTTTATAGACTCAACTTGCATTTGTTGCACTTAGCTTTTCTGAGAGGTATTTATAACCCAATGAAAGTCCCCAAAATAGAGACCTTACCGTTATCGCCATAAAGTTAACAAATATGATAGAAGCTAGAGCTAGTTATCTACGAAACATTTCGTTTGTTAGATTTTCTTGAAGATTCTACCGACATCATATCGTATACTTAGGTGGTTTACAGAGCCTGCCAGATGATATCTGCTGACCCCATAGTCGATCTTTATCTTTTTGATATTGAAGCCAATACCAAAGGAAAATCCAGTAAGACTTCTAAAGGTTGTGGTCTTCAGTTCTTGATTTCTGAGATGATCGTAGCCCACTCTGAGTCTGACATTTTCATTTTTACCGATAAGGAATTCTCCATTGAAGATGATATGTCTGAAGAAGTTGTCTATGTTCTTAGAGAATGAACTTCTAAATTCCTGCTCTCCAAAAATACTGGTCGTAATGTCTGTCTCGGGGTCATCAAATCTAATATAGGGTTCATGGAGATGATGCCCAATAATGGAAAATCTAAAAGGTAAGTGTTTCAGTCTTTTGGAGAAGCCTATTTGTAAGTCTAGAGGGAGGGGTTTTCTTTCATCTACGAGAGGAGAGATTTCGCTTCCTATATTTTTAAGAACCAGACCCCAGCTGGCATTACTACCGGGTATATCATAATGCAGTCCAAGGTCGAGCCCGACACCAAAATGACTATAGCTTTCATAACTACCAGAGAGAACTTTGAGGTTTGCGCCAGCTCTTATACGATCATTGAGTTTTTTGGCGGTACCTATTACTATGGCGACATCTCCACCAGAGAAATTACTAGTTGCATTACCAAGCACATCCCTACCGTCGAACTCACCAAAATTGATGTACTGTATAGCTACATGAGTAATCATGCCCAGTCGTTCCAGATATTTGCCGAAGGCCACATTCCCGTTTTGGATCCCGGCAAAGTGGAAATTATGGTTGAAGCTGAGTTGGTTATTCATGGTGCTGTCAGCGACGGCAGGATTCAGTTGCGCTAAGGCAACGTCACTATCTATTACAGTAATAAGGCTACCGCCAAGGGCTGTTACGCGGGCATTGGTAGGTAAAGCTATGGCATCAAAGGCATAACGGCCACCTATCTGAGCCGAAGCCGAGACTCCCAGACAAAGGGTAAAAAGGTAAAATATATATTTCATTTAGAGGTTCGGTTCTTATTTTTGTACGTCTCCTTCTTCTATGGTCCAGATGGTGGAGCAGACGCCTTGCTCATCACACATCATCTTTTTTATCAGTTCTCCAGCTTCGTTATAATTCTTCAGCAGTCCATACTCGTTATCACCATTTAGGAACTGACCTTCCCATTTGATTTTACCATTGGGATGATATTCTATAAAAGGTCCATTTTCTTGATTGTCCACCATTGTGACTTCTTCTTTGAGCGCACCTTCTTTGTAATACGTCTTCAGCATACCTTGCATGACGCCTTTTTCGTAGATGGCTTCTTGTGCAAGAATACCATCATTAAAATAGCTCTTGTACTTGCCTACGAGCAAGTCATCTTCATAATTCTCTTCTATTTCCACTTTGCCATTGGGATGATAGATGGTCCGAGGTCCATGTAGCTTGCCGTTTTTGTAGTTGGCCTTGGTAGACAGAGCACCGTTTATATATGAAAGGTACTCGCCGTGTTTTTGATTTTCCTTGTTGACTGCGTACTTCTCGGTAATCTTACCGTTGTCATCTTTATTGGTTACAAAGTTGGATTCTTTGCAGCTGACGACAGCAAGAACTAGAAGTAGCAGGAATGATAGATTTCGAAACATGACTAAATAACGAGAGATAATGCTAATTATTGAAGTGTTTTTAAGAATAAATTAAGACTATAAGCTTCTAGAGGACTATATTTTTGGAATTCTAAATTATAAAAGTCATGCTTAATCATCTTTTGACCATTGCAATACTAGTTTTTTTGAGTGCCTTTAGCCTGTCTACCTTGACAGCACAGCAAAAATCTGAAGAACACAAGATCATAATCATAGAGAAAGAAATCGATGATGATGGTAATGTTACCGAAAAGAAAGTTGTCAAAGAAGGAGCTGAAGCCAAAGCCTATATGGAAAAGATGAAGAAAGAAGGCGAAAATACTTGGACGACGGAAGATGGAGAAGTCATTTCTCTAAAGGGCAAGAAAGCTAAGATGATAAAGAAACAGGCCTATAAAGTGAGAGTAGAAGACGATAATGGGGAGGTCAGAGTTCTTTCTTGGGATGGTGAAGGAGAGATGCCCGAAGAGCTGAAGAAGATAATGGAAGAAGAAGGACTTATGGACAAGATGGGAGAAGGCAAAAAAAAGAGTCGTATCAGAATCAAAAAAAATGAAGGTACCGAAGAGAAACTGCTAGAGTTTGATTTTGAAGGGGATGAATTGCCAGAAGACATGGCAAAGATCCTACAGCAAGAAGGGATAGAATTAGAGCAACTAGAAAATGAAGACGGTACTATAGAGCTCAGAGTCAAAACCGTAGAAGACAAAGGCGATAAGGCGATGGAGAAAGCGCAGCTTGGAGTCAATATAGAAGCAAATGATCAAGGTGTAAAAGTTGCTGAGGTACGACCAGAATCTGCAGCTGCGGAAGCTGGACTGGAAGCAGGTGATATTATCACCAAAATAGATGGCGAGTCCATGGGCGAAGTACCTGTACTTATCGGCAAGATAAGTGAGTACAAACCTGGTGACACAGTTTCTGTTACCTTTCTCAGACAAGGCCAGGAAATGACTAAAGAAGTAACTCTAAAGGCAAGAAAGGAACTGTTTCAATTCAAAACTTGGGATGAAGTAATGTCACATGGTCAGGAAAAGACCATTGAAATAGAGATAGAAAATGAAGTGACGAAGGAGAAGAAAAACTAGCTATTTAAATCAGAAATCAAAACCTACAAAAACTTGGTACTGTAGGTAATTGTATTTTTATCCTACACCTTGGACCTAAGTACCATCATACAAACTGTAAACCAATACGGTGCTGCCAGAAAACCTTTCTTGCTGATAGCTGACTTTGAGCTGCAACAGACTAAGGTGATCCCACTAGAAGACTTGCCAGAGCATATTCTATATGACATAAATGGCCAGACTAATCAATCAGTTGCTCCGCACAAACTGGATATAAATCTTTCGGTCCGACCATTTCCTTTTGATCAGTATTACAAAGCATTTGACCAAGTAATGGATGAGTTACTTGCAG
>CAZKXO010000143.1:0-8818 GCA_964556525.1 uncultured Saprospiraceae bacterium
GGCTTTTCAGATTATATCATAGAAGATACAACTGTGCCGACGCCAGTTTGTCCACTTGACTTAGCTCTAGTCTGTGGTAATGAAAGCAATGATCAGATTATCCTCAACTGGCTGAACTCTGGAACGGCAACTGATGGAAATGATTGTAGTGATTTTATTATAAATAGTAACTACCCTGGGCAGCTGCCAATTTTAGATTGTGATGATGACGGAGGTATAGATATCACCTTCACAGCAACAGATGACTGTGGAAATGCTTCGAGCTGCATAGCTATTATAAATATGGCAGATAATACGACTCCATTCTTTAGTAATTGTCCGTTGGATATGATTGTAAATGTAGATGTAGATAGATGTGAAAGCAATGTTGTCTACAGTCAGCCGATAGCCTTAGATGATTGCGACGGAGATGTAGATGTTGCGCTTATTGCTGGAATTCCAAGTGGAAATCCATTTCCTTTAGGGGCAACAACTCTTACCTTCGAAGCAGTGGATCAATGTGGAAATACAAGCTTATGTACTTTCAACATAACAGTAATAGATTCTGAAGTGCCTTCCATTTCTTGCCCAAGTAATGATGTGGTTGTATGTACTGACTCTGCCAGATGTACCTGGTTGTCAACTGATCAGACAACACCAGTATATAATGAAAATTGCCCAGGACAATTACTGACTTATTCAGTTGCGGGTGCAACCATGGCGACAAGTGCAGTTGCTGGTGTTAACGTTGTCGAGGATGATGGAATTGTATTTAATCTAGGAACAAGTACCTTAACTTACAATATTTCTGATCCGACTGGGAATGGAGCTTCATGTAGTTTTGATCTTATTGTAATGGATTGTGAAAATCCAATTATTACCTGTACTGATCAGTTGGATATTGCTTGTGGCACAGATAATATAAGTAGCTGGTTTGGTAGTATTGCAGGAACGGTTACAGATAATTGTGATGTAATTCCTGACCTGACAGTAGATACCTTGTTGCTGACTGATTTTAGCAGTTGTGGTGCAACTTTTAATAGGGTATACCTTTATATCGTAACAGATGCAGCAGGCAATACTGGATCTTGTGTAGCAACTTACGAAACAGAAGATGAAGTAGCTCCAGAAATCACCTCACCAGCACAAAATTTAATTCTTGAATGTATTGACGCCAGCCAGAGCACAGCCCTATTAGCATGGCTCAATAATAATGGGGGTGCAGTTGCAAGTGATGTATGTAGTGGGCCTGTGACTTGGACAAATAATTTTGTAGGAGATCTCACAACCACTTGTGCTGGTAATGGTGAAGTAGAAGTAACTTTTACGGCTACAGACGATTGTGGTAACGCAAGTTCTACAATTGCAATATTTAGAATCGAAGATACAATTGCTCCAGAATTATCTTGCCCTGATAATTTGACTTTGGAATGTGCCCAAGGATTGAATGACGCAGTCATAGCCAATTGGCTACGAACCTCTTCAGCCATAGATGCATGTGAAGGTACAACCTCGGTATTAAATGATTACCCAGATACCTTTGTGCCTTCTTGTGGAGTCGCTGGACAGTTCACAGTAGTTTTCACTACACAAGATAGATGTGATAATATTACTGACTGCAGTCGAACGATAACTATACTAGATCGCACTGAGCCTAATATAGTAATGCAAGCTGCTGATTTGGAATTGAGCTGTGGCTCTACCGATATTGCAGTTAATGTAGCTGAATGGTTGGCTGACAATGGAGGAGCATTTGCAGAAGACAGTTGTAGTGAATCACTAACATGGTCTTACGAAATGCAGGACTCTGAAGCTGGTTGTGGGGGTTTCCTTTCCAGTCATTATATCTTTACTGTAACTGATGACTGTGGTAACAGTTCTACAACTTCTGCGTCAGTTCTTATCTCAGATGATACAGATCCATTATTCGAATCTTTACCTTCTAATCTAGTCATAGAATGTTATCCAGTAGGTAACGAAGTGGCTTTGCTCAACTGGCTCAATAATAATGGTGGGGCTATGGTTTCAGATGATTGTGCGACAGCTTTCGAGTGGGAGTATGATCTTATAAATGTGATAGACAATTGTGGCAATACACTACAAAGAGACTATAGGTTTACCGTTACAGATGATTGTGGCAATACTGCAACCGCAGAAGCATCATTTAATATCATGGATACAACAGTACCAGAAATAACAACAGAAGCGACTGATATCTTTGTGGAATGTGATGGATCTAATAATAGTACTGCCATTATAGATTGGCTCAACAGAAATGGAGGAGCCGAAGCAACAGATCGTTGTGGTAATATCAGTTGGTCCAATGACTATGGAAATGTAATTGCAAATTGTGGTGCAACTGGCGGTGTGCTGGTAACCTTTACTGCCACCGACGAATGTGGTAATGCAAGTACCACTGCTGCTAATTTCGTGATCAATGATGTGACAACACCTACTTGGGTCATCTTGCCACAAAATTTAGAAATAGAATGTGATGGCACTGATGATCCTATGGGTCTGATAGAGTCATGGCTAAATACTGCCGGTGGTGGAGAAGCAGAAGATGATTGTAGTGCTATTACTTATTCTAATGATTTTTCGGTGATTAATCTTGAATGTGATATGGAAGGTGGGGTAGATGTAGTATTTACTGTTACGGATGCCTGCTCCAATTTCAATACCGCAGTTGCCACTTTAATCATAACAGATGATGTACGACCAACTATAACTGTAGAAGCAACTAACCAAGTTGTAGAATGTGATGGCTTAGGGAACCAGTCAGAATTGCAAGTTTGGTTAGATGCACACGGATTTGCAGAAGCAGAAGATGCTTGCAGTACAACGCTGACATGGAATTACGAACTGGTTAACATCTTAGGTAGTTGTGGTAGTACATCTAGTAGTGCCTATAATTTCACCGCCACTGATGCTTGTGGTAATGTGTCTGTACCAAGCAGAGCTTTCTTTATTATAGATGATGCCACTGTACCAACTTTTGATTTATTGCCACAGAATGCTACAGTGGAATGTGATGGAACTGGAAATGATATTGAATTACAAAACTGGCTCGACCTACACGGTGGAGCTGTGGCCTCAGATAATTGTAGTGCTCCTATAAGCTGGAGTTATGACTTGGTTATGGACGAAGACAGTTGCGGCATTACTGGTGTACAAGTATTCAGATTTACGATTACTGATGATTGTGGAAATGCTTATTCAGAGGAAGCAACTTTTGTAGTCGAAGATACCACGCCTCCCGATTTAGTTGCTGGTCAGGATTTGACCATGGAAGAATGTGATGATAATATCACTGGAAACATATTGGATTTTGATTTCTGGTTGGAATCTAATGCTGGAGCAACTGCTTCCGATAATTGTGGCGATATAACTTGGACAAATAATTATGATCCTGATAACTGGGTTACAACCTGTGGCAATACAAGGTTTGTAGATGTTATATTTACTGCAACTGATGACTGTGGGAATAGCTCTGAAACAGAGCACAGGTTTGGTGTCGGTGATGTAACAGCTCCGACTTTTATAAATTGCCCTCGTCCGCCTGTTGTAACGGATGCGCCAGATACTTGGTGTAGTGCTTTTGCCAATTATGCAACACCGCTAGCAGAAGATAATTGCTCTAGCTTTTCAGTAAGGCAAGTCGATGATTCCGGTCTTCAGTCAGGTGACCTGTTTCCTATAGGTCTGACAATTATAACTTTTGTCGCCGAAGATGATTGCGGAAATAGTTCTTCTTGTGAACTCAAAGTTATTGTAAATGATTTCCATACACCGCCATCTATAGTATGTCCAGAAAGTCTGAACTTGGAATCTGATCCTACTTTATGTGGCGCCGTCGTACCTGATGTCGCTCCTTTAAATGTGGATGATAATTGCATCCAACATTCTACAGTTCTATATGAGTTAACTGATAATACAGGAACACCACTGATGAGTGGCTTTGAAGATGCAAGTGGCACCTTGTTCCCAGTAGGGACAACAAATGTAGAGTATAAGGTCATAGATCAACCCTTGTTGCTGATTACTGAAATTATACAAGATGGTGCCAGCACTTTCGTAGAGTTGACCAACTTTGGTCCATCTACCTTAGATCTATCTTGTCTGGATATTTCTAGGGAAGGCCCAGATATGGAAACCTATAATGTGCCTAATGGAACAATCTTAGGAGTAGGAGATACCTATGTGCAAGCCTTTAGTAATATTCCAGCACCTACTGCTGCAGGTTATTATGCCTCTTTTGTAGGAACGCCTATAGATGGCGTCGCTATCAATGGATATAATGCAAACAACTTTTCGTTTGCAGGCAACATCTTTGGTGACAATATATCGAGGATACAGGTATACGATCATGATGCTGCCAGTGATTTTGAGGTAGCCAGTACTTGCTTTGAAGGCAGCCTTGCTAATCTTAATCCTGGATTGACAACTATGAGTGACAATGGAAGCACAGTAGCTCTTCAAGAAGCTGCCCCTAGTACGGCTAGTTGTAGTTTCGAAATTATTGTCAACGATACAGAACCTGCCTACTGTGCAGAGTTTGATACTATAAGCGTATGTCTTGCTGCTTCAGAGTTATTGCAACCTGGGTCATGTACAAATACAAGTTTCTTGATTCCACCTGGTATATCTGTCGGAGATGTCAACTTAGTCGATATGGTAATTGCTGTGAATGATGCTTCGGACTTGACTTTCCATCTCACTAGTCCTTCGGGTACAAGTATATTCTTGTTTGGAAATATTTGTACGGACGAAGCAGATGTTAATCTAACTCTAGATGATAGTGGGGATAATACCTTGTCTGCAATCAGTTGTGGACCTCTTGGAGGAAGATTAACTTACCAACCTATAGGAAACTTCTCAGACTTCTTTAATGAATCAGCTGGGGGTGCATGGACACTTAATATTGCAAATCATGGTACAGAAGCAGCGACCTTGCAGTCTGCCTGTCTTGAAGTGTTAGAATTAGTACCCTATACTCAAACTGATGTCTTCCTTGAGAATGACTCAGGACTATGTGGTGCCAATTATACTTGGCAACATCCACAAGTAAGTGATAATTGTGGAGCAGCTATAATGACAATCACTTTTGAGTCAGATGATAATATAGCTCTGCCTCCTTCGGGTGATGTAGTTCCAGGTACTCATGGATCTCACTTGTTTGGAGTCGGTTTGACAAGAGTGATTTATACAATGACAGATGAGTTTGGTAATAAGTCTGTTTGTGGTTTTGATATACTAGTAGAGGATACAGAGTTGCCGTTGCTCAATCCTGCACTTTGTGTAGATCAGACAATCCAGCTTGCAGCCAATCAGTGTTTTGTTCCAGTATCTGCACTGGCCTTGCCACCAGTTACCGAAAATTGTGGCACAAATAATCTGATTCTTTCTGGCTTTAGTGATGGCTTTCCTGCCGGTCAGCATAATATGATATTAGGTTTTACAGACGGAGTAGGTAATAGTTCTGAATGTTCATTTATGGTGACAGTCCTGCCTTTTGTTCCGAGTTCGGATCAGATGGTATGTGTAGGGCAGGTTAATTTGAGTCTTGGTACTTCTTGTGAACAACTGATTACTGCAGATATGCTTTTGGCTCCTGGAGGAATGTATGGTTGTACTGATGACTACTGCGTCACCGTATTGGATGAAAGAGGAGATGAGGTAGAAAATGCACTAGCTACTGAAGAGCAGGTCGGTCAGCTGCTCACAGTAAGAGTTTGTACTGACTGTAACGGAGGCAATTGCTGTTGGGGTAATATCTTGATAGAAAATAAATTGACACCAGAAATAAATTGTCCTGACGAACAAGTTACCATAGTTTGTAATCAGATTTTCGAACCAGAAGTAGTCGGTATTCCAGTATTGGAAACTTGTGAGCAGGAAGTCTTTTTCTCTTATGAAGACAATATTACTTTCGGTGACATGTGTGATGATGCTCCTGGAAGTATAGACAGAATCTGGACTATTACAGATGAGAGCAATAACACTATTCAATGTAATCAACAAATTACGATTGAGAGATTTGACATCAACGAAGTAAATTTCCCTGAGGATACAATAATCACAACTGCAGATATTAGTTGTGTAGATGTCGCTCAAGACCCTACACTAGTACATCCAGACCATACTGGGTATCCTGATTTAGATGGTGTACCGATTTCAGAAACTGGTGACGGATTGTGTAGTCACTTCTGGAATTGGGATGATCAGATCTTATTTAATTGTGAAGGCAGTTACGAAATCCTTAGAAAGTGGTTAGTTAGAGATATGTGTACTGAAATAGTTTGGGGTACCAACCCTATTGAGTACTATCAGTCTATCAAGGTTGTCGATAATGTTGCACCACAGTTCGAAGGATGTCAGGATAATGCCATCATTGCTAATGCTGATTTTGATTGTAGTACAGAGGTGTATCTCAATGACTTCATGCCAACGATAACTGATGCTTGTGGTGCTATAAAAGATACTGTCTTTAGTGTTGTTCCAGGGACTGTCATCGAGCGACCTACAGGAAGTGGTAATTATTACTTGACAAATATGTCCCCAGGTACGCATACGGTAAAGATTACTGTCAAAGACCAGTGTAGCAATTTCAATAGATGCTCCTTCGACATAGAAGTAGAAGATCAGACAGGTCCTCAGGTTATCTGTGAGCAAGATGTTCATGTTGCATTGAATAGTGCTGGCACAGCAGAAATTCCTGCAGAGGTGTTAGACGACGGTACTTTTGATAATTGTTCTGATATCGATTTCCAGATATATAGAATGACAGATGCTTGTGATAATTCAGCTGATTTGGAACCAGGTCCATATGTTACCTTGTGTTGTAATGATGTCAGTGATGAGCCTATTAGCCTGATGATGAGAGTCTGGGATGATGCGGATAATAATGGTGTTTTCGGTACTATGGGAGACCACTTCTCAGAATGTATGGTCCGTGTCATTGTGAGTGATTCCAGTGTCCCTGAATTGTCCTGCCCAAGCGACCTTACCATAGATTGCAATCAAGACTTTAGCAATATTAATTTGACGGGACAGCCAAGTATAGGTTCAGCTTGTTCCTTTGTGGATGCTGAGTTCAATGATGATATAAGTAGTTTATCAGATTGCTCTACGGGTACTGTAGTGAGAACATGGAACATAGTAGGCTTTGCTGTCGATTGCCAACAAACCATAACTATCGCAGCAGCAGTACCATTTACAGAAAATGATATTGTTTGGCCATCAGATTTCGAAGGCGAATGTACTGATATGAATACTGCAACGGTACCTCTGGTGAATTCACTCGATTGTGCACAGATAGGAGTCGACCTGAAGTCTGATACTTTCTTCTTCGAGCAAGAAGCCTGTTACAAAGTAATCAATAACTGGGAAGTTATAGACTGGTGTCAGTATGATACCTCCGTTGACCCTGCACTTGGCTTCTGGACACATCAGCAAGTAGTTAAAATCACTTCTACAGTAGATCCTGAAATAAGCGGCTGTGGAGATACTGTGGTAGATGTACTGTCTGCGGATTGCTCTGTCTCTGAACTAACACTTTCAAATGCGGCTATAGATAACAGTTGTGGCAATGCACAAATTTTGAGTTGGGACTATCAGATAGATAAAGATGGAGACGGTAGTATAGATGAAGAAGGTTCTGTACTGGGTAACAATCCAGAGGTCACAGTCATGGATGTGTCCAATGGTAGCCTAACTGTATTCTGGCAGGTAAGAGATGGTTGTGGTAATTCAGCCTCTTGTACTCAGCAGGTACTGCCTAGAGATGGAAAGGCGCCGACAGCTTATTGTCAAAGTATTTCTACTGTCGTCATGGAATCTTCCGGCAGCCTTAACTTATGGGCCACTGACCTTGATGCAGGCAGTTTAGATAATTGTACTACCTCAGATGATCTTGTTTTGTCTTTTGATCCTGAGGGTCTGAATCAGAATAGAGTCTTCAGTTGCGATGATATACCGAATGGTGTCTCTGCTTCTATACCAGTTCAGCTTTTTGTGACCGATACCTCAGGTAACCAATCCAACTGTATCACAGAAGTCATACTTTCTGATTCCAATGAAGCTTGTGCTGACGATAACTCTATGATGATAGTACTAGGTGGCCAGGTAGTTACCGAGTCTGGGCAGAGATTGGTGAATGTGGAAACCTTCCTAGAAGCAGTAGCTGGAGAAGAAGAAATGGTACTTACTGATACGTTGGGGAATTTCTATTTTGACCAAGTGTCTTTTGGTCCAGAATATCAAGTGGCTCCATTTAAAGATGTAGATCACCTTAATGGTGTTTCTACCAGAGATTTGATTTTTATGCAACGACATATTTTGGGTCTTGCACCCCTGTCTTCACCTTATAAGATAATAGCTGCTGACATAAGCAAAGACAATAGAGTCAATGGGCAAGACCTTGTGGAACTTAGACAGATGTTGTTAGGACAGCTGAGTTCATTCCATAATAATACTTCTTGGAGATTTGTAGAAGCTGATTTTGTATTTGCTGATACGCTTAGTCCGTTCCCTTTCAATGAGTCTATAACTGTAGCTCAGAATTCTATGACGGAAATGGATAACGATTTTATTGGAGTAAAGATAGGTGATGTCGATGAGTCGATACAACTGTCTTCCAGACCTGTAGATGCCAGGTCATCCTATAAGCTTTACTACTCATTGGAATCTAGAAGTACAGAGCATACAACTTTGATTCCTGTTTTTTCTAATGAAGCTGGATTGATATATGGTTTCCAATTTGCTTTACAATTGGAAGGTGCAGAATTGGTGGACGTGTTGCCAGGTTCTGTCGACCTTGAGACAGACAATTATGTTATTA
>CAZKXO010000144.1:0-8788 GCA_964556525.1 uncultured Saprospiraceae bacterium
TGGCACAAAGTATTTGTTGTTCTTTGGATTGGTAAGAGCATACAAAGGTGTGGAAACCTTACTGGATGCCTTAGCAATTCTAAAGACTAAAGAAAATTACAAGCTTGTGATAGCAGGAGAGTTTTATGAAGATGAAAAAAAATATCTCAAACTTATTGCGAAGCACAACTTAGAAGATCGAATCATAATCCGAAACGAATATATCCCTAATGAAGATGTTCCACTTCTTTTCTGTGGGGCAGATGTGATAGTGTTACCGTACAAAACCGCTACTCAGAGTGGCGTCGTCCCCATAGCTCTACATTTCGATCGCCCAGTAATTGTAACCAGAGTTGGCAGCCTTGCAACTTTAATAGAAAACCATAAGATAGGTTTAATAGCGGAGTCTGATCCAAATTCCATTGCAGAAAAGCTAGATAACATCCTAACCGGCAAAGAAAAATTAAAATTGGATTTTGAAAGTATCAAAGATGAATTGTCATGGCAATCTTTCTTCGAGTCCTTCATAGAAAACATTAATGCAATAAGTTAGATGAATACTGATATCATAAGTACTCATGACAATTTAAATTTGCATGCCAAGGTATGGAAGACTGATGGCGCCAAAGCAGACATACTATTTCTCCATGGCTTTTTCGAACACAGTGGCAGATATGCAAAAGAGGCTGAGGCACTGAATGCAAACGGTTATAATTTCTACGCCTATGACCAGAGGTCACATGGACAATCCGATGGAAAATACAGGTCTTTTATTAAGGACTTTGAGAATTACCTTGAGGACTACAAACTAGCTATTAGGCAGTTTGAGTTAGGGACAATCAGACCTTTCTTTCTTATGTCACACAGCATGGGCGGCTTAGTACAATGCAGTTATCTTCTAGATACTAATAAAGTATCAGAGCTTTTTAGAGGAGCCATATTTTCAGCACCACTTATAATGCCTGATAGTAATACCGCTCCCCTATTGCAAAAAATGTCTGGTGTGGTTGGCACATTATTTCCTACTTTAAAAACTATACAGATAGACCCACAGCATATATCTCGAGATCCTAAAGAAATAGAACTCTATGTAAGAGATGCACTAAATTACACGGACAAAATGTATGCGAGTTCCGGTTATCAATTGCTCAAACAGATGAAAAAAATCAGACCTTTCTTTAGTCAATTTAACCATCCGATGATCGTATTGCATGGGACTGAAGACAGACTTGCTGAGTTCGAAGGAGGTAAATTATTATATGAAGAAGCAAGATCTGAAGATAAGGAGTTTGCCCCTCTAGAAAACTATAAACATGAAATTTTGAAAGAACTAGATAATGATATAGTATGGTCAAGAATTACCTCATGGATGGACAAAAGGCTGTAAACAAAACTCCAGCTTTTTTCTGCTGGATATTGGCTTTCGTTTTCTTATCTGTAGGATGCAAAACTAAAATTGAACAGTCTACCGAGCCAGTAGTCTACCATTATCAACACGAAATCAGACTACCGACCAAAGGCGAAATCAATAGCTCAACTCCTACTCTTCTATTGTTGCATGGACATGGAAGCAATGAAAAAGATTTATTTAGTTATGCTAAGCACTTTGATCCAGCGATGCTAGTAGTTTCCCCTCGTGCACCTATAACTCTCCAGCCCAATAAATACAGCTGGTATCCACTTAACCGAAGTCAGACTGGGTGGAACTACGATGCAGAAGCAATGCTGGCATCTAGTGACAAACTTCTGGATTATATTTCACAGCTTATAAATGACAAAGGAGTGAATCCAGATAAAATCTATTTGGGTGGATTTAGCCAAGGGGCAATCATGTCGTTGACTACTGGATTACGGTATCCTGATAAAATAGCTGGTATTATATCCCTTAGTGGAGAAGTCTATCCAGAAGTAATGTTAATGGCTGCTGAGCCTTATAAATTGAAGCAAACAAAACTTTTTGTTTCTCACGGCACTCAGGATATGGTAATCCCAGTGCAACCTATCCAAGCAACAACTAAAGCACTAAAAGCTGCTGGCGTAGAAATCTCTGAACATTACTTTGATATTGGCCATAGTATCAACTCAGTAGGATTTAATGAGCTTTTAAAATGGTTGAAAATTCAGATTAACAACTAAGTCTTTAAGATGTTATTTGACCAGATTAGAAAATCAAATAAGGTAGAGTACTATAATTTCATTTCTCATTTTATAGGATTGATACTTGCCATGATAGGCATGTTTATCTTGGTCTATAAAATTGATATCCATAATCTGAATGCAGAACTTATTTCGATATTGATTTTTAGTTTTAGTACAATTGTTGTCTATGTTGCCTCAAGTTTATATCACTACAAGTGGAATAGCCCATCCAGAAGAATATTTAGAACCATAGATCACATTGCTATTTTCTTCTTGATTGCAGGTACTTATACACCATTTACACTTATCACTTTTGAAGAAGATTCAGGCTTAAGGTTACTATATATCATTTGGGGTCTTGCTTTTGCTGGTAGTGTCTTTAAACTTTTCTTTACTGGAAGGTTTGAGAACTTATCTATTATCTTCTATGTCCTAATGGGATGGACTGTGCTTATAGAACTCGACACCTTTGTTCGTTCCACTCCTGAGGCAACTCTAAGACTTTTAGTTATAGGAGGATTTCTGTATTGTGCAGGAGTAGTTTTCTATCGTTGGAAAAAAAAGACCTATCACCATTTGATCTGGCATCTTTTCGTTATGGCAGCAAATTTTTTCCACTGGCTAGCAGTTCTTTCTATTATAAACTAAACTATTCGTATTACTTAGCTCCAGCAAAGGAAGGAATTCAACTAAACTTCTTTATAAGTTTTCTACACCGAAATTTAAAACCTGCGGAGCCATGCGGCATATACTCCTGAGCTACCGCTACTAATTCTCCCTGAAGCTCAGGGTAATTCTCAGCCACCTTTCCACAAACCGTGAGTGAAAAACAACGTATAGCAATTGCAACTTTGGTATCAATAAC
This sequence comes from uncultured Saprospiraceae bacterium, assembly GCA_964556525.1. Taxonomy (GTDB): domain Bacteria; phylum Bacteroidota; class Bacteroidia; order Chitinophagales; family Saprospiraceae; genus RFSX01. The sequence goes on from CAZKXO010000144.1 coordinate 2,984, forward strand.
GAAATCCAAACATTTATCGAATAGTGGCCCTTCTAAATCTTCTGGGATTTTGATATCCTCAAAGATTCTGATAGTGTTTCTTTTGACCGCATCATGTGTATCTTCATCTAACTTTCTGACCATCTCCTGGAGATATGGTTGTATAAGTATAGGATGCTTAAGACCTATGCGTCCTATGGACCAAGAAGCCCTTTGTCCATAACGCCACTTCTCATGAAAGAAAAAATACATCAAGTCAGCCATCCTTTTTTTAGAACTACCTACATAGTCGACTATCTGATTACGCAATGCAGTATTGTGACCTGCTTCCAGTAAGGCTTGTATATGATCTCTACTCTTGATAATACAAAGAAAATTATTGGTATCTAATGTGAAAATAATACTTATAAAATAACTGCTTGAATTAAGATAATACTGATTAAGCTTTATCTTTGTGGGCTGTCCCGAGAGCTTACTTTTGATATTCATCCCAAAAACTAAGTGGATAGATAATTTGAGGTGAAAACTGGATGTAAGAATGAGGGAAATTAACAGGTACTTAGTCACTGCAGCACTACCATATGCTAATGGGCCACTACATATAGGTCATTTAGCAGGTGCATATCTATCGGGTGATATATATTGTAGATTTCTTAGACTTTATGGCAAAGATGTAGCTTACATCTGTGGTTCAGATGAACACGGTGCAGCCATTACTATCAAGGCACTCAAAGAAGGTACAACGCCTCAAGAAATCGTCGATAAGTACCACAGCCTCTTTGAAGATACCTTTAAGAAAGTAGGGATATCTTTTGACCACTATCACAGAACTTCTGCAGAGTTACATCACCAGACTTCTCAAGAGTTCTTTTCCACACTTTATGAAAAAGGAGAATTCGAGGAAAGAGAATCAGAACAATACTATGATCCTATTGCACAACAGTTCCTCGCAGACAGATACATTAAGGGTACTTGTCCTAAGTGCAATCATGATGCAGCTTATGGTGATCAGTGTGAAAATTGTGGTAGTGCACTAAGTCCAACAGACCTTATCAATCCTCAAAGCACATTGAGTAATGGAAAGCCAGAAATGCGCAAGACAAAGCACTGGTATCTCCCGCTAAATAAATATGAAGCATGGCTCAAAGAATGGCTTAACCAAGGGACACTAGAAGGTGAAACTTTGCATTATCCCGAAGACTGGAAAAATCATGTACTGGGACAATGTAGATCTTGGCTGGATGGCGGACTTCATCCCAGAGCGATGACAAGAGATCTCACTTGGGGAGTAGATGTACCTAAGCATATAGCAGGCTCTGAAGGGAAGAAGCTCTATGTATGGCTGGATGCTCCTATCGGATACATTTCATCTACGAAGCAGTGGGCTAAGGACAATGGCAGAGACTGGGAGGACTATTGGAAAAAAGATGATGCGGCTCTTGTCCATTTTATAGGTAAAGACAATATCGTATTCCACTGTATAATCTTCCCAGCTATCCTGAAGGCACACGGAAACTATGTTTTACCCATTAATGTTCCTGCCAACCAGTTCATGAATCTCGAAGGTGATAAAATATCTACTTCCCGAAACTGGGCTATATGGGTACATGAATATCTGGAGGACCTGCCCGGCAAAGAGGACGAACTCAGATACAGCATGATTAAGACGATGCCTGAACTAAAGGACAGTGAGTTTACATGGAAAGGATACCAAGAAGCAACAAACAATGAGCTTGTAAACAACCTAGCAAATTTTGTCAATCGTGTAATAGTGCTAACAAATAAGTACTATGAAGGGGTTGTCCCAGAATTTGATGAAGACTTAGATATCATCGGAGCAGAAGGCATAGAGGACCTCAGTTTTCATGATGCTGAATTGCTGAGACTTTTTGATAATGTAGATGCACTTTGTGCATGCCTGAGAAAGTACGACTTCAGAGGAGGATTGAAAATTCTAATGGAGATTTCTTCTCAGGGCAATCAAATCCTACAATTCAATGAACCATGGAAAACTGTCAAAACTGATCCGGAACAGGTTAAAGTAGTAATGAATTTGCTAATTCAATACGTCAAAGTTCTTAGTGTCATCATCAGACCATTCTTGCCTTTTACTTCTGATAAGATAACTGATCTCCTGAACCTTCCCAAGCTAAAGGAAGAAGGTGAATTATTAGATCTTTGCAATAAACTTGCGGAAGGAGAACTACTTGTAGAATCAGGCCACAAAATTGGTGAGCCTCTACATCTTTTTTCAAGAATAGACGATGACGTCATCCAGACTCAAATAGATAAACTCAACGCATCCAAAATAGTCCCAGAATCCACTAACGCAACAACCTCAATGACCTCAACTCCTCTCAAAGAAACTATTCAGTATGATGACTTTATGAAGATGGATCTTAGAGTAGCCACTATAACTGCGGCTGAGAAAGTCAAAAAAGCAGACAAGCTATTACAGCTGACTCTGGATGTAGGATTTGAAAAAAGAACGGTAGTATCTGGTATAGCACAGCATTTCTCTCCGGAAGAAATTGTAGGAAAAAAGGTAACACTTCTTGCCAATCTAGCCCCGCGAAAAATTAGAGGTGTAGAATCTAAAGGCATGATACTAATGGGCGAAAACAGTGATGGTTCACTAAAGTTTATACAGCCTAATGCTGAAAGTGAAAACGGTTCCGGAATAAGTTAAAGATTAGTTAGTAGAACTTGCTCTTTCAAAACGATAGCCTCCTTTTTCTGCTCCCCATACTTGATTGCCATCTGCATCAAAACCTTGATCCCAACTCATGATACTGTTATCTCTGATTTTGACAACTGAAGTTGCATAAGTGGCTCCACGAAGGCTACTCTTACAATGATCCAATCTTGTACTGCCAGAGTAAGAACCGTCAGCATGCTTTGTTAGGTAAACCGTGCAGCCCTCTCTTTCTTCTAGTATTGACAAATCAAATTGATCAAAATAAGTTGGTGTTTTCCACTGCCCTACTGCAGCTTCCTGATTACTGAAAGTAAATACATGACTCATAAATCCACCATTTCCATCTTTCTCCAATTTATATATTCTCTGTCTGTAGGGCTTGTCTAGGTTAGAACTCAGTGCTTGTTCTACATAGAGATATGGGTCTTCTTTAGTGGTCCATATGGGATACATGTGTAAAGAGATGTCCAAGTAGGTGCTATCCGCTTGTGCTTGACTAAGACTACGAAAAGATCCAGTCATGTCAGTCTGTAGGGATTTGATATCTTCAGATTTAACAATTCCATGAGGTAAAGTCTTGGCCTTTTTAGCAGTCGTCGTACTTTTTGTTGTTCTATTTCCTGATCTCGTTGTTTTACTTGAAGACTTACAAGCTGCCAAACTCAATAAAATCATTAATACCACAGATAGCAATAGTTTCTGGATCATACTCAGTTCTTTAAAATCTTTGTTATGCAAAGCTAGAATAACTTTCCACTTGTACAATGTAGTTCCTTGAATCTCTGTTTTAAGACTATAAAAACGATCAAAAGAGTATCCAGAATACTATTAAAGTTAATTTTGACGACAGTATATGTATATTCCTAAATCACATCGCGGGTTATCGACAAAAGCGGCTATTGCCTTTGCAAGAAAATACAGCTTTGCCACTGTCTCAGCTATCGTCTCTAAGCAAATAGAACATGTACATGTTCCCATAGAAATACAATCCACAGCAGAAAAGCTCTTATTGACGAGCCATATAGCTAAAGGGAATAAGTTGACACAAGCCATTTTAGATGGAGGCGCGGCAACAGTTATTTTTTCTCAGCCTCATGCCTATGTATCATCCTCGTGGTATGACCATGTAAATGTGCCGACCTGGAATTATATCTCTATCCAGATGAGAGGTAGCTTCAGAGTTTTACTGAAGGAAGAAATGATGGCAGCTTTGTCGAAGATGGTAGAACAGTACGAGTCCGGAAGAGCTGACAGATTTAGAATAAGCGATATGTCCGAAGAGCAACTTCATGCTCATCTACAAGGATTAACAGCATTTGAACTGGAGGTGGCAGAAGTAGAAGCAAATTATAAACTCAGTCAAAACAGAAATGATAAGAACTACACTGCCATTATAGAGCAACTACAGAGATCAGATTTTCCATGGGAAAGAGAAATAGCTAATGAGATGCTTTTACTTAGACCTGCAAAAAAAGAATCGAATTGAAGAAGTATCTGCTCAGTTTTTGTATCCTACTAAGCTCCTGTTTTGTTAGCTCAGCACAATTGTCTCAACAAGCAACAATCTCTGTACTTACGTGTAGAGCTGGAGATGATTTATATAACATGTTTGGCCATACAGCGGTTCGAGTACAAGATCCAGTAATGAATTTGGATGTTGTCTACAACTATGGACTCTTCAGTTTTAAAGAAGAAGGCTTCATGATGAAGTTTCTACGCGGTAAGTTAAATTATTGGGTAGGCAGAGCCAGCTACGGTGCCTTTATACACAATTATAAGGCTGAAAAGAGATCGGTTATAGAACAAGTTTTGGATTTAGATCATAAGCAGGTGACTCAACTATATCAAGCCTTGCGTCAAAATATCAAACCAGAAAACAAGTATTACAAATACGATTTTTTCTTTGACAACTGTACTACGCGAATAAGAGATATGCTGGAAGACAACATTACCTTATTGAATTACAGTGATACAGCAAATGAATACACCTACAGACAACTCTTGGATCAGTTTAACTATGTAAGTCCTTGGACAGATTTTGGAATGGACTTATTGGTTGGTACTCCAGCAGACGCTACTGCTGATGCCGAAGGTGAGATGTTCCTACCAGAATACTTGTTCCAACAATTGGCTAAAGGCTCCTTAGGTCATACACCATTAGTGAAAGAAACACAGTTACTTTTGGATCATGAGAGTAAAGTGGTAAGCAGATCTAAAACTGGCATCTTTGGCCCTTCTTTATTTTTTGGACTGTTGTTACTACTTGAATTACTTCTATTTAGGAATCAGAAAGTAGATTCTAAATGGCTGCGATTTTATGATAAACTCTTTTTTACAATCCTGGGTCTAGGAGGTCTTATAATAGTATTTATGTGGTTTGCCACAGATCATATAACTACCAAAAACAACTTGAATCTCCTCTGGATGAACCCACTTTTCTTAATCTTGCTGTGTAGAAAAACTAAACCTCTCCTTCTTGTATTAAGTGCCTCTATGGCACTCAGTTTGTTAGGCGCCAGCTTTATACAGCAACTGCATATTGCATCTATAATTATCATCTTGATAGCCTTGCTAAAGCTACTTCGACATTTTAATTCAGATAGTCATTACCTGACTAATCAGGTATAATTTCATTAAAGACTGACTAAATGTCTAGCTGAAAGACTTAGTTAAGCAAGATTGGCAGTCAAAATGATAATAAATTGGCTTGGTACACATATTGACAATACAGAGCAAAAGAAACTTAGATGTTTAGAGACCTGATACCACCAGCCTTCCTTGATGATATGCATGATAATGAGATAGTTCCTTTACTATCTATACCAGATGAAGATGACGAGAAAAATTTCCAAGGTGGCACAGAAGAATTGCCTATTCTCGCCCTTAAAAACACAGTCCTCTTTCCTGGTGTTGTTATTCCGATTACCGTAGGAAGGACTAAATCCGTTAAAGCTGTAAAACAGGCTTTTGATAACAAACAGCTGATAGCAGTATTCTCGCAGATAGAATTAAAAACGGAAGATCCAGGTTATGATGATTTGTATAAAAAAGGCACCTCTGCTAAGGTGGTAAAACTTCTCACAATGCCAGACGGAAGTACCACTGCAATACTTCAAGGCATAAGAACC
>CAZKXO010000145.1:0-8765 GCA_964556525.1 uncultured Saprospiraceae bacterium
TTTCGCTTCTTCTCTATTGGATTAATTGAATTCTGATGCAATAAATACATCTTTGCATGGTTGTAGTATTTATTGAAACCCTTTTGGATGGAAATAAGAATGGTAGACCTTAAAGGTCAATATCTAAGGATCAAAGAAGAAATGGATGAGGCTATTCAGAATGTCATCAGCGACACGGCCTTCATTAAAGGTAAGTATGTAAAAGAATTTACCCAGAATCTAGAAACATATCTGGGTACCAACTATGTTATCCCTTGTGGCAATGGAACAGATGCACTTCAGTTAGCACTGATGGCAATGGACTATCCCAGAGGCTCTGAGATTATTACTACACCGTTTACTTTTGTTGCAACAGTAGAAGTAATTTGTTTGCTGGGTTTGGTTCCTGTGTTTGTCGATGTAGATCCAGATACCTTCAATATTGACCCTGAAAAAATTAAAGATGTAATAACAGATAAGACTAAGGCTATTATACCTGTTCATCTTTTTGGTCAGTCTTGTGAAATGGAGCCAATCCTCCAGATTGCAAAAGATTATAGCATTCAGGTAATAGAAGATACAGCCCAAGCCATCGGTGCTGAGTACCAACTGAATGGTGTCAGGCATAACTGTGGCACGATGGGAGATATTGGAACTTTATCCTTTTTTCCTTCCAAGAATTTGGGTTGTTATGGGGATGGGGGAGCTGTTATGACAAATGATGAAGCTCTGGCCTATAAGATGAATCTCTATGCAAATCATGGTTCTCAGAAAAAGTATTATTACGAGACGATAGGTATAAATAGCAGACTGGATGGATTACAAGCTGCTATACTGGATGTAAAACTGAAATATCTTGATGAATACAATAATAGTAGAGTAGAAGCTGCAGATAGATACGACCAGTTATTTGCACAAATAGAGGAAGTCGAGATTCCTAAAAGGATAAAAAATGGTAATCATGTTTTTCATCAGTACACCATTAAATTGACGGATCGAGATCATGTAAGAGCGGAGCTCGGTTTACAAGGTATTCCTACTGGCATCTATTACCCACAGCCATTGCATAGACAAGGCATCTACAAACAATATGTAAACAAAAGTCAGGATTTTTCTGTCAGCGATAAATTGGGAAATCAGGTTTTATCACTTCCAATGCACTCAGAATTGACAGATGAGATGCAGTCTCATATTGTCCTAAAACTCAAAGAAGCCCTGGTGAAAACACTTGCATAAGCTTTAATATGATGAATTATTGCTCTTTATTAGTCCCTAGATCTGAAAGAGTTATCGATTTATTTGCTTGAGCACAACTAGAAGAGTAGATTTACATATTATATTTTTTATAATATGAATGTTAAATTGACTACAAGGATTCTTCTACTAGTTTCAGTCTGTATTCTGACTACAAATGCTCAACTAACTGCACAGAATATTTTTGTGACGAAAGAAAAGGTCATTCAAGAACTGGAGACTAGAGGTCTGGAATATTCTGAAGTAGAACAACGACTAAATGAGGAAGGCATAGATCTTAATTTTTTGGATCAATCTAATATTACACCTGAGCAAATACAGATCATCAGAAATGTCATTCTAGAGTTGGAGGTCAAAAAGCAAGATGAGTTTGTGATAACAAATGAGCTAGATACAGTAGGCCTGGAAGATGACTTAGCTAAAGATAGCTTGGAATTGGAGAATTTATTAGAAGAGGAACTTGAAGATGAGGAAGATTTTGTAGAATTAATCTATGGCCAGAGCTTACTCAGAAGTGATGCCTTGCAGTTACAGTCGACAGCCGAAGAAATAAAAGCCCCTGATACTTATGTGTTAGGACCAGGAGACGAATTGGTCGTTTCAGCTTGGGGTCGTTCGCAATTTGTAAATGAATTTCTCGTAAATAATGATGGTTACATCATCATAGATAACAAGCATCGCGTCTTTCTCAAAGGCTTAAGTCTAGGGGTCGCTCGAGAAAAATTGTTCAAGTATTTTCTAGAATTTTATTCTTATAGAAGAGGTGAGTTCGATGTCGCCCTTAATTTTTCGAGAACAGTCCGTATCAGCATCTACGGAGATGTAGCGGCAAATCAGGGTAGTTATGCTATTTCTGCATTCAATTCTGCTTTCAATGCACTATCGATTGTGGATGGCACTAATGACATAGGAAGTCTGAGAAATATACAACTCAAAAAGGCTACGGGGGAATCTAAACGCCTGGATGTGTATGCATTCATGAAAAACCCAACTATTGCTAATGACTACTTTTTAGAGGATAATGATATCATCCTTGTTCCAGTCGCAGAAAAAATTATAACCATTGAAGGTGCAATTAGAAGACCCCATAAGTACGAATTAATAGCTGATGAAGGGGTGAAAGAGTTATTGGATTTTGCTGGTGGTTTTGCAGAAAATGCTTTTCAGAAAAAGATCCAAGTCCAACGTTATGTTGCTGATAGAAAGAAAATTATAGATCTTGACTGGAGATCATATCAGGATTCGGGAAGAAACTTTGAGCTCAATCACGGAGATGTCGTGATCATAGAATCTATCGATGAAGAGTTTTCTAACTTTGTAGAAATAGTAGGGGAAGTCTCTCAGCCAGGTATCTTCGAGAGAAATGAGGGAATGAATGTGGGAAATCTAATAAGAAAAGCAGGCATAACAAGCTTGTCAGATGTAGAGGTTGCATACCTAACTAGAGATAATAACAATGGTACCTTCAGCTATGAAAAACTGAATATTGCTAATGTACTTCGCAATCCTAACTCTCCTGATAACCTCATTCTCAAAGACAAGGACAAATTAGAAATATGGGCAAAGGATAGATTTACTGATGATATGGATTTTGCAATAGATGGAGCAGTAAGACTTCCAGGTAAGTTTCCTTTTGATAATAGCCAGACGATCAAGGTCAAAGATGCAATCATGCTTGCAGGCGGATTGCGAAGAGATGCTTCTAATTTTGCTATCATTCACAGAAATGATACTATCAATCCCAAAATAACTGAATACAAAACTATAAATGATCTTCAACGCATTTTCGAAGATGAAAATGATGAATTGAACTTTGTTATGAGCCCTTTTGACAGTTTGGTAATAATGTCAAAGAATATATTCTTGGAAGAGAGTTATGTTAGGGTAGAAGGTGCCGTCAATTCTCCTGGAGAGTACCAGTATGGTATAGATATGACTATCAAAGATCTTATGACTTTGGCTGGTGGATTTAAGTTATCTGCCAGTACCAACAACATAGAAATATCCAGAGTAATTATAAGAAATAATGAGTCTACCAAAACAGTGGTCGCTAAGCTAGAGATGGATAGAGATTTCAATGTGCTCAATGGGGATAAAGATTATAGATTAGAACCATTCGATAATATCGCAGTACGTTACATCAAGGATCACGAATTACAAAGAAGGGTCTTTATGGAAGGAGAAGTTGCATTCCCAGGCCCCTATGCCATATCCAAAGACAATGAGCAAATATCATCTATTATAGAACGAGCCGGAGGAATTACTGACGAAGCCTTTCCTGCAGGAGCCACCCTGGAAAGAACAGACAATGATTATGGCTATATAGTTATTAAGCTAGAAGAAATCCTGAGCAATCCGGCCTCAGAGTTTAATTTCTTGGTGAAGAATGGAGATAGAATAGTCGTGCCTAGAATAAGAGAGTTTGTGACCATACAAGGGGCTACTAGAGCCTATGAGGCTGTAGGCCAAAACACTATTAATGAAGGAAATGAAATACATGTGCCTTTCCATAAAAACAAGGATGCGCTGTTTTACATTAATGAATACGCAGGAGGCTTACATGAGTTGGCCGATAGGCAAAAGATTTTTGTAGAACATGCCAATGGTGAAATCAAAAGGCTACGTACAGGATTCCTCATAAAGAAATACCCTAAGGTTTATCAAGGATCAAAAATTACAGTAGGTTTCAAGTCATTCGATAAAAAAGAAGAAGACAAGAAAGAAGATGTAGACTGGACCAAAGTACTCGGGGACTCTGTAGCACAAGCTATGAGCATCCTTACTCTTATACTTTTGATATCCAGATTAGAATAACAATTTCTATTGCTTAGCTTACTGCAGCAATACCTGGCAGTGTTTTGCCTTCCAGAAATTCCAGCATTGCACCGCCACCTGTGGAAATAAAACTAACCTTGTCAGATAGACCAGATTTATTTATTGCAGAAACAGAATCTCCTCCACCTATTAAAGTAAAGGCACCTTTCTGAGTGACATCAGCAACACTTTGTGCCACGCTGAATGTGCCTTTAGAAAAGTTATCCATTTCAAATACCCCTAAAGGTCCATTCCACAGTACGGTCTGAGAGCCCATGATGACTTTTTGATATTGTGCTATGGCCTTAGGTCCTATGTCGAGGCCCATCCATCCGTCAGGGATTTCCATTGAATTGCACTCCTTTAAGTTGGCATCATTTGAAAAATTATCAGCTATCAGAGAGTCTTCTGGAAGATAGAAATCTACATTTCGTTCTTTTGCTTTTTCCAGCAGTTCTTTAGCAAGTTCTATATATGTATGCTCTACTAAAGAATTTCCAATAGTGCCATGCTGCGCTTTGATAAAGGTGTAGGTCATTCCACCACCGATAAGTATGTTATCTGTAAAGTCTAGCAACTTTTCTATGAGTTGGATCTTGTCAGAGACTTTGGCTCCACCTAAGATTGCAGTAAATGGTCTGGAAGGACTGTTTAGTACTTTTCTGGCACTGCCTATTTCTTTTTCCATCAGTAATCCTAGAGACTTTTGATCTGCATCAAAATACTTAGCTACTGTAGTTGTAGAGGCGTGGGCTCTGTGTGCAGCTCCAAATGCGTCATTGATATATATATCAGCGAGCTTGGCCATTTTTGCAGCAAACTCATCATCTCCTTTTTTCTCTCCTTTATTAAATCTAGTGTTTTCTAAGAGCAAAACTTGGCCAGGTTGTAGTTTTAGAGCTAGATCAAATGCAGACTGACCGACAGTGTCTTCGGCAAATTGTACAGGTCTATTAATAAGGCTGGATAGATGTGCGACCAGTGGCCGTAGACTGTATTTTTGCTTGTTGATTGTCCCATTATCATTCAGTTTTTTGAGAGGTCTTCCTAGATGGGACATTAAGATAACAGCTGCACCTTCATCAAGTACTTTATTTATTGTAGGTAAGGCTTTGATCATCCTGGTGTCATCAGTGATTTCTTGTTGGCTATTGAATGGAACATTGAAATCTACTCTGATTAATACTTTCTTTCCTGAAATATTAGTGACCATGAGATATAAAAATTGAAGAGATGAAAAAAAGCCGGCTAATACTGCCGGCTTTATAGTATAGTGATTTTTGCTATTTAAATTTTACAGCTAGTTCAGCTAGTCTCTTAGAGAATCCTGCTTCGTTATCATACCAAGAAACAACTTTTAGAAATCTTCCATTGACCTTAGTTAGTCCAGAGTCAAAAATAGAAGAGTGATTATTTCCTATGATATCTGATGATACAATAGGATCTTCTACATACTGTAGGACACCTTTAAGGTCCTTGCTAGCATATTTTTTGAATACCTTGTTTACTTTCTCTACTGTGATATCCTTATTTACCAAGACATTAAGCTCTACTAATGAACCCGTAATTACTGGAACTCTTACTGCCATAGCAAATAGCTTTCCTTCTATACCTTCTATAACTTTAGTTACTGCGACAGCAGCTCCAGTGGAAGTCGGTATTATGTTCTGTGCAGCGGCGCGAGCTCTTCTCAGATCAGAATGCGGTGCATCTTGGATTCTCTGATCTCCAGTATATCCATGGATCGTAGTCATTGTACCTTGGTCTAAGCCCCAGGTGTTTTTAATGATTTTCACCAGTGGTGCTAAGCAATTAGTAGTACAAGATGCATTACTTATAATCTTGTCACTTTTCTTTATTTCACCATCATTAACGCCTAAGACTATTGTCTTTACGTCACCTTTTCCTGGGGCAGAAATAATTACTTTTTTAGCACCTGCCTTTAGATGTAAAGCAGCTTTGTCTTTGTGTCTGAATACACCAGTACATTCGAGTACTATATCTACTTTATTCTTTTTCCAAGGCAATTTAGAAGGATCCTTTATTGCTGTAGCAAGTATCTTTTTTCTGCCTATAGTTAAGAAGTCATCAGTTGCACTTACTTTCCCATCGAAGGCACCTTGTGCAGAGTCATATTTAAATAGGTGAGCCAGAGTATGGTTGTCGGTAAGGTCATTGATGGCTACAACTTCTACTCGTCTATCTTCGAGTAAGTTTCTTAAAGTCAATCGACCTATTCTACCAAAGCCATTGATAGCTATTCTGGTTTTTGCCATAATTTTGTTTTAGTGTTTGATTTTAATAATGCATGCAAAAATAAGAAAGGCAGCACATTAATGTTTTTCTAATTTTTAGGCTGACCTTTTTTGCTATTTAAAGAATAATTTTTCAAAAGATCAATTTGGTAAGTTGTTCATAGCTTTCAAATGTTGGAGCCAAAAGCTCATGAGCAGTTTTTTTATCCATCCCATGTGAATGGACCACAACATCCATCTTCGCATTGATGGCACCCATCATACCGGAGACTGTATCCTCTATTACCAAGCACTTTTCTGGCGCAGCTCCCATTTCCTTTGCAGTATATAAATAGAGGTCAGGTTCTGGTTTCCATTTCTCAATTTCGTAAGCCGAAAACATATTGCCTTTATCGAAGTGGTGAAGTAAATTAGTAATTTCTAGTGTCAACAACATCTTTTCTTTGGGACCATTGGAAGAGACACAAATCTTCTGTTCCAACTTATTTATGAAGTCATCGGCCCCTGGTATAATTTTTAATTCTTTCTTGAATAAATCAACACATCTTATTCTGAATTCTCTTTCAAAATCAAAATCTAATTTTTTTCCTAATCTGCCTTCTACAAACTCTGTAATCTTTGCAAACGAGGTTCCCACGAAGAAATTATAAGCCTCATGATCAGAAATATCTACACCTATTTCACGAATCATTGTCCCTATAAGTCCATTGGTCAAAGGCTCAGTATCCACTAATGTGCCATCACAGTCGAATATTACCAAGTCATAATCCTCGAGTTTTATTTCTTTTAGCGTTTTTGTCATCCTTGAACCTTAAAATAAAAAGCACAAGATTATAAATAAATTACCTTTGGATAAAGATCTTAACTATGAAGCAAACATTAATCTTACTTATTATTCTTGTTTCTCTGTCAGTAATCTATTTTGCAACAGGTTCCAAAGAGGACAACACTTCTATTCGAATAGAAGATCGTGAATTTATTCTGGAGGAACCAGAAGATGTAGAAGTCCTTACTATAGAATCTAAAGCTAGACCTGTGATTCACCTTAGTAAGAGGAAAGATGGATGGTACATTAATGACAAGCAAAAGGCCAATGATAGAATAGTCAAGAACATGCTCAGAACAATGAATAGGATGTCCATAAAGTATATTCCGGCTGTTGAAGAAAACAAGACTGCTATCAAAAGAATGGCCAATCATGCAATGGATATCAAGGCATATGACTCCAAGGGCAAACTTATAAATGAATTTGTCCTAGGTACAAACACGAATGATGAGTATGGCACTTATTGCATGCGACCTGGAAGCAAGCAGTCTTACGTAATGAGTATACCTAGTATACAAGGCGGAATAAGAAACTACTTCACCCAATCACAGGAAGAAATGAGAGAACTCATGGTCTTTTCCTATGATCCAAATGATATTAGGGAAATAAGGATTGATTATCCTAAGAGCAAGCAAGATGGATTCACCCTTTCTCGAGAAGGTGCTGCATATGAACTTAAATCGGATTACACTTCAGGTGAGCCTGTGGCAAATGTGATAGAAGCTTATTTCAAAGATTATAGTAGTCTGGTCTGTGAGTTTGTGCAGAATGATCATGAACTGAAAGACTCTATTTTGGCTTTGATTCCTTTTATGAAAATGACTGTGGAAGCACAAAATAGAGAACCACTTAGTTTAGACATATTTCCAGCAATAGATATGACGGACACCTCATATAATACCAGGTCTCCTGACGATCTATCCAAATTCCACGAGAAATTTTTTGCTCATTCTAATTTGGGAGATTTTTATTATGTTCAATCACAGTTTATTAGAAGATATATGCAGAAACCAAGCTACTTTTACAGAAAATAGTTTAGTGAATAAGTCAGTACAAAGCATAAGACTACTAAGCAGTGTGACAGTCATCATTCTGATATTGACTGCCTTTACTTCTAGTATTTCTGATTGGGGATTTTACGGTCACAGGCTTATTAATAAGATGGCAGTTTTTACTTTGCCTCAGGAAATGCTACCAGTCTTCAAAAAGCATATTTTTTATATCAGTCAGCATGCCGTAGATCCTGATAAAAGAAGATATGCACTTAAAAATGAAGCATACAGACACTATATTGATATCGATCATTGGGACACGATCCCATTTCCTAACGTCCCACGTGACCTAAAAACAGCAATACTTTCTCATGCAGCCTTAGTGGGAATTACTACAGAAAACGACACAGTAATTCTCAATAAATCTATCCGAGACTTAGATAGCTTTTATTATGAACTTGTTCTTTTAGATAGATATAGCAAGAGTATAGACCTGGCTGAAAAGGACGTACAGAAATTTCTAGACCGAAAAGTCTCATATGCCAAATACCAATTCCTAAACCCCTTTGTGGGATATGGCGTCTTGCCTTATTTCCTAGAAGATTATTATAAAATACTAGTAAGGGTTTTAGAGGAAGGAAAACT
>CAZKXO010000146.1:0-2483 GCA_964556525.1 uncultured Saprospiraceae bacterium
ACACAGTAACATTTACAGCGACAGACGACAGTGGAAACACAGATGTCTGTACAGTGGATGTAACAGTGGATGATACAGAGGATCCAGTGATTAGTTGCCCTGCAAACATTACTGTTTGTGATGGTGATTTAGTAGTTCCTGGTACAGCAAGTGCAACAGATAACTGTGATAGTAATCCAACTATTACAAGTAATGATCCTGGTGTTTATCCAGTAGGTGTCACTTCTATTGTGTATACTGCTAAGGATGTTGCTGGAAATGAGTCTACTTGTACACAGATTATTACAGTAAATGCTAATCCATCGGAACCTCAAGCTACATTTGATTGTGGTCCTGGTTTTGGAAATGCTACAGTAACTATTGTATCACCTTTGGGTAATCAATATCAGTACTCTGTGGATGGACGACCATTTCAGTCAAATCCTACGTTTATGGGATTTGCTAATGGTTTGTATTCTGTAGTTGTATTTGATAGTTCAACAAACTGTTCAGAGACAGGAAGTATTAATGTTTCATGTGGATGCGATAATGCTCCTGGAATAAGTTTTGCATCTACTGCTTCATCAGTATGTGGAATAGAAGTGCTTATGCTTTCTGGTAATACCTTTGAAAATGCCTCCCAAGTGACTTTAGGTCATAATGGATCTGGCACATTGAATCAGACAGTATTTACTAATTCCCCTTTTAGCTTTGGTTATACACCAGGTCCAACTGATGGAGTAGTTATTATTACTGCTATCACAGATGATCCTGATGGATCTGGGCCATGTGCAGCAGCTACGGCAACATTTACCTTGACGGTGAATGATTTGCCAGATGCAAATGTTGCATCTACTGATGTTACTTGTTTTACTGCTAATGATGGTACTGCTATTGCTACTGGTGGAATAGGATATGAGTGGAATACAGGAGCTTTAACAGCAGAAATTGCTGGTTTATCTCCTGGTACATATACATGTACAGTAACAAATGCTGTAGGATGTACTACTGTAGTCACTACAGAGATACAAGAAGGTCCTGCACCTACTGTTCCTCAATTTTCACTCCAAAGTGAGTATTGTTCTGGAGCTACACCTGGTGCTTTACCGACTACTTCATCAAATGGAGTTATTGGTAATTGGACACCTTCTGTGGTTTCTACTACGATATCTGGTACGTATGTATTTACGCCAACAACGTATTGTGCAGAAGCATATACACATACAGTGATAGTCAATGAAAATCCAAATGGACAGGTCCAAGGACCAAATCAGTTTTGTCCTGGATCAAGTATTGTTTTGAGCTATTCTGCATCAAATCTTTCATATGTATGGAATACTGGTTCTATAGCTCAGAGTATTACAGTAAATGTCGCTGGAACATATACAGTGACGGTGACAGATACTAATGGTTGTACATCAGTTGATTCAGTCTCTGTTACAGAGTCTGCTACCATTGTGCCAACATACTTTGGAAATGAGATGTTTTGTGATGGTGATTCTACTGTGCTTACTACTTCTGGTTTTGACAGTCAACAATGGAGAGATGATGGAGAAAATATTCTTTCAACAACTGATACATTGGTAGTTACAGAACCTGGTATGTACATATTAGCAGTAACGAGTGGAGGCTGTGGTGGTTCTGTCGAAATATTGACAACTGAACGACCTGAAATAGAGAGCTCTCTTTTAATTACTGATGCTGCCTGTTATGGAGAGAATGGTTCGTTACAAGCAACAGTTGTTGATGCCGATGCAAACGATACATTCTTGTATGTAATTGAAGATCAGGATTCTTTTGTTATGACTGTGCCTGCTGATACTTTGGATGTTTCTTTACCACCTGGTTCGTACTGGGTAACGGTTGTAGATTCATTCCCTTGTATGAATACATTTCCTTTTGTAATTACCCAGCCAGATTCCATAGATATATTCTATGATGGCACTGAGGTGACCTTTGAAGGAGGTGTAGGTGAAATTACGTATACGGTAGATAGCTTATCAGCTACATCGATTGAGGTCAATGCTGTTGATGAAAATGGATGTGAAGCTAGTGAGATATTCGCTACAACGTCGACTGCTGATCAGGAACTAAGAGATCACATAACACTGTCTCCAAATCCTGTCTCAGATATATTGAAAGTTGATTATGGTGCCTTGGATATAAAAATAAAAAAGGTACAAGTGATAAATGCTTTTGGCAAAGTGCTCTTGACTGTAGAGAAAAAATTAGAGACAATAGATATTAGATCATTACAACCAAACAATTATTACTTGCGTATATATTCAGAGCACACGACTGTCACGAAGAAATTTATTGTAATACGCTAAAGAAGAGGAGAAGAAAGGGAAGTTTTCAGGAGACCTTCGATTCCTTTAGGTAGTCAGAAGGCAGCGCAGGAAAACATGTCATAACGAAAACGGGGAACTCTCCAATCCACTCAAGTTGACAAGGTGCTTAGAAAAGCGGGCAGCGATTCTTCCCTTAGGAAGTCAGAAGGCAGC
>CAZKXO010000146.1:2583-4794 GCA_964556525.1 uncultured Saprospiraceae bacterium
CAAGGTGCTTAGAAAAGCGGGCAGCGATTCTTCCCTTAGGAAGTCAGAAGGCAGCACAGGAAAACATATCATAACGAAAACGGGGAACTCTCCAATCCACTCAAGTTGACAAGGTGCTTAGAAAAGCGGGCAGCGATTCTTCCCTTAGGAAGTCAGAAGGCAGCGCAGACAAACATGTCATAACAAAAACGGAGAACTCTCCGCCACGGTCAAGTTGACAAAATGCCATCGAGTCTTAGAATTTCGTTGTCAAAAAGTTATTCCCATACTAAGTCCGATCGGACTTAGATAAAGATCTTCTACAAAGAATTCAGAAAACACATTTACAAAAGCTCTAAAAGTAACTTCCGATGTTTTAAATGGTAGGAACCTGTAGCCAATTACAGGGTAAGTTCTTATCAAGTCCTCGTCACCAAAGAAGA
Source organism: uncultured Saprospiraceae bacterium (assembly GCA_964556525.1). Lineage (GTDB taxonomy): Bacteria > Bacteroidota > Bacteroidia > Chitinophagales > Saprospiraceae > RFSX01. The sequence goes on from CAZKXO010000146.1 coordinate 3,006, forward strand.
AGGTGCCTCCTACACCTATCTCAAAGAAGTTTCTACCCTCACCTATGTTCATCGTAAAGTGCTGTGAGAAAGTCGTAAAGCTTTCAAAATCATCTCCGCTATCAAACAAGAACAAACTGAATTCTTCGGTATATCCTATCCCAGTTTTGCTGCTGAGAAAAAATTTTGAATTTATAATTTTCAATCCGTCAAAATTTAATGATATAAGGGTACCATCACCTGCCAAATTCAAACTGATGCTGTGACGTGGTCTGGAATCTTCGACCTCTATCTGCTCTTGGGCAGAACTAACTATCCACATAATAAAAAGCAAAGAAGTTACTATGGACTTTTTCATATTTTTGATTTTTCTAATTAGATTAAGAGTGCTCCTCTACTATAAGTGAGGGAACACATATTCTAATCCAAATCTATAATTGGGAAAAGACTGATTGCTATCTAAATGATAGACTTTCAAAATATTTATTTACAACTTGTAAAAAATGAAAGTAGCAAATGAATGATCTTTTATATATAATGTAAATTTTCCCATTAGATCTTAAACAAATAACCCTAAAGCACCATTTATTGTCCATCTCTAATACTCAAACTCTCTCTACATGTATAAGCTATTTTTCCTTCTTGCTTTTATCTTTATTGCCTATTCTTGTCAACAAACCGGAACTCCTGAAACCACAAAGGACGCTGCTACCGAGATGGTAAAGCCTAAAATCAACTATCCGGCCGACATAACTAAGGTCTTTGATAATCATGGGGGCTTAGACAAGTGGAAAAGCATGAAAGCTATGTCCTATGATATCGTGAAAGAAGGCGGGAATGAAAACCAAGCTATAGATCTACAAAGCAGAACAGAACGTATCAAAGCAGCTACCTTTGAGTCAGGTTATGATGGTAATAACTACTGGGTAGTCGCTGATACATCCTATAAGTCCAATCCTAAGTTCTATACCAACCTTATGTTCTATTTCTACGCTATGCCATTCGTGTTGGCAGATGAAGGCATAGTCTATACCCCTGTGGAGCCCTTAACTTTTGATGATGTTTCCTATCCTGGATTTAGAATTTCATATGGGGACGGTGTAGGTGTCAGTCCAGAAGATGAGTACTTTATACATTATGATGCCAAGACACATGAGATGGCTTGGTTGGGCTATACGGTCACCTTCTTTACTGGAGAGAAAAGCGAGAAGATCTCATGGATCAGATATGATGACTGGAAACAGATCAACGGTCTTAAACTCCCTAACAGCCTAAGCTGGTACAAAGTAGAGGATGGAAAGATTACAGAACCACGTAACAAACGTGAGTTCGAAAATATAACAGTATCTGCAGAGCCCTTTGGCGCAGGCAAGTTTGCAATGCCAGAGGGGGCTAAGGTCTTCGAGTAGATTTAATTTTGAAAACAGAATTTTAAATAGAGCTGCGACGTAAGTAATTCTACTCGATTGCTCTGCTTCAGACTACGCTGAATATGAAAGTCCTTCCTTTAGGAAGTCAGAAGGCAGCGCAGAAAACATGTACTTGCAATGAATGGGGAGTCCATAAGAACAAGTCATAACGAAAACGGGGAATTCTCCACTCAGGTCGAGGGGAACTCTCCAATCCACTCAAGTTGACAAGGTGCTTAGAAAAGCGGGCAGCGGTTCTTCCCTTAGGAAGTCAGAAGGCAGCGCAGACAAACAAGTCATAACAAAAACGGGGAACTCTCCACTACGGTCGAGTTGACAAGATGCTTCGAAATGTGGGTAACGGTTTTTCCCTTAGGAAGTCAGAAGGCAGTGAAGGAAAA
>CAZKXO010000146.1:4894-8746 GCA_964556525.1 uncultured Saprospiraceae bacterium
AGGAAAAACACGTACTTACAGTTTACTTGACGGCGTTCAAAATACTACCGCCTAGTTATCATGACCTTAGCTGAATAGTACCTCTTATCACTCTTGTCCATGATCAACAAATAATACAGACCGTCAGACTCAGAAGTCATATCAATGGGTTGCCGTGAATGCACATCATACATGGACCTCAGAAGTCTTCCCGACGCATCGTATACTTGCAACTGATCGATGTGCTTGCCCTCATAAGCAATGTGGACCAATCCATCGGAAGGATTAGGGGCTATTGTCAAAGGTGTAACATCCTGTAACAACTCTTCCACTTCCACAATCTGAAGTTCTGTGCATTCGTCATCTATACAGCCTCGTGTATCCGTTTTTAAGGTCCAAATATGGTTAGGGATGCCTGCCAAATACTGGCTAGACGAATGTCCCGAAAAAATATACCCATCCTCTACCTCCATAAATGAAATCAGTGAGAGATCAAGGGTGGTTGTTCCTGGTCTATACCTGCGGTGCCACAGCACTTCTCCATTCTCATCTATGCACATGATAATCCCATCGACATCTCCAGTAGTAAGCTGTGTCGCCGACCACATATGGCCACATAGCAATAAGTGTCCGTCATCGATGAATCTCATATCATGTATCAAAACATCGAGTACCAGAGAGTCAGGGAAAAATTTGTCTAGATTAAGTTCCCACAACTTTTCACCATCCATTGTTAGTGCCCACAATCCAGAGCGCACTCTCTCATTGTCTATAGACCCTTTGCCATATAAGAGCACCTTGTCGTCTAGTGTTTCAAAAAGTGTTCTACTAGAAGGGTCAAAACCTCCTATCCTCTTTTCAAAGTCCAGATTCAGATTATAAAAATTGAACTGTAGAGTATTGTTAAAGGCTTCGGGATTGTCAAGAGTCAGGATTGCTATCATACTATCCGACACCAATTCCATGTCATAAATCATCTGCCCTGACCAACCCGTATGTGGAACAATAACAATGGTGTCCATCATCATCGTGGCTCTGTCCACCCTTACTATCCAGCCTTCCTGTTCCCAGGACTTATTGGGAATTTGAAGATGTCGGACATCAAGTCTTCCCCAGCCAGCAGCATAAAAGGCAGTCTCCGTCATAAGTAGTTTGGTCGCCCTGATATGATCTATGGTCTTAGGATAAGCTATTTCTATGAGTAGTTCTTCATTAAGCTCCTCATCGACCTCCATGATGACGATGCTGGTATCTCTAGTCCCAAGGAGGTATAATGCCTCATCTACAGCAGCGGTTCTTCTACCTATAGTGAGCCCCATTCGTTTTGCTTCAGTGACATAACCACTATCATCTATCGTGGATATAACCAAAGGGGTATAATTTAAGGTGGAATCAGTCTGATAACCGATTGTAAAATTCTTTTCTCCCAATTCGAAATTCTGGACTACAGATGCTGTCTCAGCTCTTGGTGTGAGTTTGGAGAAATAGTCTTGGCCATAAAGGCAGGAAAAAAACAAAGAGAAGGAAAGGAGGGCTGCAAGCTTGTTCATATATATGATGATTTCCTAACAAGATAATCAATAACCCATAGTCCTGCTATTAAAATTTTAAATAATGTCTTTCACGAGAACACCATTATGGCAGCAATTCACTGTCTATTTCCAAGGAGAAGCAAAATCTACAAAGTGATCCGCTTTATATTAGCACCAAGGGCATTAAGTCGCTCATCTATTCTTTCGTAGCCGCGGTCTATCTGCTGGATATTTTCGATGATGCTCTCATTTTTGGCTGATAATGCAGCGATGAGCAAAGAGACACCTGCACGTATATCTGGAGAACTCATCCTGATGCCTCGCAGTTTACTTTTTCTATCTAGTCCGATGACTGTGGCTCTATGTGGGTCGCATAAGATTATCTGCGCACCCATATCTATAAGTTTGTCTACAAAGAATAATCTGCTCTCAAACATTTTCTGATGAATGAGTACACTGCCTTTGGCTTGTATGGCAGTAACGAGAAAGATACTGAGTAGATCAGGTGTAAAGCCTGGCCAAGGCGCATCATAAACCGTAAGAATAGAGCCATCTATAAAGTTCTGTATCTCATATTTCCTTTGCTTTGGAATGACAATGTCATCACCTTCAAAGCTCATCTTGATTCCGAGTTTCTGGAAAGTAGCAGGTATGATACCCAACATATCCAGCCGGACATTTTTGATCCGTAAGCTAGACTGCGTTATCGCGGCCAGTCCTATGAGAGAACCTATTTCTATCATATCAGGCAGCACCTTATGAGTCGTTCCTTTGAGCGAGCGGACGCCTTTTATCTTCAGCAAGTTAGAACCGATACCTTCTATTTTGGCACCCATTCTGCTTAGCATCTTGCATAGCTGCTGTAGGTAAGGCTCACAAGCGGCATTGTATATCGTTGTAGTGCCTTTGGCTAAGACGGCCGCCATGACTACATTGGCAGTACCAGTAACTGATATCTCCTCCATGTGGAGGTAGGTCCCTTTAAGCTGCTTAGCTTCTAGAAAGAACTCGTCCTTGGACTCTATATACTTGAATTTTGCGCCTAGAGTGATAAAACCATGAAAGTGGGTATCTAATCTCCTACGGCCTATTTTATCTCCACCTGGCTTAGGTAGGTAAGCTTTACCATATCTTGCCAGTAAGGGCCCCATAAGCATGACAGAACCTCTTATTTTCTTTGCTTCGTTGAGGTAGTCTTTGGAAGAAAAGTATTTGAGATTTATTTTCTCAGCTTTGAAGGAATACTTATTCGCGTTGATTCTTTTGACCTCTACACCTAGTCCTTTGAGTAGCGCAATAAGTCGACGGACATCTACTATATCAGGCACATTGCTTATGGTGACTTTTTCCTTGGTGAGTAAGACCGCACTAAGAATCTGAAGCGCTTCATTCTTGGCGCCTTGAGGTGTGATTTCGCCTTTTAGTTTGGCATTTCCTTGTACTACGAAAGCTTCGCTTGACATCTCTTATAAGATTTGAGATAAAAAACGGGAAGATAATCTTTATCGCAGAAATGAAAGCGCACAGCCCTGGGCTTTATGACTAAGCCCCTCCATCTGTGCATAGAATGATGTAGAGTTGGCCAATGGTCTTAAGTTAGAGGGTAGCAGTAAGAAGAAGGCCCTCTTACCTACGGCCCCTCCTTCTGTTATTATGTCTGCCTCTATTGTTGGACTTGCCTCTATTGGAACGGTTATCATTTGATCTTCTCTTTGTTCTTACCGCTCTAGCTAACGTATCCAAGGAAGCATTTTCGCTTACTTCTAACTGACCATTGGACATAGCTTTTAGATCTTCTAGAACTATCTCATCACTCACATAATGTTCTCTGTTCCAGTTTTTATAGGCCATCTTCATAAAGCCTGCAATCGTATCTACAAAGCCTTCCTTTATAGGACCATCCTCCATGGCGATTGCCTTATCGATGAGTGACTTTACATTGTGACCATAGTGCCTAAATTTTGACTCGTGTCTCGGATACTCTACAGCCTCTGGCTTCTTTCTCTCTTTTGGCTCTTCTATTACCAGTCCTTCGGGCGCCTTTACATCTATTTCATATTCTGCGATATAGAAAAAATGCTTCCACAGTCTGTTTCTATACTCTTGGACATTCTTATTGTGAGGGTTCATCTGGTGCATCAGATTTACCACCTGCTCTGCGAAGGTTTGTCTTTTCTCATCATCTTCTATTGTTTTACAGTAGTAGATAAGATTCTGAACGTGTCTTCCATACTCTGGTATACGTAATAACGTAGTCTCAGAGTTATATTCTAATTCATATTCCATAATAAATACTATTCTACGGTTACTGATTTAGCCAAGTTTCTTGGCTGATCTACAT
>CAZKXO010000147.1:0-8721 GCA_964556525.1 uncultured Saprospiraceae bacterium
AGCTAGCGCTCAAGAAAAAGATTAAAAAAATTTATTCTTTGGCGCATGCCTGCAAGTTTGACAACACCTGTCCTGTCAAAGGTGTTTTCGCACCTGCGGTAGATAAATGGAGTTTGTTCTGTCTTTACAATCTAGCCTACAACAAAGTCCTCCGTTTCAATAAACTGAAAAATTACATCCCAGGCATCTCAGCTAGGATGCTGTCTGTAACACTAAAAAAAACTGGAAACGGCAGGACTTATAGAGCGATCAATCTTTGCAGAAGTGCCCCCCAGAGTGGAATATAAGTTGACCAATTTTGGTAATGCTTTTGCTGCTAAGCTGGTAGATCTTAATCTTTGGATTTGGGAGAAAAGGCCTGAGTGATAACTACGTTAACTACTGTGCTATTATGAGAATAACTCATCAGACAGTTTAGAACACTGCTCCTATTTTGTTATAAGCTATTGAGCTTCTTCATAGAATCATCGCATTCTTGAATTAATCTAGTCAAATTTTCTCCATCTATGTTAGATACCTGTTCAAACTTATTCGCTTGTAAATCTTTCATATAATTCAGGATATTCTCAAAATCTGCATTTTGCAGCACAGGTTTTGCAACTATTAATGCTTCACTCAGAACCCTAACCTCAAGGGGTGAAGAGTATTTCGTGAGCTTCTGTAAACTTTCAGCTACAGCAAATTTATCAGTATTATTATTTTTTAGTAAAAAATGCTCTAGACTTACATAAAGAATTAATTGCAAATCAGCCTTATCTTGAAAACTCAATTCAGTTGGTGAATCTTCAAGAATACTATTTGTCATTTCATTCAGTTTCTCAATTCCTTCTTCTATATTAGTTTTGCTATAAATGAAATGTATGTTGACTATCTCTCCTATTATAGCAGGACTATAGTTGGGATTCATAACTTCTGAAATAACGTATCGGAAAGGGCTATGACTTTCTGCATTTGTTTCTCCGTTTTTAAAATTATTGGCTTTCTCCAAGGCTTCTGGTGTAGGTGTCGGAAAAACAACTTCCCTATTGCCACAACTTGAGCAAATAAAGGAAAGGATTGCTATTGATATAAAATAATTCTTCATAAGAAGGGTAATTATAATCCGTAAGTCATTCCTGATATCATTATTAGACTGCTAATTAAGTCTATTAAATTTATTAGTTTGGCGATTCAAATCAAATGATCGATGAAACAATTTTCCATAACAATTCTTCTTCTTTGCACTAGCTACTATCTATCAGGTCAGTGCGACTACAACAATGCTGGATTCGAAACATTTAGAGAAGAAACAGCCAGTTTTGACGATAGTAATCCTGAGCTACAATTCCAAGTCGATCTTCCTACTGACCATGTTTCTATTGTCAGGTTTTTCTTCTACGCTTTAGGAATCGCATTTGGTGACGTGGAAGCGCTCAATGACTTTTCTTCCGACCCACAGTCTGCGATTGGTATTTCTCAAAGTGATGATGCTAATACTGGGGATTCTGCTGTCAAATTACAAGCCAATGCTTTAATAAATTTTTCAGACTTGTACGGTGTCTGGCGATGTACTCAGCTTCCTGATTCTATGGAATTCTTTGTAAAACATGTAGGTACTAATGCAGACACTTTATTTGTTCTATCGGTTTTTGATGAAGGATTGAAGGGGATACCTAGAGACTTTGATGAATTGTCAGAATTTTCTGCAACGGCAACATCAGAATTTATCTTTGATTCAGATTCGGACTACGAGCGGATATCTATACCTGTCACCGAAAATTTTCCTGCTGATAGAGATTCCGCTTATCTGTTCTTTGTACTGACAACCCCACAGGCTGGACTAGACGCTGGCATCGAGAGCTTCATCCTAATAGATGATGTGACTGCAATTTCCGACAATGTTCCTATAGATAGCGACATGGATGGATTTGACTCTACGGTAGATTGTGATGACAATGATGTCACAGTGTTTCCTGGAGCACAAGAAGTTTGTGACAACAAAGACAACAACTGTGATGGAGCTGTAGATGAAGGTCTAGACACAGCAACATTCTACATAGATGAAGATGGAGATGGCTTCGGGTCACCAGACAGCTCTATAGAAACCTGCTCAGACTCACCTGCTGGTTATGTAGAAAACAATTTGGATTGCGATGACACCAATCCGAATGTAAACCCCGCCAGTCAGGAAATTCCTTATAATGGCGTAAACGATGATTGTGATTCCACTACTCCAGATGACGACCTAGACTCAGACGGCTTCGCGATGGTCGATGATTGTAATGACAATGACCCCAATATAAACCCAAATGCTACTGAATCATGTAACGATATCGATGATAATTGTAACGGAGAGACAGATGAAGACTTAGCTACAACAAGCTTCTTTATAGATTCCGATGGAGATGGTTTCGGAGACGAAAATTCTTCGATTTTAGCTTGTGCTCTACCGAGTGGCTATGTAACCGAAAGTGGTGACTGTAATGACAATGATACTAGCGTCTTTCCTGGTGCTATGGATATTCCAGACAATGGTATAGACGAAGATTGTGATGGCTTAGATGCCACCTTATTTGTAGATAATGATGGAGATGGTGTAACAAATGAAACCGATTGTGATGACAATGACCCTACGGTCTATCCGGGTGCAGCAGAACTTTGTGATGAGAAAGATAACAATTGTGATGGGGCAGCAGACGAAGGCTTGGCTCTCACTACATATTATGAAGATCTAGACAATGATGGTTTTGGAAACCCTATGGTTGCTATACAGACTTGTGCATCCTCTTTTAGCGGCCATGTAACGAATCCTGATGATTGCAATGACAATGATCCGAACATAAACCCTGCTGCTGTAGAAGCCTGTGATGAAAATGACAATGATTGCAATGGCATAATAGATGATGGTCTTGCTACTACGGTCTTCTACTTAGATTCTGACAATGACACATATGGTGACCCCATGAATTCTGTAGAAAGTTGTCAGACAAGTTTGGATGGATATGTAACCAATTTTGATGATTGCGACGATTCCAATGAAAACATCAATCCAAGCGCAATAGAAATACTAGATAATGATGTGGACGAAGATTGCGATGGAACAGACTTATCAGCAACATTTGAACTATCAAACAGCTTGCTTAACATATACCCTAATCCTGCTTCTTCTTATATAAATATAGAAGTAGATGGTTCCTTAGACTTTGGAACTAAACTCTACAGTCTCGACGGCAAGTTGGTTCTAGAGGCAAAAAATAAAGAGCGATTAGAAATTGGGCAGCTGGATATTGGGATTTATCTTTTAGAAATTAAAGATCTGAAATCTGGCCAAGTCGTTACCGACAAAATTACAGTTGTGAGGTAGTCTTTACACTTATACATTTTAGGCAACTTGATCAAATGAAGAAAGTTCTATTAACTAGTAGTGCTCTTGTAGCATTATTAGTTTTTTTGTTTTTCAGACCAGTACCTATAGTCAGCGAAAACGAAGCACTTGTTGCTGTAGGCGTCGTAGAATCTATCCATGAAGGTGGTGTCAAGGATGCTGTCTTTCGACTCAAAGGCCAAGCTAACAGTTATTATATCAACAGAGGTCTGGAGAATGGTCTGGATTTAGAATCTCTCAGAACAAAACTTATAGGAGAAGAAGTAACCATCAAATATCCTAAGTACGGCTGGCCGTTTCTGTTTGAGAATCGTGTAATACATCTATCAAAATTGCAACACGGTGATGAGGTAGTGTTTAATGAGCTTAAATAGTCGTTATAAAATCCTCAGCAAAGTGATGACAGCTATTGCCATAACTGAATCGAAGGTCTCTGACCTTTTAACTTTCAATTTTTTTTCTCCTCTATCCACTCTAAAACAATTCTTTCCAATGTCAGCAAGGGTACAGAACCATTGGCCAATACAAGGTCATGGAAATCTCTGATGTCAAACTTTTCTGCAAGCTTCGTTTCCGCGAGCTTACGCAGTTCTCTTATCTTTAACTCTCCTATTTTGTAGGATACAGCCTGACCTGGCCATCCAATATATCTGTCTATCTCAGAATTGACTTCATGTAGAGATAAGGATGTGTTCTCTGACATGAAGGCAACTGCCTCAGCTCTGGTCATTCCAAAATAATGCATGCCCGGATCAACAACCAAGCGGCAGGCGCGCCACATTTCATAAGTAAGTCTGCCGAAGTCATCATACGGGCTCGTATACATGCCAGCCTCCTTACCCAGATATTCAGCATATAGGCCCCAGCCTTCACCATAGGCACTCAGATATTGCGTAGTCCTAAACCTTGGCAATCCCTCCAGTTCGCGAGCAAGGGTTGTCTGCATATGGTGGCCAGGCACTGCTTCGTGCAAGGTCAAGGCGGCCAAAACATACATCGGTCGTGCTGGTAGATTGTAGGTATTAACCCAATATTGTCCACATCTGCCATCCTTCTGAGAGCCCCCAGAATATCTGCCCGTCGTATAAGTAGGTGCAATCTCCGCCGGGACAGGCTTTACGGTAAAGGGTAGTCTGTATATTTTGTTGAAGTATCTTGGCAAGATTTCTTGTGCCTTTATAGAAAACCAGGCGGCTTGATTCAGCAACTCCTGTTCGGTCTTGGCATAGAATTGTGGATCTTCTCTTAGAAACTTTATAAAGTCTGCAAACTCACCTTGGAATCCCAGATCGTCTATAATCTGTTGCATTTCTGATTTGATCCTTTCGACTTCTTTCAGACCTGTGTCGTACACTTCCTGTGGCGTCATGTCCAGGGTTGTATAGTATCGCACCCTTTGCTCGTAAAAAGACTTACCGTCAGAATTATTACTTACACCTACTTGCTCGTAAGTTCTAGGTAGATACTCTTGTTCTAAGAAATTCTCAAGTTTTTTCAGCCAAGGCATTAGTTCAAGTGTCACAAGTTTTTTTACTTCTTTTTTTGCTCCTTCATCTATTTCTTGTTTCATTATCGGCTTACTCAGAAAATCTGCTTGTGCTGACACCGCAGACCTGAGTATATCCAAGCAATTATTGACCACCAGTTTGGGCATGACTTTATTATCATTTAGACCTTTGCGCATCCAGTTGATGTTTTGGTCTATATATCGTTTAGTATCCTTCAGCTTGGTGAGGTAATTATCTATTGCTTCTTGGTTGGAAAGGTTTACATTTCTGGTTCCATATATCATTCCGAGGATAAAGCCTCCTTCAGCATTAAGAGGAAAGAGATAGTCCTGATAACTAAGGTTGTATAGTCTATCTTGGATTATAAATCGGAGGAGCTCATAGTTTATAAGGTCTTGACCTTCCAGCTTATCACTCTCTATCTTTCCAAGTTGCTGTATAAAACTGGTATACTTCTCAGAGACTTTCTGAAAGTCTTCAAGATCATTTAGTGGCCAGGAGGACTTCATTAATTCCGAATTTGCTTTCTGGTAGCGCTCGTATGTTGCGACTATGGAGTCCAGCTGTAGCTCTTGTGCTGAAAGAGGAGCAGTAAGGAGAGTAGCAAAGCAGAGATATAGGAGAATCTTTTTCACGGTTACTATACTTGAAGGATGAATATAATTATAAATGACCAACAAAAAGGCACTCTAGTGTTTCCTTAAAACTTAATACTTTTGTCCACCTAAAACAGCAAGGCCTACATGAGCTTAAAAGCAGAGATAGAAAAGAGAAAAACCTTCGGCATTATTTCTCACCCGGATGCAGGAAAGACGACCCTAACAGAAAAGCTTCTGCTATTTGGTGGTGCTATACAGATTGCTGGTGCCGTAAAGTCCAATAAGATCAAGAAAAGTGCGACCTCTGATTTCATGGATATAGAGCGACAAAGAGGTATCTCAGTAGCGACTTCCGTTATGGCTTTTGAGTACAGAGATAAAAAGATAAACATCTTAGATACGCCTGGTCACAAAGACTTTGCTGAAGATACCTATAGAACACTAACTGCAGTAGACAGTGCCATCGTCGTCATAGATGTCGCCAAAGGTGTGGAGGCGCAGACTGAAAAGCTGGTAGGCGTCTGTCGGACCAGAAATACACCGATGATAGTCTTTATCAATAAGATGGACAGAGAAGGACTAGATGGCTTCGACCTCCTGGATGATATAGAGACCAAGTTGGGCATGAAAGCTTGTCCACTCACCTGGCCTATCGGTATGGGCCAGCGATTCAAGGGAGTCTACAATATCTACAAAGGCAACATCAGACTCTTCTCAGCACATGGCAAACAGACAGACGAAGACACTATAGAAATCTCTGATCTCGATGATCCGAGTCTAGATGAGCTGGTCGGAAAAGCTGCGGCAGACGAACTAAGAGAAGAAGTAGAAACTATTCGTGAGGTATATACGCCACTAGATCAGAAAGCCTATGAGAATGGTGAGCTTAATCCCGTCTTTTTCGGGAGTGCAATCAACAATTTTGGCGTAAAGGAAATGCTGGATTGCTTTGTAGATATCGCACCACAGCCACTAGCGCGGATAACCGAAGAGCGGACCATAGAGCCTGACGAAAATAAGTTCAGCGGCTTTGTATTTAAGATACATGCCAATATGGACCCCAAGCACAGAGATAGAATTGCGTTTATGCGAGTCTGCTCAGGTACTTTTGAGCGGAACACCAACTACTTCCATGTGCGGCAAAAAAAGAAAATGAAATTTTCTAATCCGACCATGTTCATGGCTTCAAAGAAAAACATCGTGGAGGAAGCCTACCCTGGTGATATTGTCGGATTATATGATTCTGGCAACTTCAAGATAGGAGATGCATTGACTACTGGTGAGACACTTACCTTCAAAGGCATCCCATCTTTTTCTCCAGAGCAATTTCGATATATCAATAATGCCGACCCAATGAAGTCTAAGCAACTCAATAAGGGCATAGACCAGCTCATGGATGAAGGTGTCGCACAGGTTTTTACCAAGCTGGATACTAATAGAAAAATAATAGGCACTGTCGGAGCCCTACAGTTTGATGTTATACAATACCGTCTGGAGCATGAATATGGAGCTAAGTGTACCTACGAACCCGTTGCCATGCACAAAGCTTGCTGGGTAAGTTGCGATGATGAGCAAGCCTTAAAAGAACTCAAATCCAGAAGGCGAAAAAATATCGCCATCGACAAAGATGAGAAACTGGTCTATCTCGCAGAATCAGCATGGACTTTAAAAATGGCTGAGGAGAATCATCCTGAGGTAACATTCCATACGAGCAGTGAATTTTAGCAGGCTATTGCTTATTATCTAATGTGTCACCTATAGCAGCTAGCAGATCTATTCCTTTATAAACTGACGCCACTATTGAGATCAATTATCTGCAACAAACAGATTCCGCCTGAATAATCTCTAACTATAATTGAAGCAGCATTTTTTGTACGAATGAACGGCTTATAACTTATATCAAAAAGTATTGCTTCATATACCAGATGATCGCTTACGCTTATGTATACCTGATCTGAAATAGGGTTAAGAAAAATAGAAACTTGTATGTCTCCTAGTTCATGTACAGCAGAGAGATCCGAGTCATCACAGTCTTCACCTATATCATTATCCAAGATCTCTACAGCACCCGGATAGGCCCATCACATTGTTGTCATCACAGTCTCCTGGTGTAGCTACATAACCTGCAAGCATTTCGCAGCTTATCATCTCGCTGCTGGTCAGACCAAAACCGTCTCTATCTGCATCCACATATTGTGTAAACTGATCTAGGCCATCATCCATCATGCCATTACAGTCATTGTCTTTGCCATCACATATTTCAGAAGCGCCTGGGAATACAGTAGCATCATTGTCATCACAGTCTTCATCTGAGAAAGGACCATCTCCATCATTGTCATTGGTCCCAATTCTTATAATAACAGAGAAATGAAACCCTTGCTTTTCCGAGCTTATCAAGAAAGCTTCGGCACATACTAATTGTCCTGTGTGCTTCTTCTACAACAAAAAAAGGTTGCCGCAACTACACGGCAACCTCAAAAGGCGGTTCTAAAATAAATTAGCTTAGACCCATGACCAACATTACTATCGTGGGTTTATCTTAACCAGATGTCTTAGCTTATCGCTATCGTTCTAGGTTCTTTTTCTTTAGCTTCTTCCTTCTTAGCCAAACTGATTTTTAGGACACCGCTTTCGTAAGCCGCATCTATGCTATCAGTATTGATTGATTCTGGAAGGTGAAAACTTCTTGTGAAAGAGCTGTAGTTAAACTCTCTTCTTCTGTAAGTAGTAATGTCTCCAGCAGTCTCTTCTTCGCTCGTGCTTTCTTTGTCATTTGTTACCTTGACAATCAGCTGATCCTTGTCCACTTTGATTTCAAAGTCATCTTTCTTAAGGCCAGGCGCAGCTAGTTCTACAACAAAAGCGTCATCCTGCTCTATGATATTTACTCCAGGTCGAGAATGAGAAAAATCTGTTTTGGCTAACTCACTCAGGCCTTTTTGGAAGAAGTCATCCAAAGCTGAAGCAATCGGGTTACTAGGTACAGGTCTGTTAAATCTTATGAAATTCATGTTTTATAGTTTTTATGATTTTTAAAATCAGATTTACAGACTACTCCTCATCAATAGCTGTTCCATTGGATTTTTCAGGCCAAATTTACATGAAAATCAAATTTATGCTGTCATATTGGCATTTGATTTAAAAAAATAGTGCCATTTTGTCTGATTGGTTTTGATTTCTATACAGCATCCGCCTCTTACTTTTTCTCCAAAGCACCCTTTTCCAGAATATTACATGTAAAAGGCGCTGT
>CAZKXO010000148.1:0-8717 GCA_964556525.1 uncultured Saprospiraceae bacterium
CTTCCCTTAATTATTCCCGATATAAAAATGACAGATTTGACCAAGACAGAGTGATTCCAATTCTAAATGCCTCCATTTACAGGCACTTCTTGCCTAAGAATCAGCTAGAAGTTCGTTTTTCTATCTATGATGGATTTAACGAAAATGTTGGCTTTAATCAAAGTGCTTATGGGATCAGTGTCTCCCAGTCTACAGTAGAATCTTTGGCCAGATACGGTCTTCTAAGTCTGACTTACAACATAAGAGGTATGAAGACCGATGTAAGAAAGGATTCTTGGTGGTAACCTTAAGTAAACTTTAAGTACTTTTTATTTCGGATGAAAATAATTTTGGACCTACAACTTCAAAAGATGAAATTTAAACTTCTAGTCCTTCTTGCCTTTCTATCGTTTGAAACTATAGCACAATCCCCAGAAGGTACGATAACCTACAACAGAAAAACTGACTGGATTTCTATAATGTCCAAGCTGCCTTATGTTTCCCAAGAGGAAGTAGACAGGATGACTCTGACCTGGGGCAAACGTGATGATTATAAAGGAGAAAATTTCGAATTATTCTTCAAGAACTCCAAGACACTTTACACTTACAAGGAAGAAGATGAAGCATCATCTGGTGGTTTCTCTTGGAGAAGATCCCAACTCATCCTAATTAGAGATTACAAAAACAAAAAGGTAAAAGACCTCAAAGAAGAAGTTGGTGCCACTTTCCTAGTAGAAGAAGATCTCAAAAGAACCAGGTGGAAAATCCTCAATGAAATAAAAGAAATCCAAGGCTATCTCTGCATGAAAGCTGAAACCACTAATACTATCAAGGGGCAAACCATCCATGCTTGGTTTACAGATGCGATTCCACTCTCTGGTGGGCCTGAAGGTTATGGAGGTCTACCTGGTATGATATTGGAGTTGGATATAAATGATGGTGATGGCATCATTACCGCAACTGAGATAGATCTCAAAACACCACTGGACAAACTACCTATTCCTAGGAAAATGAAAGGAAAAAAGAGCAGCTCTGAAGAATTGAATGCAAGAATGGAGAAGTTTATCGCTGAAAGTGTGGAGGGCAGGAAGAATCCTTTTTGGAGGATCCGTTACTAAAAACCAGCTTCTTACTCACTAAGATCCAAATAAGGGACCTCCTTGAGCAACTGAGCCTTATCAATAGCTAGTGATGCTAGAAATTGTTTGTGCTCATCACTCTCTGGAAACAAGGTCCTGTGTTGCAGTCTGTCTTTGACAGATTTTATCCTGCTGCGAAGAGGGTCATCATCTGCAAGTAATGAACTCTCCTTTACCATGTCAAAGATGATATCTATAGCTAAGGATGAGGGATGGATCATATCCCTTTCGTAATATCTATAATCCCTGAGGTCATCTATCATCAGCTCATAGGAAGGAAAATAATGACAATTCTCATACTCATCTACCAGTTTGTGCACGGCCAGCAGTGCTGTAGACTTGCTTTTTCTATCACCTACTAGTCCATTTTTGGTATGTCTTACGGGGCTTACGGTCCATACCAACTGCAACTGTGATTCGCAAGAAGTCACGAGTTCTTGCCTTAGCTGAGCAATAAGAGAATGAACTTCATCCAATGAAAGCAGCTCACGAGTAAACTGTTCAGCAGGGAGTTTATGACAATTATTGACAATTTGGTTCGTTTTTATAGCTCTATAGACAAAGCAAGTACCTATCGTAATGAAGACATATTTGATCTTTGGGAGAGCTTGCTGGACCTCAATCAGACTTGCTCTGGCACACTTTAAAATGTCGTCTGCTGACCCTTTACTAAAACTACTGTGCAAATCAGGGTGAGAATAGAGACTATTATGGAAGTTTAGTTGGGATTCATGCAGCGAATCTGGGCTTTTGACCCTCTTTATAGTAGTCAAGAGGCTGGCGGGATTAAAAGTAATACCGCAAGGATTGTTGCGGACTTGATATCCTAGGTAAGTCAATTTATCCGACATATGGACTGAAAAACAAGAGCCTAGAGATAAAATGGGGTCATTATGGGCTATTTTGAATGTATATTTAGGAGGTAATAATCGCGTTCTAGTTTTCATACTTAGCCAACTTCAAGGAAAATTAGTGAGTTATAGTAATAAATAGAGCTAAAGTGCCGCTTTTTTTGGCATATTGATTGCTTAACAGTGATATGGTTGAAATAACATAAGTATTGTTTACACCAAGTAGGTATAAAGAATATTAAACTCTCCATACTTCATATTTTCACTATTTATCCTACTTTTATACACAATCTAATATTGTACAAAGGTTTCAGATTAACGATCAGAAAAAATTACACAAATGAAGTATTTCAAGAATTTGGTTGTCCTAACAGCTGTGTTTCTAACAAGCTTTTCTATGATGGGTCAGGATATCCACTTTTCTCAATTCTACATGTCTCCTCTCAATCTTAACCCTGCACTGACAGGTGTTATGAACTGTAATACGAGAGTAGTCGCAAACTACAGAAATCAATGGTCTCAGGTATTGAGACAAGATGCATACAACACTTACTCTGTATCATATGATCAGAAGATAGCTGTCGGAAGGTCCGATTATTTCGGAATCGGTGGTTCTTTCTGGGGAGACAGAGCTGGTGCGCTTAACTTCGGTACTACTTCTGGTAGAGTATCGTTTTCTTACAGTAAGAGAATGGGAGGCTACAGAAAGACTGCCCACTATCTGGTTTTCGGAGCAGATGCAGGTATCGCACAAAGAAGAGTAGATCCATCTGCTGCACAATGGCCATCACAACATGATGGAAATGGTGGCTGGGATGAAACTGCTCCAGCGCCTGCCTTGGTAGGTTTCCAGCAAGACTTCTTGCATGCAGATTTAACTGCTGGTTTGGTATGGTTCTCTGTACTTGATGAGAGAAACAGTTTCTATTTAGGACTAGCAATGCATCACCTTAATCAGCCAAATGTATCTTTCTACGGAAATACAACTACTGAAGCGCTGACTAGTAGATTTACCATCCATGGTGGAGGTGAATTCGAAATAAATAAGAATATAAGTGCCGTTCCTGGTGTCGTATTTATGACTCAAGGGCAACACTTGGAAATAAACGTAGGTACAAGTTTCAGATTCCACCTAGGACCTAAATCTGAGCAGCAGTCTTGGCAGCTTGGAGCTTGGTACAGAGTAGGTAATCAAGTAGACGGAGGACTGCACTCTGACGCGGTAATCATCTCTACAAGATTTGACTATGGCAACTATGGTATAGGCTTCAGCTATGATGCAACAGTATCTAAGCTAAGACAAGCAGGTACCGCTAATGGTGCCTTTGAGTTCTCTCTAAACTATCTTATCTGCGGACCTGAAAAACGTTCAGTTTACTGTCCAAGATTCTAATAAAGTTGAAAACATAAAAATTAGGAAAAGAAGTCTCGCTGTTTTTAGCGAGGCTTTTTTTGTTTCCTTATTGCAGCTCTTGTATCCTCCTCCACTAGCCAACTTAATATAGTACTTGCCAAAGTACTCTTTTCGTATTCAACATTTAACCTGGCTAATAAGACTGCCCCTCCCTACGGACTTATACTTTTTCTTTACTTACAATCAGTTCTTCCCGCTGAAAGCTATAATTAACATCAATTTAGTACAGCACAGCAGTGAGAAAATTAAAAGGTTTAGTACTTTCACAACGCAAATTGTACTCCCCTCGTTTTTATAGTCACAACCCCAAGATTTATTTTCAACCTAAAATCTGAATAATGTTTGGTAACAAGAAAAACGCAGCTCCTACCTCAACCAATGTCGCTTCTTCTTCTAACATCAATACACTGGTAGAAGGCACGTCCGCAGAAGGTACAATTAATACAAGTAGTGATCTCCGAATAGATGGCCATGTCAATGGTACTGTCAACTGTGGCGGCAAACTAATAGTCGGACCATCTGGAAATGTAGAAGGCGATATCAATAGCCAAAATGCAGTTATAGAAGGCCGAGTACAAGGCAACATCGTTATACAAGACATCCTAGACGTCAGAGAAACTGCCACCGTAAATGGTGAAATAAAGACTGGTAAGTTACTTGTACAGAATGGTGCTACTTTCACAGGAAACTGTGATATGGGGCACAGAATAAAGAACCTCTCTAAAGAAGCTTCTTAACTCCAGGCTCTATTGGACTCACCGAAATATAAAAAGCAAAAAAAGGTACAGGCCTACACCAAGTATTCAGGAATTGCCTATCAGATGTTTGGGCTTTTGGCGTTGTCGATTTTTTTGGGGCTGAAAGCAGATGCCTATTTCGGAAACGAAAAAAAGATAATTACAGCCTTTGGCACCCTTTTCATTTTGTTCACATTTTTGTACAAACTGTATCTGGATTTAAATAGAAAGAAAAAGGAATAGATGCCGTTTTCTAAGTTTCTAACATATCTACTCTTTTCCACAGCCGCTACTATAGCGTTGTTTTTCTTGTTTCATGCTTTCTTACCGCTTACGCAACATCTTGAAATACTGTGGTGGTCCATTGCTTGTTATGTTCTTTTGGCCTTCATCATACATTTTTTGGTGGAGCGATCTCTGAGATTAAAAGCTGGGCGCAATATGATAGGCTTGGTTATTTTCAATGTGTTTCTTAAGCTCATCTTTACCTTCGGATTCGTATCACTTTATGTTAAGTTTAAAACACCAGAAGATAAGTTGTTTTTAGTACCCTTACTACTCACCTACCTCGTCTTTACCATTTTCGAAACCTGGTTTCTGAATATTCAGGCCAGAGAAGTACGTTAACAATCAACTTTTTCAGCTTTGAATTTTTGTATGAGCTATTTTTTCCTTCCATTGGAAATAATAGTTAAATTAAAGTGCAACTAGAAGCAAATACACTGTACACTGATAGTGTTTTAAAACTTGAAAATGAAAAGACGAAACTTCAACAAAACAGCTGGCCTTACTGCTTTTTCTATAATGACAGGAATAGGTCTTGGGTGCAAAAATACAGCCACCGAAAATGCTGCCAAGCAAGCTATAGATACAGCAACCACTGTCGCTAAAAAACCTTTTTTCAAACTGTCGTTGGCGCAGTGGTCTCTGCACAAAGCCATCCACGAAAAAAGAATGGATCCTTTTGATTTTGCAAAGAAGTCTAAGAGCCTGGGTTTTCAAGGACTGGAATATGTTAGCCATCTCTATCAGGACCATTACAAATCGGCCACTACAACTCTTGCTGGTATAAAAAGCATGACTGATAAACTCAAAATAGAATCCAAAGCTGCCGGAATGGAGAACCTCATTATCATGATAGATGGTGAAGGGGATCTCGGCATACAAAACAAAACAGAAAGACTAAAAGGAGTAGAAAACCACAAAAAATGGGTAGATGCCGCAGCAGCACTAGGCTGCCATTCTATAAGAATAAATTTATTTGGAGATGGAACAATAGAAGAGCAGATAGAATCTTCATCAGACTCTATGCGCTTATTAGCTGAATATGCCAAAGACCAAAGCGTCAACATCCTAGTAGAAAATCACGGTGGTCAATCCTCTGATCCGCACTGGGTAAAGAAAGTTATGGAACTGGTCAATATGCCAAATGCAGGTACCTTGCCTGACTTTGGTAATTTCTGTATCGCAAGAGAAGGAGGAGAAAGATGGGGCGCACCTTGTATAAATGAATACCCCGACATCTACGAGGCCGTGCAACTAATGATGCCCTATGCTAAAGCAGTTTCTGCTAAGTCATATGCCTTTGATGACAACGGTGATGAGACCAAAATCGATTATTACAAAATGCTCAAAGTGGTCAAAGAAGCGGGCTATACAGGTTATATCGGTGTAGAATTCGAAGGCGATATAGATGAAGAGGCAGGCATCATTGCGACTCGTGACCTGCTGCTGAAAGCGGGGAGTATCTAATAATGATAAATATTAGTCAACATTTCAGTTATAGAATTAAATAAGATAACTTAGTAGTAGAGAGAGCACCCTAGAGCAACCAAGTGAAGACAATAAATCAGAACGTTTCTATTTATTGACAATTCACCTTCCATGAAAAATCGCATTCTCATTCTAACTTTGGTTTGCCTGGCAAACGTTGCTTTTGCGCAGACTGTACTAAACGTCCCATCTGAATACGCAACAATTCAAGCTGCTCTAGACGTCGCTGATAGTAGTACTGTAATATCTGTTGCTCCTGGTACTTACAAAGAAAATCTGATCTGGCCATCAAAAATAGATGACATAAAACTTATAGGTCAAGCAGGCAGTGAGCAAACCTTTTTAGAAGGCGCCGATAGCACAGCAGTAATCACCATTAATGCATTCGCACCCTCCTCAGGAAGTCCACAGTTTATTAGTCGTAAAACTCTAGTTCAGGGATTTACAATCCAGAATACTGCGTCTAATGACTCCCAAGGAGCTGGCATAGTTTCGCGAGAATGTAGCCCTAATTTTCAGGATTTAGTTTTTAAAAATAACAGTTGTATTAGCGCAAGATGCTCTGGTGGTTCGATGGCATTATCAGATTATGGCGGCGTAATAGACAATTGCAGATTTATAGACAATGCAGTTGTAGCGGGTTCTATTGCAGATGCAGCTGCCATCTTTATGATAATCAGATCTGATTCGACGCAGATTACCAATTGTGTTTTTGAAAACAACACTGTAAAATCCAATTCACAAGTTGGCTTTGGTGGTGCGATATTTGTACATGCTCCAGAATTTAAGAGAACTGCGCTTACAATAGAAAATTGTGATTTTATCGGCAATTCCATAACAGGTAATTCCGTAAGAGGAGGTGCTATTCATTTTGGTGGTCAAGGAACAGCACAGATCAATATAGACTCCTGCGTATTCGAAAATAACTTTTCAAGTGGATGGGGAGGAGCTATCTATGGCTTCAGTCATAACTATGATATTTCAAATACGACTTTCATAAACAATATTGCTCCAAGTGGATCAGTCTTCGGCATGCAAGTAGGAAGCAATGATCAGCCAGAAATCAATTTCGAACAGGTTGTTTTTAGAAATAATGCAGCTATAGATTCTATGCAATCCGTAAAATCAATTATAGAATCTATACAAGGTACTTCCAGATTTAGTTTTACAAATTGCGTAATGGATCATAATGAAGTGCCTTTTTTAAATATCGAAAACTTCAGAAACAAAGCGTCAGTAAATCTTACGCATTGTACAATGGCTTTCAATGCTGAAGGAATAGGCAGCTACGAAAATACAGATATAACGGCTCAAAATTCTATATTCTGGAATGAGGGTATTTCTGAATTTAGTAGCCCTGCTCTTGCTCCAGAGTCCTCCATTTCTCTTACAAACTGTCTAGTCAAAGGTGGCCATACCGGTACTAATATTATAGAAGACGATCCAGCTTTTGAGGATGAATTTAATTTGTTGCCGACACTATCTTCACCTTGTATAGCTGGCGGCGATCTGATGTTTTCTTCTGCAATCGATATCACTGGTGACCGGAGACCTAGACCGAGCAACACCTTTCCTGACCTAGGCGCCTACGAAGTCAATCAAGACCCAACAAGTACTAACAATCTAGATAATGGAGATGAACTCGTCTTTTATCCCAATCCTGCATCTTTGAAGATTACTTTTATTGAGACTCCTGATAAGATTAGAATATTCAATTCTACAGGGCAATTAATAGAAAGCTACACCAACAGAAAACACATAGACATAAGTACTCTAAGTTCTGGGATCTATTTTGTGGAGATCCAAGAGAAAGAGCATATTCTAGGTACAAAACTTTTAATGGTTAGGTAATTCTGAAATTTTAAAGTTTAGAACCAGAAGTAGCATAGCTCTGGTGGCAATGATAATAAACTCAAAACCATCTAAAGCTTGACTCTCCAGCCTTTCCACCAGACCTCAGTCTCTATCGGACGTAATCGACATGCCTGTTCTTAACGAGATACATCGAGAAAGCATGGGTATCTCCCTTGTCTAGAAAATTCTTAAATGATAAGTACAACGGGATCCGCAGGTCATCACGTAATTCCTCCAGAACAGACTGAAGCAACTCTAACTCAAAGCTAATCTTCACCCTTTTTACCAAATAAATCATAGGAGTGACATATTCTTCATTAAGCAGCATTCTTTCAAATTGCTTAAAGAGTCCTTTGTCAGTAGCATAGAGCTTCGTCACAGCGGTGGATAAGATGGGAAGTGGGAGTTCTATAAGTTTCTTGTTGTTTAGCGTATGCGCTCTTATGGTCATATAACAAATTCTTACTGAGAAACTTAATCAGCCGCAAATGTAAAAATTCGTGGAAAGAAGGCACTATATCAAGTCTTTTTCTTCGCAGACTATCTATCCTTGATCTGAGATGCCTTAATAAATGCGTCGAGCTGCTGATCCACTAAGGATAGTTTCCTCGCCTAGCCATTCTACATCTACACTGACGATGCCAGGTCGCTTCCCTACCTCTAGGCTGCCCATGGTACTCGCATAACCTAAAGCTTCTGCACCATTTATTGTAGCCCACTGCAATAACGAATGAAGAGGAACATAGGACTGCATTTTCTTTATCGTCTTCAGTTCTTCCCAGACATCAAGCTGCCAGTTGGACATGATACTATCTGTGCCTATAGTCATCTTTGCATCTG
Source organism: uncultured Saprospiraceae bacterium (assembly GCA_964556525.1). Lineage (GTDB taxonomy): Bacteria > Bacteroidota > Bacteroidia > Chitinophagales > Saprospiraceae > RFSX01. The sequence goes on from CAZKXO010000148.1 coordinate 8,588, forward strand.
CAGCAAGGAATAATTTATAATTGGGTAAGTTGTTTTCTATGTACATATTAGCATTGGGGCAGGTAGCCCAGTAGACTGTATCAGACCAGTTATGTGCTCTGGTAATATCCTCAGCTGAGGTCAAGGTATT
>CAZKXO010000149.1:0-8644 GCA_964556525.1 uncultured Saprospiraceae bacterium
AAGCAAGCATATATGACGCTTTATCCCGAAGCATCCGAAAGGACGGCTGAAGTGAATTCTTCTAAGATACTAAAGGAAGACGAGGTGGTGAATTATATGTCAAAAGTAATTAGTGAAACTAGCTTAAGGTCAACCATAAATGTAGAGACTCAATTAGAGCGATTCGAACAGATATATCAAAGAAATAATGGGTCAAAAGACAGGATAGCCCTCGAAGCGCTACGAGAACAAAACAAATTGCTAGGACTCCATGAGGTGAGGCATTTGCAGAATCTGAATTTAGAAAGCATACCAGATTATGACCTAACTAGATTGAGTCCAGCAGAAATAAATACACTTGAAAAAATTTTAAGGAAAGCTTATGTCGGGAACAAATAACTGGCTTAAAGAAATAGCCAAGCACAAAAACAATTCAACCAATAAGGTGACTGTATTTACAACACCAGAAGACTATCAAGAAATTGAAGGTGAACAATGGATGGTTAATGACCAGGGAGATAAACTAAAGTGTTCTGATTTTGAAGAACTGGTCCAGTCAGGCGAAGCCTTTGTTGTGGGATAATCCCTATTCAATTATTAAACACAAATCATGAACATAGCGCGCTATGACATCATTCTCGAAGCTACATCGAATTTTGGAACAGTCAAAAAAGATGCTAGCGACTTGGCAAGCGTTCTTAATCGAGGTCAGGAAGCAATTAAAAGAAATGCAGATCAGCAACAGAGACTATCAAAAGCCCAAGAGCAAACATCAAGAACATCAAGCCAGTTAAGGTCAGCTTTTTTAGATAAGATAAAGACAGTTGATTTATTTGGTGTCAACCTTGGCGGCGTAATCACCAGGCTTTCAATGTTTCGAGATTCAGCAAGCGGAGTTGTATCATCAATAGCTGATTTCGAAAGGAGGATAGTCGGGCAGAATAGGGCTTTATCTTCATTTTCTAGTATTCTTAGAAACGGTGCACAGGGATTGTCTTCCTTCGGTACTGGCTTTCTAAATATAGTTAGAAGTGTACCACTCTTAAATAGAGGGTTAAACGCAGTAACTGGAGGCCTACGCTTGTTTAGAGCGGCATTAATTGGAACTGGTATTGGTGCAATTGTGATTGCCTTTACTTCTTTGCTAGCATTGTTCACAAGAACGCAGAGGGGTTTGAATTTAATGGAAAGGGCAAGCACAGCGGTTGGAACAGCATTCGCAGTCGTCACAGATAGGCTTTCTTCTTTTGCAGATGGCCTACTAGAGATAGCAACAGATGAGAATGGGGACTTTTCAATTACAGCAGCGTTTAAGAGCTTGGGTACTGTCATAGTCAACAATGTAATTAATAGATTTAAGTCACTACTAATTTTTGGCAGGGCTGTATCGGAGCTATTAGATGGTGAATTTAGGAAAGCGGCTGCTAGTGCGGCAGAAGCTGCAATTCAACTGGGTACAGGCTTGGACGCAGATCAACAATCTGGCATAGCAGCAGGAATAGCCAATACAGTAGAGGAGATAGAAAGAGAAGTTACCGCGGCAGATTTATTAATTCAGAGACTACAGGCGTTAAGAGAAGCTAGGCTTGCACTCGAAGTAGCAACTGCAAGAAGTAGATCGGAGCAAAAAGAGCTAAATAGATTAGTGGAAGATACCACAGCAACTTTCACTGAAAGAATAGATGCAGCCCGAAGAGTTGGAGAGCTTGAAAGCGGTTTACTTAATCGTAGGATATCATTACAACAGGAGGAAGTAGACATTATTAAGGCACAAAATGCGCTCGGTGAAACTACGTTAATGGACAAGCAGAGGCTTGCAGATGCAGAAGTAAAACTGGCTGGTATTGTCACAGAATCACAAGAGCGACAGACAACAAATCAGAACAAATTAAATACTCTAATAGCAGCACAACGGACTGCCATACAAAGACTAGGTGAGGAGTATGCAAACCTATCCATACAGCTTGACATAGACACAGAGACCGACCCATTACGAAGACTCACTTTAGAAGCTGCACGGCAATTTCAAGAGATTGAAAGAAGAAGAAGTCAAAGTTTAAGCGGACTGTCAATATTAGGTCTAACACCAGAGCAAGAGCAAATAGAGATAGATCGTATCAATGAGATAGCTGACCGGTCAATAGAGGCACTTAATACTACTCTAAGGACAAACATTCAAAACCTCAATAATTCCATTGATACTATTCTACCTCAGCAAACACTTATAGAAAGGTTTATATCTGGCGATGATAGCATTTCTATAGACCAGATATTTTCAGAGGCTCAATTCTCTACGCTTGCTGCAAGGGCAAGAGCAATCAACGAACAATTAAATCAAATAGGAACTCCTGGGAATGTAGGCGAAGCCAGATTAGTAAGGAATCTACAGCAAGAACTACAAGAGATAATTGAGCTATTAGGCGACAGCCCAGAGGCAGACCAAATAAAGATGCTCTTAGGATCACTATTGCAAGTTGACACAGATGTACAGCAGCAATCACAAGGAGGCTTCTTGCAAAGATTATTAGGGCTAGACGATGAAGGATTTGCAGTATTTCAAGAGGCAGCCAATAAATCATTAGAGGCTACAAGGGATTTTGTAAATAGCATTCTAGAAGAACAGCAGAGAAGGCTTGACGGAGAAATTGAGACACAACAAGAGAATGTTGCAAGAGCAACCGAACTCGCAGAGCAAGGAAACTCCGAAATATTAAGAGCAGAACAAGACCGACTTAACACACTAATACAGGAACGTGAACAAGCCGCAGCCAGGCAGCAAGCACTAGCACAAGTAGAGGCGGCAGCGAATACCCTGATAGGACTGACCAATGCCATAGCGCAACCATTTCCCGTTAATCTAGCGGCATTCCCTTTGGTACTTGCATTGATAGGACAGTTATCTGGTGGATTAGGTGGAATACCAGCATTTAAAGAAGGTACTGAATTAGTTGGAGCAGACCCAAGATATAAAGGCAATAAAGCCTCAGGCGGGCCAGAAGGATTCTTAGGATGGTTTAATGGCAGAGAAAGAATTATTCCCGAAGATATAAACGATGCACTTAAGGGAATCCCAAATAGCATGCTTCCGCAAGCAGTTGCAGCCTTAGAGATACTATCGAATCGTCCAAGTATATCACAGTCAAAGATGGAAGTTGTAAGGGCCAGCAGTTCAACAGATGATAAAGGTGTAAAGCAAGAAGTCTCTAACCTAGGCGCAAAGCTAGATAGACTTACTGACAGTGTCGAGAACATGAAAATGAGAGTATCGATAGACGCCAAAGGATTCAACGCAACGCAAGAATCAGTTAAGAAGAGAAATAAGAGGCGAAGTAGAAGTATTAGATAATCAATAATGCCTATGATAAAACAAGACCAGAGAATCAAGAATTATCTTCCAAGACTATCAGGTGAAGAATTCAGCAACCTAGAGAAATCATGCTTAAGGTTTGGAATACTAAACCCTTTAATACTTTGGGATGACATTCTAATTGACGGCCGCTATCGTCTCGATATAGCGAACAAGCACAACTTACCGTATGAAGTAAAGCGATTGGATTTTGATAGCATAGAAGATGTGTTGGGATGGATAGACCAAAATCAACTAAGTAGAAGAAATGCGCCAATAATTCAAAAAAACTACTTGAACTCTAGGCGTAATGATAAAGGCAATTCATTTAAAACCAAGTTCGATATAGTTAGGGATGCTATTGGAAAGAACACGACTGATAAGTTTCTTCTAGGTGAAATAGCTATCACAAGTTCTGATATAGTAAGCCTATCCAATAAATCAGAAGACGAAATTTTCAGACTACTAGATCCCATCCGAACAGGTAAAGTAGACAACTATTCGAAAAGCAAGCGAATGGCCTATCGCAAAAAAAAGAAAGAACTGAAGCCGCATGAGATAGCCTTTGCAAAACAGTACGCAAAGACTAGAGAAAGAACAGCGTCTTATATCCAAGCCAATAAACACATTATCAAGGTCAATGCTTCCAAATACGGACAAGACATGAAATGGATGGGCCTTGTATTACAAGACTGGATAGATAACCCATACGATGACTACACAGAAAGAGTATCTGAGTACTGCAAGAAGTACGAGTCTAAGAATGGTATATCACCGTTGGCAGCATATCAGATGTATGTAGTTTCAAGTCCTATAAGCGCCACAAGTGAGATGATAGGCAAACTTTTAGAGTTACACTACTTCACTCAGTTAATGGACTCTAAGCACATGGAACGATCACTCGCAAATGAGCTAAAGGTAAAATTTGAACAGTGGAAGAAGACACAAATTGGACAGGTCAACATGGTTAAAATACAAAACATCATAAATACTGCACTGAATGACTAAAGTAAAAGGTAGGATATTTAAAGTTGATGGAGAAGGTGAATTATTGGGGATTAAGGTAGAAAGAGAAGCAACTGCAATTTGCATTATTGATAATGGTAAGAACGGTAGACTGCTAAAGGTTGAAAACTCGGAAACGAATCTCTTTGAAAATTGGCAGCTAGGTATAGATGATATCGAAGTAGTGGATTACGACCAATCATGCCTTGAATCAGAGACCCTTTGCAAGGAGATTCAAAAGGCACAGACGGCTATAAGCAATTAAGCTAATCGTGTTGATTCCCTGTCGGCATGCACCATAGAAGCAACGGCATGGATAGAGTACGGTATTATCAGAGAAACTAGAATAGCAAAGTAGCTGGTATAGTGAAACCAATTTACAGTATCACTATGATGCAAGGCAAACAGATTCATGGCGGTGCTGAAAATTAAGAATACCATGCTATTTGCAACGGATCCACGAACCACGAAAAACACAATCAAGGCATCTAAGAGCAAAGCCACAAATACAGCGAAGCAGATGTTGTAAGGTTCTGGTAAGTCACTAATGATGTAAAGACTATACCCGGTATGGAATGACTGACCAAGTGTTAGGAGCATGGCAAGCACCAAAGCAAACTTGATTGAACCTATATTTTGCAAAACGCCAAATTCGCTCTCTAAGGGCTTATCTTTTCTGTCACTATCCCTAATAGCTGATTTAGTGTCATCAAGCTTGTTTAAGCTTGGATTCATGATATCTAAGGCAATTTGTTCGCTTTCGCCTAAGTCAATCTCGCCTGTTTCTGCATCATAGCGATATCCATTTGATTCTATGACAGATAAAGGTCTCTTGTGCGGATTGTAGTCAGGCTTAAGTTTAGGCGAGTAATTTGAAGCTAGATAACCGCTTAGAATTATATGATTGTCCGTAACTCTGAGTAGTCCGTTATCCTTTAGAACCGCAAGACTATCTATGTTGCCTAGATGATTGTTAAGCGGCGAACATCCAGCCTCATCTGCACTAAGCCACAGCCTATAAAATAGGTCTCTTGTTATTGGTGAAATACTCTTACAATCATCAAGTATTGATACTGGAATCTTTTTATTCTTCATCTTCAACAGTATAGTAGCAGTTTTCTTTAATACCGAATCTATCAAATAGCTTTCGGATAGCCTTGTCTTTCAATTCTCCTTTATTGAATCTCACTTTGTATTGTCTATAAATGTTGTACTCATCTCCTAGATTAGATGGCTTGATTTGCTCCATGCAATACTCAAGAGCCTCTTTTTTTGTAAGTTTTTTCTTACCCATAAGTAACTATTTGTTACAAATATAAGATAAATAACAAAATGTTACTCAATTACTTGCGCAGTAACATATTGTTACTTACATTTACAGTAACAAAACGTTACTACAGTGAATGACAATACAAATAACTTAATCCAAAGAATCAACAACTTCGATAACTGGTACATGATGTCAGACGATAATAGAGTCTGGACCAAGTGGAACCGAGAAGAACAACAACTGAATAAGCTTTGCAAAGAGCTTTCGCATGAGCAGAAACTAGAGGTCTTTAAAGGACTGACTGACCAAGGCAAAGAAAACAAATTTGGGAAAGCACTAGCCTTGTATGTCTCTACACTTCCAAAAGCTAAATCTTTCCGCTCTACTGTGATGTCAGCGGCTCACTACTATATGAGCAAGGGAATTTATTCAACTTTTTCAGAATGCTTAAGGGCTGCATGGAAAGCCTACAGAGTTCGTAAGGCTCTAAAGAGTGGTGTTGTTTCATTCATCTACAGAAAAGCAACAGGCGCAATCAGAGAGGCTACAGGGACACTAAATACTTCACTCTATACATTCACAGGTAAAGGAGTAAGAAAAGAGCCGCAGCCTGACGCAATCAAGTACTACGACCTAGAAAAGGACGCATGGAGAATGTTTAGAATTGAACGATTAATAAAAGTAGCATAATGGATAAGGCAACAATACAGCTAGTGATTTTCGCAAAGGGGTTATTCGACAAGGAGTCAGATGCACATGCCAAGAAGTATCTACATAGAATCGCCTCTCAGTTAGACCATGAACTAATCCCAAGCGAGAAAGTCTATAGTTTAATCTCTTATCCTTCAAATGACGCCGATAGGCAAAACTAGAATCTAATGAGTAGAAAAAGAATAGGCCACAAGGTGAAACCAGTTATAGGATTATTCCAACTGGCAGAAAAGATGATGGAAAGCGAGATTGATGCAGATGCAAAAGAGTATCTGCAAAAAGTCAAATCTCAGATTCATCATGAAGCTATTCCCAATGAAAAGGTATACGGAATATTTAGCATGATGGCAAAAGATAAAAATGCATACAACTAGCCCAACAAGAAAGGTAATCAACAAGCTAATAACTGAAGCGAGAAAGCTAAGGGATGAACAGGATCATATAGAGTCCTATAAATTCTTTGACCACTTCATTAGATGCTTACATTTTGACCTAAGACAGTTAGATGCGTATGGTAAAGTTGATTTACCAAGATACCTTCTAACTTTTGCACCATTGCGTAATAGGGATAACTAAGTCACTATTATTTTTACTGGATTTAATCATAAAACATTTTTAAAAATGGACATTAACAAATTATCTGACAAGGTTGCTCAAATGGCAATAGACAAGTTACTTCCTCTCTTAGGTATGGACGAGCATATCGGAGTCAAAAAATCAATGGAAATTCTAGGCATTAAATCGCCAAAAACGCTTGCATCACATATATCCAAATATGGTATTAAGGTGACAAGAAAAGATAACAATCATAGGACTTTTTTAAGGTCTGAAATTATGAAACTAAAACTCAGAATAGGATAAGTGCCTAAAGTAATTACTAAGAAAGCCCTTCTGTATTTCAGGAGAGCTTTCTCATTTAGATTACTGTAACCTAAAGTTTTATAAGATACATTAGCAGCACTCATCTAAGACATCAATAAGGTCTGCCAGTTTCCTTAGCAACTTAGCTATCCATTTTAACGGGATACTCTTATGTTCTTCTTTGTATTCATTGATAGCCATCCTTGCGGAACTAGTGGAGTCATTTATAAGATTTAACTCTGAAACTTTTGCATTTGACCTATTTCTAGATTTTTTGAGTTCAATTTCTGTCTGAGATTCAATATTTTCTAAAGTCTTTAATGCAAAGTCTAAATCATTCTTGATTGCTGCTGTTCTTAGTTGATTGGAGTAATCCTGGTATGCGTTTTTGGAATCAACGGCAGCATTTTTCTTAATAGGATTAGGGTTTTTTTTGATGGCTACATGGATGGCCAGTACATTCTATCGCTGTATAAAGAAGGGATTAGGATACAATCAATGAAGTTTGTGAAAGGGTAATATTTTACGACGTCTAGTTGCTTTCATTGTTATCATAATATATTGCCACGAGGCGACGTTTTTCTGTCTGGAATCTGGATCGGATTAACAGCAGCAACTTGTTTTCAGTAATTAAATTTAAACGAGGTGTCACAGCCATAAAGACAAAAATCGATACAACTTTTATCATCTGTCTTATGTCCTTTTCAAATGAGAATGTGAAATCTACCAAAACTGAGATTGTAACTGCTATCAGAAGAATCGCCACTGATATTAGTATGGCATATAAGGTAAATAACGCCAAATGCAGCGACGGTTCTTTTGCTTTTCCGATTTTGTCAATGCCTTTAATTTGTCCCTTTAGCTTGAATGATACATCGCTAGCGATATCAACACTATGAAGTAATCTAATGACACATCCATCATTTTCATTCAAATAATCGAATCCTATTTTTAGGCTCTCCCCTTTTATGGATAGCTGTATTTTATTTGCATCTCTTGTGGAATAAAAAACATTTTGCTTGTAAATTTTAACCTTCGAATTGATAGGTTCTAATTGTATGTCATGGCCTGTTGGCACATCTTTGTTTTCTATTATGAAGTTGCCTTCATTTACTATAAGCAAATTGGTAAGTGATAGATTTTCAATAGGAGTATTTTCGTATAATAATTGCAATCCTCCGACATCAGGATTATCTATCAATTTTGTAGTCCTAATTAGATAAGATAGTTTCTTAGTCTTTTTATTTCTTTGGTATGCCCAAATGGCGAATAGAAAGGCGCAAGATGGAATTATAACGCCAATGTTTTCTGATAGAATGTCAGATAATGATGTATAAATCGTCACTAAAACGTCACTTTGGAATTTAGGATAGTTGTATAACGTGCTGGAAGTCAATTTTTTATACCAAAAAGAAACGTACCCGGAGCGGGACTTGAACCCGCACGAACCAAGGTTCATTGGATTTTAAGTC
>CAZKXO010000150.1:0-8640 GCA_964556525.1 uncultured Saprospiraceae bacterium
AGTATATCAGACCTCTCCTAGGCAGTGCAACTTGCTATGCTAATTCTAAATTAGGCAGCTAATGCGAATCTGTTGTCGCCAATTATAGTTATGATCTCTATTTGTTGCGGAGTAATAGATCAATGCTCCGACATGCTTACAAATAAATATTCTTTCCTGTCAATACCGTTCGGCCCCATTTACAAGACTTCTTTTATCTAGACCTTTCTCTATAAAATTGTCTTCTTTCACTATTTGCAGTGCGAATATAGTAAACCCTAGTCATCTGACTTTGGTTCCTAGAACTAACAATAGTTTTGTGGGAGATGAGTCAGAGTGGGCAGGTAACGTAAGACTTAATTACAGGCGATCTCCACCATCCTCCCCTCAAACACAAAATATACAAAAGTCCCATCTACCCGCTTCCCAAAACTCTGCTCCAACAACTCCTCATACAAAGCCAGCTGTCCACTGAATTCTTTGGCTTTTTTCTCATATACTGCTGCATCATAGGTGCTCGCACAGAAGGTCTTATAGTCAATGATGAATAATGCATCACCTACCTCTACAACTAGGTCCACAAAGCCTTCTATATTGCGGCCCTGCTCGTCGATAGCTTGGATAGGTAGTTCTCGATATAACGTATAGTCTATGTAGGTAGCAGTTAGAAAATGATGGAAGGCAAGGAGGCTCTTGCTCAGCCAGCTAGAGTCTATGAGCCCTTGGAACTTAGAAGTACTGAGATAGTCTGTGACCCAGATTTGGGTGGCTTCTGCTGATAGGCGTTCGTCATAGGCACAGAAAAGGTTGTGTATGCAAGTGCCTAGCTCTGCATCTGATATCTGAGAGCGACTGATATAGTGTCGGTCATGGATGACATCCGTGCCACTGATGGTGGCAGTGGGGATGGGATCTTGTGAGGAAGGATTGAGCCGAGCGGTGACATGCTCTATGCGACCTACTGGTGGGGCAAAGTAGTTTCTTGGTACTTCCTCTGTAGACGCGATGGGCAGCTCCTCCAGCATTTCCATGGTTTCTAGTTGCAGCTGGAGTTTGTTGTCTTTCCAAGTGAGGGTGGATTCTTGGAGGCCATCTGGCAGATCAAGCTGATTGAGGGCAGGATTGACGAGCTCGGGGATTGTCAGTTTAGCTTTGTAGCTACAGAAATAGAGGTAGTCTCTGGCCCTGGTCATTGCCACATAGAAAAGGCGTCTCTCCTCTTCATCTCTATGGGCATTTGAGTTTTGCATTTCAGCAGATCGCTCTAGAGGCTGATCAAAACTTTCAAACTTAGACTTCGCATTAAAGGGTTTGATATAAAGGCGCAGTGCTCTATCCGCCAAAGGATCAGATATAGCTACTGAGGAACTACTCTGCACCTTGACTCCAAAGAAGCGATCCCAAGGTGCCACATCCAAATCCCATAGTAACACTATCCCCCACTCTAGGCCTTTGCTTTTATGATAGGTCATCACTTGTATCACATCCCCAGACTGGATGCCTTTGAAGTCTTCGCTGGTATCGTGAAGCTGTTGCATCCAGTTGAGCAGGCCAGCAATTGTAGAGGCTGTCTGTATACGCTTGCAAGTCGCCTGATACTCTAGTGCATGCGCTATGAAAGCATCTACATTAGCTAGTCGCTGATTGAGATTTCCCCAAGAGACAAACAGTTGCTCGAGACTCAGCGCCTGCACCAGTATCTCTATGCATTTAGCGGGAGGGAGATTATATAACTGAGGTCGGAGCTGTCGGAGGCTGACTAGCATTTCATTATCATGCTGCCACTTGTAGGTATCTTCATAGGAAAGTCTATCATTGAGCATGGCCTCTTGATTTCCATTGAAAAGACTGTAGAGGAGCACCTCTGCTTTGGCTAGACCATCATCAGGAAAGGCCAACAGTTTTAGCAGCGCCGATAGGAAAATGATCTCCGCCTCTGCAGTCAGGCCAAAACCCGAAGTAGCAACAGGTAGTCCCGCAGTGGTAAGGGCTTGGCCGAGCTCTTGGCAGCGCTTGTTTGAACGGCATAGTATAGCCATATCGCCAAAGCGGGCAGCTCTGTAACTGCTCGTTGCTTTATCGAAAACTTGGACATCACTTTCTAGTAGTTTCTTTATTCTTTGGGCTAGCGTGGCGAGGGCTTTGGGAATGGTGCCTTTTCCTATAAACTTCCAGTAGTTGACAGCAGGCTGGAACAAGGTCTCTTCGTCTGCTTTTCTCTTAGTCCGATCCTTGGGCGCTTGCTCTAGAGCGATAGATTCTTCCGACATAGAAGATCCGAAAGCAGTTGCAAAAATGGAGTTGGTAAATTCTATGAGTGGTTTTCGGGATCTGTAGGAGTGGCCTAGCTGTTTCCTGTTTTCAGGCGGGACAACAGAGACGACCGTATTCATGAGTAGTGGGTCTGCACCTCTGAAGGCATAGATGCTTTGCTTGGGGTCCCCTACCCATACATTGTTGTTGACGAGTTGGGTCAGCTTCAAAAATATGTCTAGCTGTAGTGGGCTGACATCTTGGAATTCATCCACAACTATCAGTTCGTAGTTGTTGCTGAAATAGGAGCGGACGTTTTCGTTTTTTATAAGCAGGCTATGGAGCCTGGCTTCTTGATCGGCGAAATCGAGTAAGCCTCTTTTTGCTTTGTAAGCATCATAGGCTGTGATGACTTCATGAGCATAGAAAAAGCAGCGCTTGATGTAGCGGGCATAATCCTCTCTGAAACTTTCATCACTAGTCAGATCCCCGATGAGCGCCTCTATGTCTGGAATAAAATTTTCGGGTAAATACGAAGGAGCAAGTATTTTCTTAGTTAGGCCTATCCATTCAGACCAAAGAAAATTATCATTTCGCAGATTGTCATAGATGGTTTGGAGTTTGAAAAGATCCTTCTTTGAAGTCTTACTATGTTTACAAGTCTTGGCATGTTCAATACCCTCTTTCAGCATAGCAATGACCCTAGACCTAGTCGGCTGATTGGGTTTGGTCCTATCAGGAAATAGACTAAAGAATTCATCGACCGAGGTGGCACCATCGGCTTCTAGCTGCTCTTTGGACAAGGCATTGACTTTGGCTTGCAGGATGATGGCTTCTATCTGATCTATATAGGCGGTGCCAGGAAAGTAAGGATTGGGACTTTCTCCTTGGCTGAGTTTGGTAGCTAGTTCTGTAAAATCATCATCGAGGACATTGCCTATCAGTTCGCGAAGGATTACTTTCTGATCGTTTTCGTCTAGGGTTTTGAGGTGGGGTGACAGGCCAGCTTCAAAGGCAAACTTCTTGAGCAGTTTGAGACAGACACTGTTGATCGTTCCTATGAGGGCCTCGTTCATCTGATTGGCCTGTCGGGTCTTGCCTTCGGCGATGAGTTTTTCACGTATTCGACCTTTGAGTTCGTTAGCGGCTTTGATTGTGAAGGTGGTCGCTATTATTTTATCAGGGGTAACCGCGCCTTCTTTTACTAGCTCGAAAATGTGCTCTGTAATCGCATAGGTCTTTCCAGAGCCTGCGGATGCGGATATGATCTGAGGAAACTTCATAGTCTGCCTAGTAGATTGGTGTACTCAGAATACTTGTCTTCTTCTTTCTTTCTGCCTGACCTATCAGAAGATACAGGCATGTTGAGATAGTTTGTATCCTCCTTATTATACAATTCCTCTGGCCCTGCAATATCAACTGCGGGCATGCCATCTCCGACTTCCAGATGTCCCCGCTCTAGCTCTACCCATCTGAGCTCATAAGTATTGACCATTCTATCCCAGATAGCTTTGCGATGGGTCAGTGAATCTTCACTAGTCTCGATGGTTATGGTTTCTGCAAAGGCCGCTTTAGTTCTGCCCAGCATCTTACTACTCGAAATAATGTAGTAGTGTAAATGGATGCGTTTATCTGTTTCCTTGAGCAGGCGATCATAGATTATCAGTTGGAGCTCTCGCTCTTCTATAAGTTCCTGGAGCCTTGTAGATGCACCGCCCCATTTCAGATCTACTATGGCAACCTCACCTTCTCTCTCCAGGACCAAATCAATATAGCCCTGGATAGGAATGTCATCCTTTAAGGTATGTTTCTTCTCTGATTCCAAAATCGTCCAGCCATTCTCCTTGATCAACTTGATGAGATGCAATAAAGACTTAGTCGTCTTTTCCCTAAACTCCTGAAGCGAGCTCTTATTCTTTGGCATCAAGAGGACGATGCCTGCTTTCTTAATATGCGCATCCAAGACGCGACTGACTTCTGACTTCTGTTTTTCGGCATCGTACTCAAGGAGCCTTTTGTCTTTCCACAGTTGCTCTGCTGCATGATGGGTGAGATTACCGAGCAGCAAAGAGCTGATGGTGACTTTTGGAATTTGAGTGGATCTAATCTTGAATATATATTTCAAGACATAAGCGTAAGGATAGATAAAGAGCTTGGCCAAACTGCTATATGAATCCTCTTCCCTTCTTGATGGCGCTTTCGTAAAATCGATATTCCAGGCAGCCTGTCTTTGCGGGAGGGCTTTAGGTGGGTAGGATTTTATTTCTAAATCTTCATTGAGCACTTGCTGTGCAACGGTGGGATTGATGTAGGTCGATAAACTTTCTAATTCTGTAAAGGTGGCTTCTAGATCGTAGTAGAGTTGATTGACATTTGCTAGTTCTCCCTTGTATTTTTCGGGGAGGCAAAGAATGAGTTTCTTATCACAGCTCAAAATTCCATTGCACAGCTTCCAGTACCACTGGTCGAGTCTCATCTTATCAGAATGAATGTAAGTACCTGGGAGTACTTTCATTTCTGCTTCTGACCAGCCAGCGCTTGAGGCGAGTGGGTTGGCGGTTTCCAGAAAATTCCACCAGATGACTGTATCCACAGCAGCGCTGAGGGCGGCTGGATTGCTGACTTGGCTATAGGCACCGAGTTCGGTTTGCTGAGCTTGTGAGTGGCTGCTGGTGGAGAGCTCTTCTATCCATTTTCTTAAAGCTAACGAATCAATAAGGCCTTCCGGGGGTTGCTCTAACTTTACAGCCTCTATCAGTGTCTGGCACTGACTAGACAACTGCTTCAGCCCACTGACTCTGTTATCCTCCTTAGCCAATTTGGCAGCAAAGCTATCTGCCCACGATTGCAAATCCGTATAGAGCTGTACAACCGCTGCACTAGGAGCACCTTCAGCAATTAGGTATCTTTCTCTTACAAACCAGCGTTCTAGTTTCGGCTGGATGCTATTCGCTTTAGTAGGATTGTACTTTTTATATCTTTCAATGGCCTTATTCCACTTCTCACTTCCTACTAACGAGACTTCTGCATAAGCTTCAGCTAGTTTCACTCGCAGTCTGATATCTATCGGCGCAATCTGAATACTCAGAAACTGAATCAATTTCTCTGGATCATAAGGCTCCCACAGGAACAAGGTTATCAAATGTAGTAACTGTCCCAAAACACCATCTTCATAGGAGGCAGAATAACCCATAGCGGGTAGGCCTCTATTTATCATGGCTTGCTCTAGTAATTCTCCTCTGTCTGGAATGATGAACAGTGGCTGAAGCTGCTTTGACTTGGTCAGCTGGGAAGCAAGGACTTCGGCTATGAGTTTGGCATTATCGGCTTTTAGAATTGTGAGACTGCCATCATTGAGCGGTGCGGCAGCTTTTATTTTATTTTGGCTCTGCAGATTAATTTTAAATTTGCCAAGGTCTGTATTGTCAGTTAGATAAGTAGGAGCTTGGAAGGATATTTTTACACCTATTTGCTCTAAGACCTTAAAGAGGATTAGGAAAAAAGGATTGGCGCTATCCTTTGGTTCATAGCAGGTTATGGCATTCAGAAAAGGAACATCTTTTCTATGCTCTAGGGCATGGAGGAGTCTGCGCCATCTGTCATTGACACCAAGAGGCAATTCTTCTATTAAGCCTTCTATTATAGCTAAGGCAAATAGTCTCGGTAAGGCTTTATCAGAACAGTCAAAATCCCATAAGGCCAATTGTAGTTCATCTCGCCAATGCAGTATTTGCTTTGCAGTGCCCCAGGCATCTACCGCAAAGGAGGCTGAGATATAGACATCAGGATGCGCATTAACAGCTTTGGCTACAGCCTTTTTGTAAGCACTTATTCTTAGCAGATCTGAAACATCCCCACTCTGCAGGCCCATATGTAATTCAAACCATTCCAATAAGCCTTTACTACCAAGTTGTAACTCTCCATGCTTTGCTACTCCTGGTTTAGTTACAAGCTTGGGATAGACGTTATCAAAGCCGAAGGAACTGGAGAAATGGATGTTCATTAATAATCATTGAATATATAAATCTAACTAATCAAAAAGTAAATAGACTCAGCAAGTCTCTAGTAAAAATATAAATAGTTCCAATATTGCCTACCCAGTGTTAAGCTATGGGAGTTTTCTTTCTAGTTTACAACGCTAACTAATGAAGGGACCAAATAACCAAGCACCCTCTTAAAAATAAGGTTGACGGTTCTTATTGATTAAGTAGGCACCATACCATTAACTTATTTATTCTCACTTTCCACAAACCTAGCATGAGCTACCGCTCCCCTATTGGATTACATCATATTTATTTTCCTGCCAGATTCATACTCAATATCGCAATAGTCAAAAACAAAGGCTCTCCTTGTTTTTACCCTCTACGTTTACCTCTATTGTCCCTAATCCCCAAATTCTTTATCTTACGAGCCAAACAGTTTCCATGAAAATTAATAAACTATTCATTCTATTCTTGCTTTTCCCTTTCTGCTCGACCTTTTCTCAGCATAATGAAATAGCTCTTCCTACTAGCATAAATGATACAGGAGATGCTCCAGCGTCTGGAACAATTCTAGATTTAAATCCCACAAATAAAGCTTTTCGGTTACCGCTTTTAACTACTCAACAAAGAGATGCACTTCCTCAAACGGAAGGATTGGTTATTTATAATACTGATAAGCAAAAAGCACAAATCCAAGTCTTTGATACTGGTGCAGGAGAAATTGAGCTATTTAATGAAAGAGTTGGTTTTATTTCATACCTTATTAGAATAGGGACACAACCAAATGGATTTTGGAAAAGAACAAATTATGCAAGATCTTTTAAATGTACCCGAACTGGAGAGTTAGACAGATTGGTTGTGCCTTTAGATGGGAATGGCAATACGTTTAACTTTACTCTTTATGATGGCGACCAACCAAGTTCCCCAGTGATTGAAACCATAACAATAATCGCTCCCGGAAATGACATGGCATTTCATGATTTGGTATTCACTTCGCCTATAATTCTGCAAGAAGGTAATTACTACACATTAAGTGCAGACTTAAGTAGTTGTGCTTCCAATTCATCTTCATGGGGATCACCACTTGCCTTTCTTGGAGGAGGTGATTTCTTTCTACTGGAAAGAGAAAGTGGAAACATAAATGTTGTATGTAATCACAACACTTGGACAGAAGATATAAGAGGCCCAGGTCTAGCAGTGTACCTAAAGGCACCTGGACCGCATTATAGATGGGTAGACATTGAGTAGATGTAAGATTTAGGGTAATAGTAAAAAGCAGTAATCTTTCATCTTCGGTATGTATGACGCTTCTTTTATATCTTCGAGATACACATGTTGAAGATGGGAACTTTCCCCATCAAGTATTGGTTACATCTGGCATATCCTTCTTCCAAAACTCACTCAACATGCACGGCGAATTCCTATTCATAGACGACCAGACCAGACATCAATTCTACTCCCAACAAACCATCCAAAAATTTCATCAAGCGCTCACGGAAAAGCGGACAGCTTTACTGGAAACATTGCTATGGACAGATGTCCAGTTGGTGGATAAAAGAAGGTTAGTTAAAGAAGGAAAGAATATCATCTATGGTCTACCACAGGTCATCAGTTACATTGATACTTATATCAAAAAGCTGGAACGTCTAGAAGATTACGCATTTAATCAAGCTGTACTACCGGGCGACAAACCAGCTATTGTTTGTACTAAATATTTGGACTGGCAGTATCAGATCAAGGAGATGTTCAGTTTTAAGCTGGTAGAAAACAGAATCATTGGGATAGTGCGAAATGATAAGTTGCCACGAAATATGATAGTAGCTCGTTAGGCGTTGCCTCCTTTCTAATACTCCAGAATTCCTATCTTACCCTCCTTTATAAAATTACCTACTCAATGTCAGATGACCTAAAACCTTGTCCCAACTGTTCTTCCCCATATGGCTATGCTATGAGTGATTCCTTATGGACTTGCTCCGAATGCCAACATGAATGGAATCCTTCTGAGACTGCAGACGACAAACTACAGGTGGTAGATGTCAATGGTAACCCACTTAAAGATGGCGACTCTGTCATCATTATCAAGGACCTACCCGTCAAGGGTGCACCAAAACCTATCAAAAAAGGCACTAAAGTAAAGCGTATAAGGCTAGTAGATGGGGACCACGACATCGCATGCAAAATTGATGGCTTTGGCGCAATGGGACTCAAATCAGAGTTTGTTAAGAAAGCCTAATCTTGTCGAACCGAGTCCTTCATATGCATTTAATACAAATCCTAAGAATTTCATAAAGTCAGAAACCTTAATCAAAATCAAATGAACAATTATCTAAGTAGCGAGCTTTATACAACAACAGTTTATGGAATACTATTACATATGAATATCTCAAGTCAGCTTTTACGAACAATAACTATAGTTCTTCTAATA
>CAZKXO010000151.1:0-8609 GCA_964556525.1 uncultured Saprospiraceae bacterium
AATAGCGCCAGACGGTACACAGGTCAAGGTATTTGACGGATTGTGCCCAGGTACAGCTAACTTCTTATCTAGTATTAGTGATACGAGCCAAGTTGATATAGTATCAGCTGGCTGTGGCGATATCAACTCTCTACAGTGGTTCAGACCAGAAGAGTCTTTCAATGCTTTTAGCGGAATTAATTCTGCAGGAACATGGACTTTGAATGTTATGGGTGCAGGTGTAGATACTGGCTCATTAGGAAACTGGGAACTACAATTGTTTGAGTTTGGTCCATATGTAGCAGAAGATCAGGATATTGAAGTGACCCAACTAGCAGGTACAGATCATACGTGGACACATCCATTGATGGATGACAACTGTTGCATGGGAACTATAGTAATGAATATGATCCATCCTGATGGAACAGGATCTAGTGAGCTGGTTGTAGGAGGTTCTACAACTACTAGTTTCTTCCCGGTAGGCTGCACAGAAGTGAGTTATACCTTGACAGATTGTGCAGGTAATAAGACAACCTGTGGAGGATTTGATGTTTGTGTAACAGATAATTTTATTCCAGCTTCTTGTTGCGATGACCAGTTTATCTGTATATCTCAGCTCAATGTATCTCTAGATCAAGATTGTGAAACACCTTTCTTGCCAGAAATGGGAGGAGTAGGTCTGATGTGTGCACCGGCATCTGTATTCTACAATGTAGAGATTCTTGATGAGGATGGTAGAGTCATAAGAGATGCTGATAACAATCCTATTACAACACTTACTATTGAGCATATAAATAGATCATTGAGTTACCGTATTTCCAATAATGATCCTATGTGTGACAATGGCAATAGCTGTTGGGGTAACTTACTTGTGGAATACAAGCATTTACCTCAGATAGATTGTCCTATGGACTTGACACTGAGTTGTGGTGCACTAGATGTATTGCCTTTGCCAGATGTTGCAGCTGGAGGATTATGTAATGCTACTGCTACTGAGATAAGATTAACAAATGAGATTAGAGACAGAATAGAATGTGGTGATCCAGGATTTGAGGACTATACACATGTAGTTACTAGGACGTATGTGGCTACAGATGGTCTTGGAAATACAGCAAGTTGTGAGCAGACTATTACCTTAGAAAGAGTAGACTTGTCAGGACTGGAGTTCCCTGAAAATGCTGTTATAAATTGTAGCCAATTGGGCAGTTTTGTATTAGCAGATAGTGGCGCACCTTTACCTTGGGTCAATGCTGGTCTTACTGGTTCTGGTTCTGCTGGAATTCCAGTGATTTGTAATCCAGGATTGGCAACAACAACGGGACTTGTTTGTCCTAGTTCAGGGTCAGGAACAGGTATACCATTGCTACCTCAGGCTGGCGCAACAATCTTAGGTCCTGATGGGCCAGAGATTATCTTTGGAGATGTAGTGGGCAACTGTAATGCAGCTATAACATTCACAGATACAAGATTGCCTCAGATAGGTTGCACTACTAAAATCTTGAGAACATGGGAAATTAGAGAATGGTTCTGTGCGACAGAAATACCTATAGGTCCATTTGTACAAGTAATTGATATCATAGATGATCAGGCACCGACAATAGAATGTCCAGCTCCATTTATGGTAACGACCAATGATAACTGCGCAGGAGATATAAACTTACCTCCAGTACTTGCTACAGATGCTTGTCAGAATGGAATTAATGTTTCTATCGAGACGCCATTCGGTCTAGTGAGAGGCAATGGTGGAACATCTACCTTAGAAGTAGGGACACATGTGTTGACTTATAATGTAGCTGACGACTGTGGAAATAGTGCTTCTTGTACGACAACAGTGACAATTAGAGACAATACACAACCGGTTGCAATATGTGAGCAATTTACAGTTGTCAGTATCAGTCAGGATGGTAACACCTTTGTAAGAAGTGATGTCTTCGATGATGGTAGCTGGGACGAATGTGGTGCTGTGACTACTTGTTCTGTAAAAATGGATGATCTATTGAGATTCAGATCTATGACAGTAGATACTGTATATCAAGGGATCAATTATGTCCAGACAAGCAGACTAGACAACGGATGTCAGCAAGAATATCTGGAAGGTATCACCTTAGATGGTGTAGCATATCTTAGTGAGGCAGACTTATGTACACCATACGTTAGATTCTGTTGTGCAGATGTTGGCATTGATCAGCTGGTAGTCTTTAGAGCTATGGATCATGGAGGTAACTCCAGCGATTGTATGGTTACCGTAGAGGTACAAGACAAAGCAATACCGAGTCTGGCTTGTCCAGATGATATGACTATAGATTGTAGAATGCCTTTCGCATTGGATAATTTATCACTGCAGTTTGGTAGTCCTGTAATCAATGATAATTGTGCTGCAACACAACCACTAGAAGAGATAGTAACCTCTGATATCAATCAGTGTGGTATTGGAAATATTCAGAGATTGTTCCAGGTGACTGATGGCTTCGGTTCTGTTGTAAGATCTTGTAAGCAAGAGATTGTTATAGGAAACGATACTCCATTTGCTGGTGATATAGAATTCCCACTTGACTTCGAGGCAGAATGTGGAACTGCAGCGGACCTGATTCCAGAAAATCTTGACGTCCTGTTCTCTGTACCTAGGTTTGTAAATGGTGATGACCAGTGTAGCTTACTTGGCTTTGATTACGAAGATGAGTTCTTTGCACAAGATCCTGAAACTGGCGAATGTGGAATAATCAGAAGATCATGGACAGTAGTAGATTGGTGCAATCAAGCTAATGGACAGTTTGTAACGTTTCCTCTAGATGGACCATACATTCAAACTATTAAGATTTCTAACACTGTTGCACCACAAATTCTTGCTCAGGAAGATCAAGTCTTTAGTTCTAACTCTGCAAATTGTCAGAGTGGTGAAATACAGTTGGGCAGATCTGCTACAGATGATTGTACACCATCAGGAAGTATAGACTGGACATACACAATTACAAATTCAAGTGGATTTACAGTTACGGCTGATGCCAATGGTGTGCCGCTTACAGGTACGGAACCAACTGTCTCAGGAATGTTTACTGCAGACAATTATACGATAGAGTGGTCAGCATGTGATGGTTGTGGTAATTGTAGTACAGCAACGCAACTGTTCGAAGTGATAAATACTAAGTCAGCAATTCCTATTTGTTTCAATGGTCTGAGTATCTCTCTTGATGATAATGGTCAAGCTGAAATATGGGCAAGTGATCTTGATGCAGGAAGTTATCATCCGTGTAACAATGAGTTTAGTGTAGGACTGGACCCATCCACGATGGAACAA
Source organism: uncultured Saprospiraceae bacterium (assembly GCA_964556525.1). Lineage (GTDB taxonomy): Bacteria > Bacteroidota > Bacteroidia > Chitinophagales > Saprospiraceae > RFSX01. The sequence continues at coordinate 3,275 of CAZKXO010000151.1, forward strand.
AGGTTGATCTTGGACTGTAACGATGAAGGAATGCAGCAAATTAGCCTCTACGTCAGAGACACAAGAAGTGGTGTGAATGATTTCTGTATTGCCTCTGTAGATGTACAAGATCCACTAGGAGCTTGTAATGGTCAGAGACTAGCAGTTATTGGAGAGATATATACTGAAGATCTGAATTACATAGAAGATGTCAAAGTAGAGTTGGCTGCTAATGCACCGTACTCAGTAACAGATGAACATGGTGCCTATGCCTTTAGAAACATGCCTTCAGGTGGAGATTATATGGTGGAGCCGGAAAAAGATATTGAGTATCTGAATGGTGTAAGTACTTTAGACTTGATATTGATACAGAGACATATTCTAGGTCTGGAAATATTAGATAGTCCATATAAGCTAATAGCAGCGGATGTCAATAACAGCCAGGATATTACAGGTGCTGATTTGGTAGAGCTTAGAAAATTAATCTTGGGTATCTATCTTGAATTACCAGACAACTCTAGTTGGAGATTCGTAGGCATTGAGCATGAGTTTATCAATGAGTTAAATCCTTGGCAAGAGAAGTTTGCTGAGAATTATGAGATAACAAACTTAGATACTAATATGGATATAGACTTCATAGGTGTCAAAGTAGGAGATGTAAATGGTACAGCAGTTACAAACTCTCAAGCTAGCAATGCAGGAATAGCAAGCAACAGATGGCCACTTGTACTAGAGTTAGGTGACATAAGTCTTGCAAAAGATGAACTGACTACTATACCGGTATACAGTAGAAACTATGAAGGTATTTCTGGATGGCAGACTTCATTGGAATTTGATTCTGACAAAGTTGAGATTGTAGAAGTAAAAGGTGCATCGTTAGAAATGAATCCTGCTAATTATAACTTTAGTGCACAAGTGGAAGGTTGGATGACTATGAGTTATCATAATACTTTCTTAGAAGATCATGACAAAGAAGAAGTGTTGTTCCACTTGGTTGTGAGAGCCAAAGAAACTTCTAGTAGTGTGGAGCTATTTGATCTTAGCTCTAAAGTGACAAAAGCAGAAGCATACAGAGGCTATAACGAAGTCGTCGGACTGAATGTAGATCACAGAATAAACGAGCAAGTTAAGATCAGTTCTGTCAATCCAAATCCATGGATTAGCTATACAGATATAGAGTTTGTGATACCTCAGGACGGTAAAGGCGTATGGGAATTCTATGATGTCAATGGACGTGTATTGCATAAGATTACTGACAACTATAAGTCAGGAAAACAAGTCCTAAGATTAAATAGAAATGATATCAATGGTACAGGTATAATCTATATGAAGCTGACTACTGATCAAGGTATCTCTGAATACAAAATGATACTCGTCGAGTAAGATGGCGACGATAAAGAATCGCTAATATTGGAAAGCAACGTTTGTTGCTTTCCAATAAAAGCAAGCGAACTTAAAGCACCTCTCCCCAAACATTTTCCAAAAGCCTTGGAGAGGATGTAATACAGTCAAATTAAGTCATCCTGTTCTGAACGACCATAAGAGTCGAATGGGCTTGCTATGACCAATATTTTAGAACCGAAAAGAGAATTGGTTTTTCATTTTGAAGAAAAAAATTCTCACTATCTGCTGAATGAGCTGCATCATTTTTACTGCCTGAAATGAATGGAAGATCTGATGTAAATCCCTTCTTTATAAGAAGGAACAACTATTGAGTTTTCGTTAGCACTAAATATTGAGGAGGTCCTTTTAGCACAAAGGGTCTCCTTTTTCTTTGTAAAGATGTCTGACATAACTGTGCATTCTCCTTCAGTTTGCAGTTTAGCATCCAAATCCAATTTCAGATCAGCTGATGATTGAGTTTAGTTTGGAATATGATTTTGAAGAATTTTATACCTATGGTGTAGGGATAGTTCGGAAACTAGAATTAGAAATCTTGGAATGATAGATCATAAGATGAACTTGGATGAAAATGTTGGGGAAAAGTTCTGAGTTAGTCATTCCGTTAAAAGTAGGTCAGGCAGATCTTAGCTTGTGTCCATTATTTACAGTTGAGAAATTTCTAACCGAACGAATAGTAGTAGCTGATTAAACTAATACAATACAAAAGACTGATCTCTGCGATTTGGGTCCGTTTTCTTTTATCAAAAACAGAACCTCATATTTATAAATCAATTTATTACATATTATAAAAAAATATAATATGTTTGCATTTCTTATTGCTATTTTACTCTCCCACATCCAGTAGCAAATCCTTCTCACAGTAACAACAAGATTGACGTATATCCACTTTTGTGGAGTTTACATAAAACAAACTGATTTTAACTTATGTGGCCTCTGGGGCCATCCCAAAACCTGAAGGTATACTCCTCGTGAGTATACCTTTTAGTGTTCTAACAAACTATTGAGATGAAATACAGAATTATTTTTACGACCCTTCTTTCGCTCTTTGTAACTTATAACCTTATCATAGCTTGTAATGATAATAATTACGTATGTGAACAAGCTTTAAGCTTGTCAGAACTGGAAACTCATGGTACACATTGTATTTCTAGTTGTAATGAGGGCAACCCAAATAACTTTTTTAATGCTACTAAGCAAGGTTGTGAAGCTTCTCCATTTACTACTATATGGTATCACATTGAGCCTAAAGGGGAAGAAAGAATATTGTCTATAGAGTTTAATTCTTCTGATCTAGAGACACCTTTGGTTTCTCTGTTTTCTGATGGTTGTGGAAATCTCCAATTTCTTACTTGTAATCAAGGATTTGCTGGTGAAGTAAGCTTAGCCAATTTGGAACTTAAGTCAGGTAATGAATACTGGCTTTCAGTTGCTAACGGACAGAATGTAGTTGGAGATTTCGAACTCTGTCTTACTGTGGATGAAAACCCTAATCTGTGTAATACCAATGCTTCTTTGGTAGCTACAAAAACTTCTATGGGTTCAGCCTTATGGGGACCTTACTTGCCAGGTGAAGATGTAGAGTGGTGCTACATCATTAGTGGTTACAATAATGAATCTTGTAATTACTTACAGGCTATCATTCCTTCTTTTGGAAGTGGCTGGGCAGCAAGTTCGTTTGATGCTGAAGGGCAACCGATAAATATAACACGTAGTTTAGAGACCCAAGGTCGTACTAATTTCCAGACAGCTAATCCTGTTTGTGAAGGAGATCCTGCTGGAGAATGGTTGTGGATGCCATCAGGAGCTATAACCTACAATCTTAATAGTGAAAATCCCTTAGGTCTAACTTTCAGGGATCCTATACCAAATGCCTGGGTTTTTCTAAATCACTTCGATCCTGATTGTTTCATCTTTACTGATGCATGTTGTACTAATCCTACCTCAGATCCAAATCTAGGTTATGGGGATGACAATTACCCTATCTGCGGTGAAGGAAACGAACATGCATGGACTGTTTGCTTTGAGTTAACCACCAATTCTCAGGTTACAACGACAAATTCAGATTGTAGTGTCAGCATTAAAACAATGGCTGATGGTGAGACCGGAGTTTTTATAGACAAATCTTGTAAAGTAGATTTGCCAGAAATAGTAACTGCCAGCATACAACTGCCAGAGGAACCAAGTTTAATTATAGCAGATACTAATTTGACAGCTTGTGCTGGAGAAACGATTTTTATTCCCTTATCTTCTGATCAGCAAAATGTAAGTTATTGGGCCGAAGATGCTGACCAGCAAATCTATATAGTCGAAGAAGATGTGTTAATGATAGAGCTACTAACAGCTGGAACCTTTACTTATCAGATCTACGCAACCAATGGTCGTCTAAGCGCACCAGAATTAGTTACTATAACAGTCATCACAGGATTGGATGTGGAAATAGAGCAATCTCCTGAAATGGCTTGTCCTGGAGAAGAAGTGACTTTGATTGCAAAAGTTGACTTTTCTGGAAATACTGATGAGCTGAATTTTAGTTGGAATGGCAGTCCAGCTACCAATCAAGGAGAACTTGTAGTCTCAGACCTAGAAGATTCATTTGATTTGTCAGTTGAGTATTTTGGATGCACCGCTATGGTAGAAACTCAGATTACTACTTTTCCTGTATCGACCCTCACAGTTTCTAGTGAGGATGAATTATGTCACGGTTCTGAAGCAACATTGAGATTTGAATTTGATGGGATAGGTCCATGGTCAGTAGAACTGGAAGATGGAGAGGGCACTCTCACGAGTCTAGAAAGTGATGAAGAATCTCTAGAACAGAAAATTACAGCGACTGATGATTTGGAGTATCACGTAATATCCGCATTCGATGGACATGGCTGTCCGATTACAATAATGGGTCAGCTTTTTACTTCAGTAAGACCAGCCTTATCAGTAGATGCTGGAGATGATGTAACCTTAGACTGCGCTACCAAGACAGCAGAGTTGTCTGGAACTATGAATGTCCAACTACCCGAGTATTCCTCAGCCTGGATAAGTTTGGAAGGTCACGATCTCGAAAACGAAGATTCTATGAATCCCATAGTTACGGAATCAGGTACCTACATACTAGAACTTAGAGACGAAAAATTGGGTTGTGTTGCCACTGATACGGTAGAGGTAATGTCTGGCACAGAAATAGGTCTGAACATATTAGAGTCAGATTTCATCATTGATGAAGGAGATATTATCGAGCTAGAAACATTCATCTCTATTCCCGAATCAGAAATCTCTAGTGTAGTATGGAATCATGATGGTAGCTTGGATTGTGATACCTGTTTGTCTACTACAGCAGCCCCAGCAGAATCCGTTTTGTATGACCTGACAGTAGTAAGTACTGATGGTTGTGTAGAAATTCTGGAAGTGAGAGTCGTTGTGCGGCCTGCTAGGGAAGAAACTACTGTAGATGTTCCATATAGACTATTTATTCCAACTGCCTTTGACCCTCGCAGCACTACAGAAGACAATACTTTTAGAGTATTTGCTGGTGATCATATTGCTAGCATAATAAGTTTTGATATCTATGACCGTTGGGGTAATCTCGTATTTAATGCTGAAAATGTGAATCCAGATGACCCAGAAGCAGGTTGGAATGGAGTCTTTAGAGGGGAAATAGTCAATTCCGGTGTCTATATCTACAACCTTACCTTGGAAATGCAAGATCAGACTACAGATACTTTTACAGGCAGTATTACAGTTATAAACTAGAAGAATCAGCGCCTTTTTCTCTGTTCTCCTTATTATAACTAACGAAAAGACTGCTATTTTTGCACTGCTGACTCTTATAGGTCTATTCCTACCATAAACAATAAGATTTTGACCCTCAACAGAGGATGTTCTGGTCTTTCCGTTCTGAAAAAGTTAATTCGCAGCTTGCTGGGTTAAACAATAGTTAAACTGAGAAGCTAGCTGATAC
>CAZKXO010000152.1:0-8595 GCA_964556525.1 uncultured Saprospiraceae bacterium
GACATCGGAAAGTTATTAGTCATAGATAATGACAATCTGGATTTCCTAAATAATAAAGAAGATTTTGGCAGCATAGTCGAACAAATAAATGCTGCCTTATTCGGTCTTTTCTAGTTCATGTATAATAATCTCAAAGCTAAGCTGGATAAGGCTGGTGTAGAGCTTGTCGCTGTTTCCAAGACCAAGCCTAGCTCAGCTATTCAAGAACTCCATGATAAGGGCCATCGACACTTTGGTGAGAATAGAGTGCAAGAACTTGTACAAAAACATGAGTCTCTTCCCAAAGATATCCAATGGCATATGATAGGTATGTTGCAGAAGAATAAGGTGAAGTATATAGCGCATTTTGTGACACTGATACATTCTATTGATTCATTAAAGTTGGCTCAGGTGGTCAATAAAGAAGCAATGAAGAATAATCGTACCATAGATATATTGCTTCAAGTCAAAGTTGCTAAAGAGGAAACAAAATCTGGATTTGATCAAATAACCTTGTTGGCTGCTCTACCCGATATCTTGGAACTCAGCAATCTTAGAATAAGAGGTATTATGGGCATGGGTACTTTTACCAATGATGCCGTTGTTACCAGGTCTGAATTCGTGGAACTTGCTCAAATAAAGAAGAATGTAAAGCAATCGTTCTTTAGTGAATCACCTAGTTTTGACATCTTGTCTATGGGTATGTCTGGCGATTACAATATAGCTGTAGAAGAAGGTTCCACAATGGTCAGAATAGGTAGTTTGCTCTTTGGTAGTCGATAATGACTTAGATCTTCACTATTTTTTTAGAAATGATTTCATCGCCCAAATCGAAGACTAAGATATATAGTCCTGCAGCTAAGTCTGTAATCGAAGATTGGCTAGATTTGATATCTAAGTCCATTACCTTTTGACCAGTGGAGGAATAGAGTACAACTTCTTTCATGGCTAGACCTGCTGGAATTGTAATCGACAATTGATCTTCTACTGGATTGGGAAAAACAGCTATACCTCTGTCCATTTCAGTATTATCTACAGATGTTTGTCCAGTCAGCAAAGTGGTGTTAAAGAAACTCAATCCCCCTCTGAGATTGCCCACTACCATTTCTAAGAAACCATCATTGTCTATGTCATAGGTGCTCAGAGTACTGAGACTCCCCTCATCTATGCCACCCATAATAGAATCAATAACAGGAAATTTTGAGTTTAAATTAGGTTGGTCTACCAGATAGCGTTTTATTCTTCCTGCCTGACTGCCTAGTAAGATTTGTAGTTCCCCATCTATCGTAATAAAGTGTGGTGCTGAAGAATTGGCTTCTGCATTGCTTATAAATAGTTGTGAACGCATCTGACCTAGAGCAGGGTTGTTAGGTGCTTCAGCTAAATTGGGATTGAACTGAGGATTCCCTATAGACCCAATGTTTTGATAATAGGCAACAGAGCCAAAAGTCGGATTGTTAGGGTCTTGAAAATTGCCATTTACATTTCTTTCGCCTACAACTATATCAGAGAGCCCATCTGCATTGACGTCGTAGATTGCTGGTCTCCCTCGATTTCCTAGATCTATGTCCATGTATTCTACCAGAGGGTTTCCGAAATCCATAGCTGCTCCAGGTTCTGCTCTGTTTAAAAATAGATACAAGTTGCCTTCAGAATCACCTATAAGTAAGTCTATATCTCCATCACCATCAATATCCCCTACCGTTGGTGAAGGGTTGGTAGAACTGTTACTGAACTCATTGAAATCCAAGTAATCATCATCGATTAGGATAAAGGAAGGGGCAGTTTCTGTACCTACATTCCTAAAGAGATAAAGAAAAATATTATTGATGCCTAGACTCGAGTATTCTCCACCAGTTGCAACAAGCAAGTCCATTAATCCATCTTGATTTTCATCCATAAAGACAGGCACGGATAAGCTTCCTAAATCTATGGTCTCTTCTGCTAGAAAGTCCTTCTGAATAAAGTTGAATTTGTTTGTAGGGTTACCTGTATTCCTATATAACCAAAGATTATCTACATTCTGAACACTGTTTACACCATTAGGCGCTGCAAGGATATCTTTCAGACCATCTCCATCTACATCCACATTGAAGCTACCAAGAAATACATCCATATCTACTTCTAGATCATTAGTAGGAAACCTTTGTATCACATCAGTAATGAAAGCTTCATCAGGGGTTCCACCATTAATGGAAACAGCCAAGTTTCTACTACTTAGATCGCCTATCATCATTTCAAAATCACCGTCATCATCATTATCAAAGCACATAACAGTAGACCCTGCATGAGCTCCACCTCCTTTTATGACACCATCGTCACCTGTAGCACCATTAGCACATTCATTTGGGTTATCGCTTAGAAATAGTTGGCCATCGGTTCCAGCTTCTTTAAATTTCCCCCAACAGAAATCAGCTACTTCAAATTGCATTTCATCTGCAGGAAGCCCCTCTTCTACTTGGAGATTCCGGTAATAAGTGACAAAGGAACCAACCTGATCAAAACTAACTATATCTAAATCTGAGTCACCATCTATATCTATTACATCTGGGATGTCAGTAAAAGGTGTGGATACATTTACCCAAATACTACCTAGTCTGTACCATATGATATCAGCTCTATCGGGTTCATTCCCTATTTGTTTTATCTCAAAACTGAGTTCCCCATTATTGATAGAACCTACATAAAGCTGAACGCTGGAAAAGCCGCCGAAAGTAGGGGCAACAAATAAGTCTGCAATCCCGTCTCTATTATAATCCCTCATCAATGCCCAGGATACTAAGCTATCTGGCATAGCAGGCTTAAGATCGGGACGAAAGTTGTAAGCCGTGCTGCCTGTGCCTCCCTCATATTCAAAAATCATGGGCACATTGCCACCTCTATCAAACACAAAGAGCTCTTCTACTCCATCTCCATTAAGATCACCTTTAGATACTTGAGGAGAATTAAAGCCGCCAGTCCATGGATACTTTAGGTTTTTACCATCAAATTCTACTGGACAATAGAAAGCACTAAAGTTTTGTCCAGGAAGATGATTAATAGAAGATACAGTTAGTAAAATGAGTAGTGTGGCAAGGACTTTCATGAGCTTGGTTTATATTGAGTTGTCAAATATAACGACTAAAAACATATATAAATTATCTTAATATTATACCTTTAGTATCGATTATATTCAAATTTCGGGCTAATTGTTTTGTAGTGTATGGCAATGAAGTGATTTTAGCTGACGTTTCTATTAAGTTTGAGTAGGGTTTAGTGGCATGACAATTGTCCTAAATGTAGGGTTAAAGCGGAATTTTACAACTTATAGCCAGTTATTAGATCTAACCACCTGATAACTCAAAATTTATTAGACTCTTAACTGTTTTTAGCCTGAGAATGGAGTCTGTACTAAAAGACTGGAACTATGGCACAAGAATTAACATTACAAAACGAAGCATTAGGGCTGGATTACGAACAAATAGCACTAGAAAGAGCTCACAAGCGTAAAAGCACTAAGATTACGATTGCGGTACATATAGTTCTATTACTCTTAGCTTTTTTATATACCTGCGAGCATGAAAAAGCAGCTGATAACCAGTTTGCTGTTGCTATAAATTTTGAAGAAATCATACCTCCCAAACCAGAGAAACTGGAAGACTTTAGCGAGAGTTCTAATAGTACTCAGTCCTCAGCAGATGAAGGTGCTGCTAGAGCAGATGCCGACAAACCGGAACCAATAGAGAAAGTAGAGCAAACACCTCTGGAAACAACAAAGCCAGAGGTCAAGTTACCCAAGCCTACACCTACCCCTCCTACCCCTACTGAGCCAGTAATATCAGAAACTGTTACTGAAGAAGATACAGAAATCGAAGCTGTGGAAGAGGCTATAGAAGTAGAAGAATTAGACTTGGAACCAGTGCCAGACCCAGCTCCAGCGCCAGACCCTATACCGGACCCAGAACCAGCACCTCCTGAAGCTAAGCAGTCTACCACAGATAGAATTGGTAGTATACTGGACGTTTTTAGAAAAGGAGGAAGTGATAGTGATGAAAAACCTAAAGGCGATCCTTCTAGATCAGAAGGTACGGATGGAACAGGGAAAGGCTCTAAAGGAGATGGCAAAGGTGCTAGTACAGGCAATGATGGAGACGAAGGCAGTGGCTCAGGTGGAGCAGGTACAGGTAAGTATGATGGCTCAGGTAGAGGTGTCTTTGGTAGAAAAGTAATCCACAGGAATTTCCAAGACATCTTAGCTGTAAACTTCGAGAATCAAGAAGGCAAGAAAATAGTTGCTAAAATTTGTATCAACAAATCTGGCCATGTTGTATTTGCTGAATTACTCGATTTTGAAACAACAGCCAAGATTCCATCTGGAAAAGAAAAGCAGGTACTAAAAGGATTCTACGGCTATAGATATGAAGCCGACAGATCGGCGCCAGAAGAGCAATGTGGTAAACTTTCCTTCGTTATAGAAAACATTAATGCTTTCGGCAGATAGTGAATAAATTGTAATTATACTGGCCTCTTCAAGTTTAACTTGGAGAGGCTATTTTTTTGCCCAGTCATATAATTAGGTTTGTTGGCTTAGCTTCCTATTTTTGTCTCCTCTAAACTTTTGTATTGGAAGCCTTTTCACTCTTAGAAGTCAATCAGTATATCAAGCGGGTGCTTGCACTGAATTTTAATGAACCCTTCTGGGTGGAATGTGAGCTTAATCAGGTTTCTCACTCCAGAGGTAATGTATACCTTGAACTAATCCAGAAAGCAGAAAAAGGCAATGAAATTCTCGCAAAAAGTTCAGCACAGATTTGGTACAGAAAGTATCTTTTTATCAAAAGGAAAATAGGTAAACTGATGGACTCTATTCTCTCAGAAGGGATTATGGTCAAGCTTAAGGTAGTAGTTAATTACAGTGAGCGATATGGACTCAGTCTGGTTGTAGAAGATATAGACCCCTCCTATACTTTTGGTCAGTTTGAAATGAACAGACAGAAAATAATAGAGAAGCTAAAACAAAAAGATATACTAGACAATAACGCAGAGTTTGCACTACCGACTGTTATCCAGAATATAGCAGTGATCTCCTCAGAGACAGCTGCTGGATATCAGGATTTTATCCAACAGCTTAAGGAGAATCCATATGGCTATGACTATCAGATACACCTCTATCAAAGTGCTATGCAGGGCCAAAATACAGAGAGAGATGTAGTGGATGCTTTGCGGCAAGCTAGAAAAGCCAACCATGATGTGATTGCCATTATAAGAGGAGGTGGAGCTAAGTTGGATTTGGCATCCTTTGATAATTATAATATAGCTTTTGAGATTGCAGCTTCTGAGACCCCTGTTATTACAGGGATAGGGCACGAGATAGACCAGACCGTTACGGATATTGTTGCACATACGGTTATGAAAACACCTACCGCGGTGGCTGATTTGTTTATCGAGCATAATGCTTTATTTGAAGGAAGCCTCATCAGCTTAGAAGGTGAAATCCATTCAGAAGTCCAACTTATCTTCAATCAACTGAGAAAAGAATTGCTCATGATGGAAAATCGGGTGAAAACAGCGCCTCTTTCTACAGTGAAAATACAAAGACAGATTCTCGAGAATATGGAAGACACCATAGAAAATATTGGTATCCAATTATTGTCGAAGGAAACACTAAAGTTGTCAGCTGCAAATGACAGATTAGATTTACTAAATCCTAAGAATGTGCTGCATCGAGGGTATGCAATAGTAAAGCAAGGTGACGTATTTGTTACCCACAAAAAAGCAGTAAAAAGTAAACCTGAAGAACTGGAACTGGAGTTTAGCGATGGGTCATTGAAAGTCAAACAAATAGATACACATGCCTAAAAAAAGTTACGATAAAGCATATAAAGAATTGCAGGCAATCTTGGAAGAATTACAAAGTGAATCTGTAAGCATAGATAAGCTGAGCACTAAGATTAAGAAAGCCAATGAGTTGATTTCATTTTGCAAAACTCGTCTTAGAGAAGTAGAATCAGAACTTCATAGTTATGAAGAAGAATAATTTAGCCCTGCTTGACTCTATATGCGGCTATTAATTCTATCATCATATCATAGCTCTTTATCCCCGCCTTTACGCCGTGAGTTTTTAAATAGGAATCGTAGATTTTATCTTTCATTACGGGCATGAGATCCTTGTACTGTTCTATATGCTTTTTAATGTTTTTAAGATCTGTAACTAGCGCTGGTTCCAGTAGCTTGTATTTTTCTGAATACTCTTCTGGAAAAGCGTTTCTAAATTGGATAGCAAGATACCTCCAATAGGCCAGCTCTCCACTGTATCTGATGGTCAGATTGTCAGACTCTAAACAAGTGAGATAAGCAATGAAATTACATACACTTTCATCTGTGTAGCCATAGCCATGTGCCATCTCATGGGCTATGGTGAAGGGATGTTGTATATAATAGAGTCCTGGATCTATATGCCCTTCTATGGCATGAGGAATATAGATTCCTGAAGTTCTTATAAGTAGAAGGAGTCCCTTTGGTAACCTTCTGATTCGTACTCTCCCTATGGTAGGCATGTCAAATTGTTCTAGTAGGGTTTCCTGAATTGGTCTGATCAAAGATTCGAACTCAGAATGACTAGATTGCTTTGATTCTTTGGTCGCAAGTTCTTCTACAATCTTTGTTTGTCTCTCAAACTCTGCTCTTATGTAAGTACTGTCCAACTGGACCTTATCCATAGCGAGGGATTCATATAGAGTAGGCTGTGTATAATTGAATCCCCACAGAAGGTAAAAGCAATTGAGCACCCATAATAGAAAACCAATCAATCCAGCAATAAAAGATTTGAAAGAGCCAAGCTTCGCTCTGAAAAAGTAGACTAGAAAGCCGATAAGTACGATGTAAATAGAAGGTATAGGTAGAAAACCCAAGGTGAAGTCGTGGGCAATTCTTATTGCTTGGAATATGCCCTTCAGATAAATTGTCTCGTATAGCGTAGAACTGTACTTGCACAGTTCGTTAAATATCAGAATAATACCAAATGTTATAGCACCGACAGTAATCTTATTAAGCGGGACTATGTTATTTTTGTTGAAACCATTTCTCATATAATGACGTTAATGGTATGAATAACACAAAGTACAAAACATTAAGAATTATGGCATTTGAATTTACCGATGGAAATTTTCAAGAATCAGCACTAGAGTCAGACAAATTAGTAGTTGTTGACTTTTGGGCAGAATGGTGCGGACCATGTAGAATGGTAACTCCTATCATAGATGATTTAGCCAAAGAATATGAGGGCAAAGCCGTCATAGGAAAGGTCAATGTAGATCATCATTCTCAAGTATCTATGAAATATGGCGTTAGAAGCATTCCTACTATCCTACTCATCAAAAATGGAGAGGTAGTAGATAAGCATGTAGGTGCTACTACCAAAGCAGTATTGGAGCAGAAAATGGCTGCCCATATGTAAACTAAATATGTAGAAAAAATAGAAAGCCTTTGTCCTAGTTGGACAAGGGCTTTTTTTTATCACCCTATTACATTATTTCAGCTTATCACCTAAGGTTATCGTACTTTTGACTTATTATTTTACGAAAGAATATTGATTGAGTTTCTTTGACAATTTTGATCTAAAAAGGATAGAAAACATAGAGCTGCTTGCTAAGCAAGTGGTAGAAGGATTCATTATAGGCTTGCATAAAAGTCCGTTTCATGGGTTCTCTGTAGAATTCGCCGAGCACCGCCTCTATAACCAAGGTGAGTCTACAAAGAACATGGACTGGAAAGTCTATGCCAGGACTGATAAGCTATTTATAAAAAGATTTGAAGAAGAGACCAATCTTAGAGCACAGCTGGTAATAGACACCTCATCTTCCATGTACTTTCCGAAGGATAGTGCTGAGAAAAAAGAGCTTAACAAATTGCAGTTCAGTTGCCTCGCCGCTGCATCTCTTATGAATCTACTCAAGAAACAAAGGGATGCATTTGGTCTATCTCTTTTTGATGATGAAGTACACATTCATACTAAAGCAAAATCTTCTACTACCCACTATCGGTTACTACTAACTTATCTCGATAAACTCATCAATGACAAGGTAGACAATAAGACGACCTCAGTAGCTCAGACCTTGCATAGAATCGCTGACAATGTACACAAGCGATCTATGGTGATTATCTTTTCAGATATGTTTGATAGAAATGAAGATCCCGACGCATTGTTTTCAGCACTACAGCATCTAAAATATAATAAGCATGAAGTCGTGCTTTTTCATGTAACTGATAAGAAATATGAAAGGGACTTTGCTTACGAAAATAGACCTCATGAGTTTATAGACATGGAAACTGGAGAACGGGTCAAATTACAGTCCAACCAAGTAAGAGAATTCTATCAAGAGAAAGTGGAGACTTTCATGGAGACCTTGAGAATGAAGTGCCTGCAATTCAAGATCGATTTTGTAGATACAGATATACGACAAGGATTTGTCCCTATTTTAGAAACCTATCTTGTGAAACGGAAGAAAATGAGAGGTTAGCTCTAGCCGTAATTATCTTTTCTCTGAGTATCCAGATTCAGTAGATTTCAATACTTTTATATATCAGATTTTAAGATTATACTCTATTAACTATGGCAAAGAAACGAACACCAGTTGT
>CAZKXO010000153.1:0-8562 GCA_964556525.1 uncultured Saprospiraceae bacterium
GTAAATAGAAAGCAGTAGTTGCAGTTTACCTTTTTTAAAGTTAGGACATTAATTCTAAACGGATAAAAGCAAAAACACAGTACACAAAATGATAACATCTAATGAACATATCACTTCACTCAACTGGGCCAGCCCAGAGGCACTCGATGCGGGTAGGAGGAAATTGTTGGTTGAGTTTGACGAGTCTACTGTAACTATTCTTATCAATAATGCATATAAGCCACCTATCAGTTGGTTCCTGACAGATGAGCATGGCGAGATGATTCTTATGGGTCAGATAGCCGAAAGCCATTACAAAGTAGATCTTAGAGAATTACCTAAAGGCTGCTATAGCCTTAGAATTGCAGGTGAGATTCATCATATACTTGCGGAATAATTTCTTTGATGCTTTACAGTTTCCTAAAGGCCATTTTAGCGTATTCCAGAATAAAGTTTAGAGTTCACGGTGTAAGCTGTTCAACTAACTCATTAAGATAACTCCCCTTCTTTATCAGTCTGGTGCCGTACCAACTGAAAGCTTCTCCATCTACAAGATGGACTTGTGCCGAAGGAAATAATTGAGAGAACTCAGAACGATGTTCTTCCTTAAAAGGGTAGGGTTCTGAGGACAAAAGGACCACTTCTGGCTTCAATGACTGTAATAGATTAATCGTGATTTGAGGATATCTGGTCTCAGCTCCGAAAATGTTTATAAGACCTATTTTTTCCATTATAGCGTGAATGTAAGTATCTGACCCGATGGTCATGTATGGGTCCTTCCAAATGAGATATAAGGCTGTTTTCTTGGTCTTGCTGTATAGCGAATTCAGCACAGCTTCTAGTTGAGCTCTTAGTTTGATGGCTGTCATTCTATTATCAGTCATTGTTCCTAAAGTTGTAATCAACTCTAGATTATCTTTTGGTGTCTTTATATCTGTGAGATGGATATCGGCATAAGCACGTAACTGCTCTATTTGTTCCTCTACATTTTCTTCTTTGTTACATATGATATGGGTAGGATTAAGCTCCTTTATTTTGGAGATATTAAGCGATTTGGTTCCGCCAATACGTTCCTTGGTCCTGAACCATGCATTCGGATGAACACAGAATTTAGTTATACCTATGACCTCCTTATTCAGACCCAGATCATGGAGTAGTTCTGTTATAGATGGTACAGTAGATACAATTCTCAAAGGCTATAAACTTTATGAGACTAAAGTTTAAAAAAAGAAAGGAAAAGAAAGGGTGCTATAAATAGGAAAATTAAAAAGGTGTATTATTTCTTAAATAATACTACTGAAAAAAAAGTAAAGGCTTCAGTAAACCATTTGTGCCATTGACCTTTAGTTCTTTTTTCAGTGTTGTCAGCAGGCATCCACGCTGCTCTAACCACATGCGGGTTATGGGTATAGTTTCTCATATTCTATCATTTGACTTTAGACAATAACCTGAGTTCAAACTTGAGACCAAGCCTGAGCAAAAAGTGACAACTTAGCTGCAAAATTGATAGAAGAAAAGTGCTGTAAACGAAGTATTGCAAAGTAGCCTACATTATGTTGGTCATGTAGTGGTCATATTAAAATGAGCTTGTATATCTAAACCCACTTCATAATCAGCGAAGAGATGAGACAGCTTTCGCTCAGCATTCCAGATCCATGAAGAGGTGGGATGCGGTCGGAGCACCTTTTATTCAGGTAGTATACGAGGATTGTTAGTGTTCTAGCTCTGCAGAGTCCAAGGTCTCCTGACCCAATGTACGTCTTTCAATGACACTTTTTCTTCTCTTACTCAGAGAAAAGGTGTAGACCGTGTGGAGACAGTGTTCATTAAGGTAGTAGAAAGAACATGGTTTGTGCTCTTATACTATTGAGTCCATTTTCTCCTGATCTGTGGACGGCTTTCAGGGCACAATACCGCCTTAGTAAGAAGTATTACTCTTTACTGTAGTCAATTCTGGCTTGTAGTATTCTGCCAGTTCTTTAGTGGCTTTGGCCAATATTATCGTATCCAGTCCTACACCAATCATTCTGGCGCCTATGGCAGTATAGTCAGCTATGAGTTCTTTGGATGAGGTGAGTACGCCAGCAGTTTTACCACTTTTTACGATTTTGTGGATACAGTCTTTGACGACCGCTTTGACTTCAGGATGACCGGGATTGCCTAGGTGGCCCATCGTACCTGCAAGGTCTGCAGGTCCCATGAAAACAACATCTACACCTTCTACTGCTAGGATGTCACCAAGAGCTTCCACTCCATTGACCGACTCTACTTGAGTAATCAAACACATCTGGTCATTGGCATCTTTGAAGTAGTTATTGACACGATTCCATTTTGCTGCTCTTGCTAGTGCTGTTCCCACACCTCTTGTGCCTTCAGGAGCATATCTCAGAGCTTTTACCATCTGCTCAGCAGTGTCACCACTTTCTACCATAGGAATTATGAAGGATTGTATACCCGCATCTAGTAGTGGCTTCATATAGACAGGATCCGCATTGCGCATTCTTAGAATAGGAGAGACAGGGTAACGAGACATCGCTTGCAATTGCACAATAATTTGATTCATCTCGAAGGGTCCATGTTCTGCATCTATCAGCACCCAATCAAATCCTGCACCGGCCAAGATCTCAGCGGCATAAGAATGAGGGATACCATTCCAGATGCCATATTGTTTCCTGCCGGCTTTTATTGCTGATTTGAATTTATTCTCTATCTCCATAGTAAGTTACTTATTTATAAAGCTATCAAATATTATTAGCTCTAACTTAGTGAGATTTCTCCGCCACAACTTCTACCAATAAAGGACAGAGCAAAGTGGTGCCTGGATTTTTTTCCAGTTCAGACAGTTCTATGTAAGCAGATTCTAGTTCTGCATCAGTGAGATAACCCATGTCTCTGATCTTAGGCCAGTACACTTCATAAAATGATCGAGGCCATTGCCAGGTCAGTTGATTTGGATTGGCCATTTTGGACATGGTCCTAACTTGTATGTTGCTAAAGCCAATTTCATCTAAAATTATTGGCAATTCATTTCCGATATCGATATTTCCTTCCGTATCCTGAAAACTCTTGTAACACATAGTTATGGCCTTATGTACGACGGATTTTCGAGGATTTATCTGGTGAGTCATCCAGTGGTAATATTCATGCAGAGCCACTTTTCCTCCTGGTTTTAGCGCTTTATAAACTTTGGTCATAATCTCTTTTGGATTAGGAATCCATGCGAGTGCCCATCTACAATACATCCCATCCAAGGAAGCTGCATCTAGATCCAGCTCGTCGAAGTTTTTGTGCACAGTTTGTATAGGAAGTCGCTGAGTGGAATTGATTTCTTCCATATAGTCTATATAGAGCTTAGATTTGTCCACAGCCATTACTTTTCCTTCTTCACCCACTATTTTGGCTAATTCTCTTGTGCAGAACCCTGGGCCACTACCCAGATCTAGAATAGTCATTCCTCTGGTAAATCCTGCATTCTCCCACCCCATTTGTGCTTCACTAGCCCATACCTGATGTTGTAAGCCTAGTCTATTCAGTTCTGCTTGCTCTGTGCCTAGAATGTAGGCATTCTTTTCTGTGGACATTTTCTTTGATTTGATTTATCTATCACTGATGTTAGTGCTAGAAATGAATTAAACAACTAAGCTAAGATATTGGAACTATCTTACAGTTTCACATCCAATACCGAAACTAAATTGGAAAACTGTTTTTAGAGATTTCAGAATCTAAGTAGTTGTGTGGTCTAATTATTCTAATAAACCATTCAAAATAAACTCAGTCATTTCTTTTTCTACTTCAATGGGATTAATCCTCTTTTTCTGAGGAATGTTCCAGGTATACAACCATCGAATAGAAGAGAGTATACAATTCTTAAGAAACTCCACCTTGCCTGATTTAAAGATTTGCTCTTCTATTCCTTCATTTACAATTGCAGATATTTTTTGCTCATACAATTTTCTGCGTTTGACGAATATCTTTTTCCTATCTTCTTCCAAAAAGCGCCACTCATTAGCATGGATGTTCATTTTGTATGGATTGTCGAATGTCATTCTTATATGCAAGCTGATAATGGCTTTTAATTTTTCTAAGGCAGAGTAAGAAGAGGATTCTATATCTGAGATACCCTCATGAAACTGATCTGCTATTTCGAAAAGCAAGTCGTCTAATAGCTGTTGTTTGGACTGAATGTAATTATAGATGTTGGATTTGTCACAAGCTAATTCGTCAGCCAGCCTGCGCATAGTCATGGCTTTGTAGCCATTAGTACTAAGTAACTTAGTCGCAGTGGCAATAAATCTTTTTCTTTTTGATAGGGATTCCATTCAGTATGCTGGTTCTACAATATTAGTAAATATTTGTTTGTTATTACATAAACAAGTGTTTATATTAGCTATCAATATATAATTATGGCAACCTTAGCAGAAAACGAGAAACAACTGAAAGCAACTTTGAGAAAGATACGCAAAGAAGGACTCGTAAAAAATCTAATAAATGGAAAGCTTGTAACAGCAGTATCCAAAAAGACTTTTGTCAATACTTCACCTGTGGATGGTAAGAAGATTGCAGAAGTAGTATCCAGTGACCACAGAGATATTGCCAAAGCAGCCAAAGCGGCAAAGAAAGCCTTTGAGACCTGGAGCAGAATGGATCATAAGGAACGTAAGGCAATACTATATCGTATAGCAGAAAACATAGAGAAGTATGCTAAGGAAATAGGTCCTTTGGAATCTTATGATACAGGACTTCCTATACGATTTACAAAAAAGGCAGGCGCACTAAGAGGCCCGGCCAACTTTCGATTCTTTGCCGATAGAATAGTAGATGCTGCCAATGGACTGACGACACCAGATACCCATCATCTGAATTTCTCCATGCGTCAGCCAATAGGACCTGTAGGTATTATTACACCTTGGAATGCACCATTTATGTTGAGCACCTGGAAGATAGCTCCAGCGCTAGCAGCTGGCTGCACTGTGGTCCATAAGCCAGCAGAGGACAGCCCTATGACAGCTATGATTCTCGCTAAAGCAGCGCATGAAGCAGGTTTGCCAGATGGCGTATGGAATATCGTACATGGTTACGGGCATACTGCTGGAAAAGCACTGACAGAACATGAAGATATAAAAGCTATTGCTTTCGTAGGGGAGACAACTACTGGTTCTCAAATCATGGCACAAGGTGCACCAACCCTGAAGCGGGTGCACTTCGAGTTAGGAGGAAAGAATCCTGTAATCGTTTTTGATGATGCTGATCTGGACAGAGCACTGGACGCTGTCATCTTTATGAAGTATAGTCTGAATGGGCAACGATGTACCAGTTCTTCGCGATTAATCTTACATGAAAAAATCTACAGCAAGTTTGTGAAGAAACTTGTACAACGTGTAAATAAAATCAAGGTTGGTAACCCACTGGACCCCAAAACAGAAATAGGACCACTCATCCATAGAGGGCATCAGGAAAAAGTACTAGGTTATGTGGATGTTGCCATAGCAGATGGTGCAAAGATACTTGCTGGCGGTACTGCACCAAAAGGTAAGTTGTCCAACGGTTGCTACGTAAAACCAACACTGATAGAAGGGGTTACTCCTAAGATGCGAATCGGACAAGAAGAAGTTTTCGGGCCATTCCTTTCTGTGATGAAATTTAAGACCGAAGCACAAGCCATAAAAATTGCCAATTCTGTAAAGTATGGTCTGACTGCCTACATCTGGACAAAAGACGTTGAGAAGTCACATAGGGTAGCACGTGATGTAGAGTCAGGGATGGTTTGGATAAATTCTCAGAATGTAAGACACCTTCCGACACCTTTTGGTGGTGTAAAGCAAAGTGGCATAGGACGTGATGGTGGAGACTATAGTTTTGATTTCTACATGGAGACGAAGAACATATGTGTGGCATATGGGACGCATGAGATTCCTAAGCTTGGAATTTAACTAAGAATTATAAGTTATGAGTAAGAGTCCACTAAGAATTAAATCTTTCGATTTTGCACAAATGATTTTTTGATTATATAAATAATTAGTAGAACAGAAGAAAGAATACATTCTGAGTAAACAGATTTTGAGGAGTGATACAAATCCAGGTGTAATGGTAAGCAGAAAATGCTCAAAGTAAAAAAGACTTCATTCACAAGTTATAGATAGCTCAAAAGGAAATTGGTGAAATTCCAAATTGGTTGGAATTACTTTTAGATTGAGAATACATTAGTAAAGAAAAATTTGAAAAGATATATTGATTAAGTGATGGAATAATGAAAACGATAAGAAGCTCAGTAATTACAGTTGCCAAAAATTTATAGCTCATCTTTCATCACTTATAACTCATCCTCATAACTAAAATAAAGTGGGCTTAATAAAACATAACTGGAACCTCCCGTTCAACATTATAAGATGTTCGCATGTGCATTGTACGGTAAAGGACTTAGATGAATCACGAAGATTCTATGTGGATATCATGGGAATGATAGAAACAGAAAGAACTGAAGATACGCTTTATCTGAGATGTCTGGAAGAAAAAAATCATCACACCTATGTCTTGCAGCAAGGAAAAGAAGCAGAAATCGTTGCACTTGGATTTAAAGTTGCTTTTGATAAGGATCTGGATTTGTTGCATAAGCACTTTTCTGAACTGAAATTATCGGCAGAATGGGTGAATAGACATGCAGAGGAAAGAACATTGGCTGTAAAAACACCGATGGGTATTCCTTTGGAGTTTCATGCAAGACAAACAAGAGTGCCTACTATGATGAGGGAATTTAGTAAGTACAAGGGATTGGCGCCGTTGAGGTTCGATCATATAAATTGTTTCACCCCTAACTGTCAGAGTACTTATGAATTTTTTGTCCAGGAATTAGGATTTCGACTTACGGAATATACGCTGACAGAGAAAGGTGATATGTGGGCAGCCTGGACGCATAGAAAAGGCAATGTACATGATATGGCAATGACTAATGGTAAAGGACCTAGGTTACACCATACAGGAATCTGGACAGCCAATGTGGGCAATATCATCCATCTGCTGGATGTGATGGCTAGCGAGGGGTATGTTGCAAATATAGAAAGAGGTCCAGGTCGTCATGGTATTTCCAATGCTTTCTTCCTCTATATATTAGATCCTGACGGTCATAGGTTGGAACCGTTTACTTGTGATTATCTGACTGTAGATCCAGATTGGGAGCCATTAGGATGGGACCTTCGAGACCCAAAACGTCAGACACTATGGGGTGCGCCAGCTCCTAAGTCATGGTTTGAACATGGAACACCTTTTAGAGGAGCAGAAGTAAGAGAATCAGATATAGAATCTAATCCGATAATAGCTAACTATGAGGATCACGCCTAGTCGGATCTCATATAATATATAACAAAGATGCCGCACGTAACTTTAGAATGTAGCTCCAATGTAGAGATGGACTTCCAAGCTTTTTTTGAAGAACTTGCTGATAAGCTTGTCGCCACTGGTAATGCTGCTAAGCTAGGTATAAAGTGCAGAAAAGTTTATTCTGAAGAATTTTATATAATAGATGGCAGTTCTGATTATAAAATGGTCAATCTACTTTTTAGACTAAGGGAAGGTCGGTCTGATAAGACACTGGAAGAATTTTCTCAGATAGGCATGAACTTGTTGAAAGCCTTCCTTTCGGAAGATGTACTAGCAAAGAATATTATTCTTTCTACAGAAATAAAAGAACTAAAGAAAGGTCAAGATCTTACTTTTAACTCTGTGAGATAATTATCACAACTTAAAACCAACAGAAAAATGAAATTTGCTACCTATAAAATAAAAAATAGAATTACTTACGGATCTGTGGTGGCTACAGAAAATGGTCTGCGATTTACTGATATAGGGAAAGACTGGGGTAGTGACCTTAGGCGATGGATAGAGATGGATCAGATGGATTTACTTAGAGACATAGCCTCTAAACTCAAGCCAGCCTATACTGAAAAACAAATAGAGTATATGGTTCCTATTCAGACAGGGGAGAAGATAGTCTGTATCGGTGTCAACTATGCAAAGCGAAACGCCGAGTATAAAGATGGTTCTGAAGCTCCCAAATACCCAAGTGTATTTTTGCGCTACCTAGATTCCTTTGTCGGGCACAATCAGAATATGGTGAGACCACCAGAGTCGGATAAGTTAGATTACGAAGGAGAGATAGTAATTGTAATAGGTAAAGGAGGCAGACGAATCCCCAGATCTAAAGCATTGTCTCATATTGCTGGACTGACGATCATGAACGAAGGAACTTTAAGAGACTGGGTTCGTCATGCAAAGTTCAATGTAACGCAAGGAAAGAATTTTGAGAAATCAGGTGTCATTGGTCCATGGATGATTACAGCTGACGAGATCAAGAATTATAACAATCTAAGTATTCAGACGAGAGTCAATCGACAACTCAGACAGGATGACAACACTTCCAATCTCATGTTTCCATTTGATTATATCATTTCATATCTCAGTTCATTTATGACATTGAAACCAGGTGATATGATTTCTACCGGTACCCCCAATGGTGCAGGAGCCCGATTTAACCCTCCTAAGTATCTCAAGCCTGGAGACAAAGTAGAAGTTAAGGTTGCTGGAGTCGGC
>CAZKXO010000154.1:0-8524 GCA_964556525.1 uncultured Saprospiraceae bacterium
CCAGAATCTTAGATAACAGAATAGGACCAAATTCTGAAACTGTTGCTCTGAGTCTTGCCCCTGGTTCTCCCGATAGTGTTAAGAACTCTACCGAACTCTTAGCTGCAACGAAATCCAGATTACCTATTTTGTCATGTCTTTCTTGCATTTTGTCAGGTGCAGCACTCGGTGCAGCAATACCCGATAAGTCACCCTTGATATCCATGATTAAACTTGGAATCCCGTTATTGGCTAGTTGTTCGGTAATTACCTGGAGCGACTTAGTTTTTCCTGTACCTGTAGCACCTGCAATCAGGCCGTGTCTATTAAGAGTCTTTAGTGGCACCTTTACATGTGCGCCAGTTACTGGCTCACCTTCCAGCATGCCGGCTCCTAAAACGATAGCTTCACCTTCGAATTTGTAGCCTTCTTCTATTTGAGACTTGAATGTATCTATACTCATTTATATTGAATTTTTATTTTTCGTTATTCCAGTGGTTCACCCGTTGATTAAATCGCTTTTTGTCGAACTGCCATCTATTGACATCAATATTGCCTTCTAATTCTGCTTCTCTGGATTCGTCTATCAGCAAGTCAGCAAATAAGTCATAACCTAATTCTTCTTCTACCTTATCTATCGTTACAGCATATTCTCGAAGATGCTGTTTTGATTTCTCATGAGGGATAATGAAAGCAATACTCTTCTGTTTATTTCCTTCTATATCTA
This sequence comes from uncultured Saprospiraceae bacterium, assembly GCA_964556525.1. Classification (GTDB taxonomy): domain Bacteria; phylum Bacteroidota; class Bacteroidia; order Chitinophagales; family Saprospiraceae; genus RFSX01. The sequence continues at coordinate 707 of CAZKXO010000154.1, forward strand.
ATACTACTTTGAAAAAAGCATCTGGTACAGCCACTCTCGCTTGTCCTATTTTCTTGGGGCGACTACTATAAAACAAAGGTCCAGATACCACATAGATTTCATCATTATCATAGGCCCAATCTCTAACATTCTCTTCTAGTTCTCTCCATATTCCATTGTTGAATACCCTAAGCTGAGGTGCCATGTTACTCATATAGAAGCTTTCTTGCATTGCATCCACATTGAACGCCATGTCACCTGCAGGGGCCATATGACCTCTCGTGTAACCAGAGTTTGTATAGTCGCTATGCCTGGCAGATTTGCCTTTCACCTCATTATCAACTATAAATCTCTTAGCTCTTTTGACGTTTTTTATCCTTAACGACTCTTCAGTCAACTTATAAGCTACCCAATTAGGGACTTCAAGATCTGGATTGTATCCTATCGAATAGTAGCTGTGGTGCACGACGTCAGAACCATCATCAGGTATGAAGTTTCTTTTATCGGTATTGAGAGGGATAGATTTGGAATTCCCAGAGTATTTATCACTTTTATTGCTGAGCTCTCCCCTGGATGATACATTGAGATTTATAAAACCATAAATAATCATTCCTACAAGAGCTGCAGTAACCACAGTAGCTCTACCTACAAAGGAACTTCTTCTTCCAGGAGTACCGTGATTTTTTCTAAATTTTGCCAACTTGCACTAGTTTATGTAAGACATCTTTCACATCTCTAAATTATATAATATTTGAGACGACGATTTCTGGTAATAGTGACATGTTTTCTGATATCTAGCAATATTAGTTTTGGACAGAAGGGCCTTAGTGCTGAGCAAGGAGCTCTGAGCACAAGCCTTGGAGGTATTAAAGCTGTTCTGTCAGGATCAGATGCGGTACTCAATAATTTCTCTTTAATCACTGATCAGACAGATTTAGGTATAATTCTTAGTAGCTCTAGGAGGTTCAATATCAGTGAGTTATCTACTGTAGCACTCGGTGTTCATCTTCCGGTAAGTAAGTTTGGTCATTTTGGAGTAGAGCTCTATAGTTTCGGTTTTGATGCTTATTCTGAACAACTTGTAAGCTTGAAATATGCTAGAAAATTGATGAAAAACTTCAGTGTTTCTACAAGTTTTGGTCTCCAAAGTGTACAAGTCGAGGGCAATGGCTCTGCTCATAAGTTAGCTTTTTCCTTAGGTATGTCAGGTAATCTCTACGATAATTTGTCGTGGGGAGTCTTTGTTTCCAACCCTGAAAGACAGAGTTTGAATGAGAATACAGATTTAGTAACCAGCTTGGCGTTCGGTTTGAGTTATGAAGTATCTGAGAAAGTGTCTTTCTATTCAGAAGTAGAGAAACAATTGGAAGAAGATATCGCCTTCAGAACAGGATTAGATTATAGCATTTTTAGAAATTTCAACTTAAGATTTGGCTATAATACATTGCCAGGACAGATAAATTTAGGCTTCAGTTTGCTGATTTTAGATAGTATCAGTTTTGAGTCTGCCATAGCATATGACAGTTTGCTGGGAATTACCCCAGTTGTCAGTTTTAACTACCTAAAGTTACAAATAGACAAGAAGAAACGTTTTCGTAGATAAGTAATTCTTTACTTCTGAGGTTACACATATACTATTTTTTATATATGTCAAATGTCAGAAAGAACCTAAAGATGAAATAACTAGTCTTTTAGGTCTTTAGTTTGTCATTTATTTAAATCGACTTTAATATCTTAGACGAAATAAAATTGCTATCCACATGCGAAACATATCAGTTTTAACTTTTACACTTTCCTTTCTATTCACAACACTTTATAGTCAAAACCATCATGATCACATGCATGATCAAGTTCTTGATCATTCACATGCACACCAGGACCATGATCTGACAGAAAGTAGTAATCATTACAAAAGAACTTTTAACCTTGATGTTAAGAACATTAAGAGGCAGTTGGCATCTAAGTCACAGCACATTGTACTACCCTATTTATCGGAAGAAACCGCATTTGAAGTAAAGGAGTTTAAGTACTATGATGGAGATGTAAATCCACTTCCAGGCTTACAGGCCTATAAGCTAGTGGGTAAGGATAACTCTAGAGTTACAGGCAGGATGGTCGTAGGACCACATGGTGTAAACCTTAACTATCACGAGCTAGGTTCTGTGTATAGAATCTTCTATGAGCATGAAGCATCTGGTTCTGTCTATTACGAAGAAATGGGTTACAATCCAGAAGAACTGGCCCAAGCTACCTGTGGTGTGACACATGAGTTTATGCAAGACAAAACCATGAATTCTATTATTCCAAATATTGGTAAAGAAGTAAGTGATTTAGAACCAGTGGTGGCTAAAAGATTTGGAGGTACTAGAAGAATCTATCGTGTTGCTTTATCTACGACTGGAGAATACTATCAAGCCAATGGTGGTTCTGTCTCTGCGGTAAAACAAAGAGCTATAGAAAACCTAATTGACGTTTCGGCGATATATGAAAGAGAATTAAACGTCTTTTTCGTACAAGCTGCTGGAAGTCCTAAGGCCGATTATCCGGATCCGGCAACTGACCCTTTTTCAGGAGAGAATAGTGCTGCTGCTGCTGGTGCAGAAATATCTAGAGAATATAACGATCGCGTCTATGATGTAGGACATGTGTTTCATCGAGGAGGTGGTGGACAGGCAGGAGTAGGAGTTGTATGTAACGATGCTAGAAAAGGATCAGGTTGGAGTGCAGGAAATAATACTTCCTCTGGGTTCCTTTCTACTGCAGCTCATGAGTTTGGGCATCAATTCGGTTCTCCGCATTCATTTGCTGGAGGCGACGGTGCTTGCCAAGACAATATTACGCCAAGTAACGCATATGAGATAGGAAGTGGTGTATCTATAATGTCATACAATGGTACTTGTGGCAGTAACAATACGACAACAAATACAGTACGTGATGGAGGTGATGTCATCTATGATTTTTTCCATGTAGGCACACTGCAGTTTATGACAAATTTTATGAATAGAAGTGAATGCAATACTGATAACTGGGAAGTAGATGTCAACAATGAACCTGTTGCTGTTGCAAATCCTTGTGGTGCTGATTATGATATCCCTAGAAATACACCATTCTTTATTAGAGGAGAAGCAACTGATGCTGATGGAGACAATTTGAGTTATGCTTGGGAACAATTTGACATTCTTGAGAATCTTACAGAGCAGGGATTCATAGGTACAGATGCAGCAAACAATGATTCAGGACCTATATTCAAATGCTATCCACCCAATGGTGATCCATTGAGACATATCCCAAGAAGATCTAATCAATTAGAAAATAGCTTCTTTGACCCTTGGGAGGTACTGCCAAGAAGAAACAGGAAAATAGATATGCGTTTCGTTGTTAGAGATAATAATCCTAATGGTACTGCTGTAGATTGGGATCAAATACAAATAAATGTATTAAGTAACTCATTCCGTGTAACCTCTCCAGTACAGAGCGATGCGTTGGTAGCTGGAGGAGAAATCTTAGTAGAATGGGATACAGGCAATCTCAGTAATATCTGCGACAAAGCAGATGTTAGAATCTCCTATGACGGGGGTAACTCATTTCCAGTAACCTTAGCAAATGATATAGCCTTTAGCAAAGGTTCTGAAAGAGTAACCATACCTAACACTGTACCTGACGATGCTGTGATTCGCTTTATGGTAGCTTGTGATGATTACGAATGTTTCGGCTTTTATAACATAACTAGTTTTAATGGATCAGTCGAATCAAGTAGTTGTGCAGTTGCTCAAAGTGGTGTTTGTGACACGGAACATCTCAGTACTGATTTCAGATCTACCGACTTGAATCTTGGAAAGCTAGGTACTCTTGGAACACCGTTTTTTGAATATACTGCAACTGTAGAAAATAGTGGACCATCAATGAGACCTACTGTATTCAATAGTTCTTCCACTGGTTGTTCAACAACTGGAAATGGAGCTCCTTTTCATGCAGTTCAAATAACACCAACAAGGACTGGCAGATATTATTTCGAGTTTGATAATCTTCAAGTGGATGCTCAAAGAGACATTAGATTGTATTCTATTCACGAAAAAGATGGTTTTGATCCAAGTAATCCATGCGGGTCATTTGTAGCATCTAATGGTGTAGGTAATTCATCTTCACTATATCTAAGAGTTAATCTAGATGCTTGTAAAGAGTATTTTCTAGTTGCGCATCTTACTGATCCTAACTCTCCTAATGCCATTGTGAAAATGGAAGGAGCAGGCGATCTACTCCTTCTTCCACAAGAAAAGCCAGGTACTCAATTAACTAATGTAGCTTTTGATGTGAATATAGGAGAAATTGTTCTTGTAAATGCTAATGCAAATTTTGAAGCCTTATCTCCAGGAAGCTTTGAAATATATTCTGTCACCTATGATAGTGCAGACCCATCTAGCTTTGTGGGACAGACCTTAGAAGAATTGGCAAGTTCTGATAACTGTACCTATGTAAGTCAGAACTTTAAGACTTTAGAAATCAGCTCTGCATGTGCAATACTAGATTTGGAAACTACTGTAAGTTCTCCATGTAGCTCGACAAATAATACCTATTCTTTGGATGTAGGTTTCAATGTGGAATTAGGTCCTACATCGGGAATGGTGACAATAAATGGACAAACCTTTCCATTATCCGCAGGAAGAAACAATGTGACTCTTACTAATCTTATAGCCGATGGTGATATGCTCGATTTGAATTTCTCATTCTCTGATGACGATGGATGTAGAAAGATATTATACGATATATTCCAAGCACCAGAAAATTGCTGTAATATCTTCCTAGACCTAGGTAATCAAGACATCTGTGTAGGAGAAACAGCAGAACTTTTTGCAGGGAATGATGGTGTTAATTATCAGTGGTTCTTTGAAGATGATCCACTCTCCGAGAGTACTAATATGCTAAGTGCCACAGAGGCTGGTAATTATTCTGTAATAGTAACAGATGCAAGTGGTTGTTCTAAACCAGATGAGACCTCAGTATCATTCAGTACACCACCTAATGTTGTAATAAATACACCAGACTCCACTGGTTGCGCAGGTGTGAGAATACGTATTAATTCTACAGCTACCAACTGGGACTCACTGCGATGGAACCTTAATGGTGTTCCTGTACCCTCATTTACTAATCAAAGAAATGTGGATGTAATAGGATCTGGACAATATGAATTGCAAGCTTTCAATGGAGGATGTATGCGAAATGATTTTGTATTTATAGATCTTCTACAAAGTGATCCAATTAGCCTAGGACCAGACAGATTAGAATGTGCAGGAACTGAAATAATTTTAGATACACAAGTTCCAGATTTAGAACATAGGTGGAAGCAGCTTTTTGTTAGCCCTAGTGATGTTCCTGGAACTACTAATTCCATTACTGTTACTGAAAGTGGCTCATATGTAGCCTTCGCAATTAATGATAATGGTTGTGAATCTAGTGATACAGTAAGAGTAAATTATGAATTTTTAGATAAGACTAGAATAGAATTAGGAGATGATCAAGAAGGCTGTAATGATGGACGAAACTATATTATCAGACAAGACAGAAGTCCAGTCAATTGGTATTTAAACGATGAACTTATAGTAGGTCTAAATATCAATTCTTTTGATGCAAAAGTATATGGCTCTGGAACTTATATAGTTGAGGAATTTGTCAATGACGATTGTTTTATAAGAGATACCGTAACTTTAAATCTATTCCCACTTCCAGAGGTTGAATTAGGACCTAATATGTCATTTTGTCCTGGATCTACGATAGATACTTCTGTTATTGCTGGAGCTGATTTCGAATTTCAGTATAGATGGACTTTAGATGGTAGTACTACTGGAAATAATAGAGGTACCCAGCCTATCGATGAGGTAGGCACCTATAGAGTTATCATAACTGACACAGAAACTTCGTGTTGGTCTCAAGATCAAGTCTCAGTAGAGTTTACTGACGATATCCCGACAGTAGAGATAGTAAGTGCACCCACTTCACTCTGTGATGGTGGTGATGGGATAGTTATAGCAATGGCCTCCACTGAAGGTATTACTTGGTATCTAGATGGTGTCAGGACTGATTTTTCTGAGTCCACAATAAATATTTCTAAACCAGGCACATATAGAGCAGTCGTAGCTGAAGGACAAACTTGTGAAGTTTCTGATGAAGTAGTCATCCTTGCAAATCCTCTTCCTGGAATAAGTCTACCTGACTTTATAGAAGCATGTGAAGGGGATGAGGTTGTGCTTGATCCAGGAATCCCAGGCTTATTCTACACTTGGGTTACGACAGCCTTGCCAAATACAATACTCTCGCGTTCAGACGTATTTACAGTAACTGCCCCAGGGGAATATATTGTCGAAGCCTTCGATGAAATTTGTTTCCAAAGTGATACGGTATTGGTTACGTTTACAGAATCAGCTTTTGTAGAATTACCAGATGATCAAGACTTCTGTAATGGTGAAATGCCAAGAATAACAGCCAATACGAATGCGCCGAGACTAAAATGGTTTAGAGATGGTATTGAATTACCTGAAATAGGAAACTCAATTGTTGTAGAACAATCAGGCGTCTATTTTGCAATTGCTAATGAGGGTCAGGATTGTGAAGCAGCAGATGCGATCGAAATTAATTTCAGTCCTAGTCCTACGGTAAGTATAGAAGATATTACGTTATGTGAAGGTGAGGATGCTGTATTTATAGCTGGAAATGATCCAAATATTGGCTATACCTGGTTTGTGGATGGACAACCATTTACTAGTAATGGAGGTACAATTATTATATCATCTGATGATATTTCTTCGCTAATAGCCGAAGTGAGAGTTGTAGTATCGGATGGTACTGATTGTGCAGGAGAATCTACAGCTCAATTGACATTTATGTCAGGGGCTACAGTAGATCTGATAGCAGAAGGACCATTTTGTAATGGAGAAACAGTAGAAATAGAAGGTGTAACCAGTGAAAATCGATTGCAATGGTTTTATAACGGAATTTTACAAGATGAAACAAGTACGACTTTCGAAGCTACTCTGTCCGGAGAGTACTTGGCTATTGCTGGAGATAGTGAATGTACTCAAAGAGATAGCGTAGCAATAAGTTTTTCAGATAATCCTGAGATTTTCATTAAAGATCAAGCTTACTGTACAGGAGAAACTGCAACTTTTGTCGCAGGGCCTGATGGTACATTCAATTATCAGTGGTTTGTCAATGGAACAGAACAGCCTACAACATCTGGTACACTTACTACTACGACGGCTGGTGATATTAGAGTTGTTGCTACTAATCTTAATGATGGTTGCACGACAGAATCATTGGCGTCGCTAGAGTTTACTTCTAATCCATCTATAAATATTTTCCAACCAAATCAAAATGATTTAGTTTGTTTGGGAAGTGAACTTAGAATCAGATCTGTTGCAACACCAGGCATAGTGAGATGGATTTTTGAAGGTGAAGAACTAGAAGAATCTTCTAATAGAATCTTTGTTACACAACCAGGTACTTATACAGCAATAGTTGGTAACGGAGCTTGTGAAGTCATGGATGAGGTAACTGTGGAATTTTTGGATTCACCTGATATCGCTTTAGAACCTCAGACAGAATGTCAAAATGATGTTGCTACTTTCGTTGCGGGACCAGATGGTGCATTCATTTATCAATGGTTTATTGATGGTGAATTACAAAGTAATACTTCAGGTAGCCTTGAGGTGAGCTCTGATGATGTAACGAACAATTCAGGAGAAATCAGCGTAAATGCTAAATTCTTAAATGATGATTGTGATATTACATTAACTGCTGAGGTCAATTTTATAAGTTCACCGACAGTAGAAATCACATCTTCTGGTG
>CAZKXO010000155.1:0-8512 GCA_964556525.1 uncultured Saprospiraceae bacterium
AACTGGTTACAAATGGGTAAGTTCCATAGTCAATGTCCAACATAGAACCTTGAGCTCCTTCAGCTAAGATTTTCTTTCCGTCGCTAAGTGCTTTATTTACATAATAAGAACAATTTATAAACTTTAGCTTCTTAAGTACTTCTAAGCTTTCTAGCCATTTGGCTTCCTCTGCTTCGATATCGAATTCTATGTCAGGATAGATCTTACTCAAGCTTAGGTGCTTGGCTTTGAGACTCTCATATTTCTTTTTAAAATTGGGGCCTTCTAGGTCTCCTATACGCAACCCATTTCTACCTGTCTTATCCATATATGTGGGACCTATTCCACGTAGAGTAGATCCGATTTTCTCCTTGCCCTTAGAGGCTTCAGAGCCCATATCCAAGTATCTATGAGTAGGAAGTATAAGATGTGCTTTTCTGGCTACCAGAATGTTAGAAATGTCCACACCATTTTCAGTGAGATGTTTCAGTTCTCTAGCCATTACAATTGGGTCTATCACTACCCCATTGCCTATCACATTTATAACCTTTGGTCTGAATACTCCTGACGGAATCGTGTGGAGAACGTGCTTTTTGCCCTTTATAACTATAGTATGGCCTGCATTGGGTCCACCTTGGAATCTACAGATTATATCGTATCTATCAGCTAGGAAGTCTACTATCTTCCCTTTACCCTCATCTCCCCACTGTAATCCCAATAATACATCGATGTGCATATACCGATTTAAGAAAGTTCTTTAAAGGTCAAAAATAGGAAAACGTATTACATATTCTTATTATTTGAATATTAATCTACTCCTCTTCTCCCATTAGATTCTGCTTATGAAGGTTGTCGAAGACCTTATTGAGATGATACATTTCATCCAAGGTATCATCATTATAGAATGAGAGCGCAGGAATTCTCCGAACATGTTTTCTGATTCTTTGGCTTAGATTTTTCTTTAGAATAGACATATTCCGCCGGATATTATCGATAACAGCTTCTTTATCATTGACATTATATACACTAAGGTAGATCTTCGCTTCACTTATATCCGGTGTCACCTTAACATTGGTCACGGTTACAAATGCATCACCATATATATATGCGCCTTCGTTAAGTAGGACTGTTCCAAAATGCCTTCTTATAACTTCTGCTGTCTGTCTTTGCCTTTTTGACTCCATGGTTTTCTCTAAACTTATTGGATATAAAGCTACTGTTAATTCGAATAGTTTATATTTTACCGCAATAAATTCAATCCATAATTAACGATTGGCTGATTATCTAAATACTTCTATTACCTATATCAAAGGTGTCGGGCCGCACAAAGCAAAATTGCTTGACGATGAACTAGGAGTCAAAACTTTAGGTGATTTACTCTTCATTTTCCCTTTCCGCTATGTAGACAAAACTTCTTTTACTCTTATAAAGGACCTGAATACAAACGAAAAAGCACAAGTCAAAGGTGTCCTCATAGATAAAGAAAGTATCAAAGGCCGCAGACAAAAGAGATTAAAAGCGACCATCAAGGATGCATCTGGCTTTCTGGAATTGGTATGGTTTAAAGGAATGAGCTGGATTGAAGACAAGTTGGCCCTTAATGAGGAATATGTCGTTTTTGGTAAACCCTCTAAATTCAATGGGGTTATGACTATTTCTCATCCTGAGCTAAAATCTGCAAAGAAGGCAAAGCAAGAAGGTTTGGGATTTAACCCAGTTTACTCTAGTACAGAGAAATTACGCAAAGCCGGATTTGAAGGTAATACCAGAGAAAATATCCTCAAGGAGGTTACTACGAAACTCAAGCCAAGTCATATCCAAGAAAACCTCCCAAAGTACCTTAGAGATAAGCTCAAGCTGATAGACAAGTTCCAAGCTATAAAGTGGATTCATTTTCCACCAAATCAGCAAGCTCTTTCAGCAGCTCAAAATCGGCTCAAATTTGAGGAAGTCTTCTATTTCCAAATGCGAATCTTATACAGTAAAGAATTAAGGAAATATAAGTATAAGGGTGAGATTTTTGAAAATGTAGGCAGTTACTTCCATAAATATTACAAGCAAAAGATACCTTTTGAGCTTACTGGAGCACAAAAAAGAGTTATCAAAGAAATCCGTAGAGATTTCAAATCTGGTACTCAGATGAACCGTCTTCTCCAGGGCGATGTAGGAAGTGGCAAAACCATGGTTGCTTTGTTATCCATGCTTATTGCCATGGACAACGGTTTTCAATCTGTGATGATGGCGCCTACTGAGATACTGGCTCAGCAACATTACAAATCTATCACTGAAGGTCTGTCCGGACTTGGGATCAAAGTAGGTTTCCTGAGTGGCAGCGTAAAAGGGAGAACTAGAGTAGATTTATTGAAATTCTTAAACTCTGGGGACATAGATATATTGATAGGCACTCATGCTGTATTGGAGGACCCAGTGGAGTTTAAAAACCTCGGCCTTTCTATAATAGATGAACAGCACCGTTTTGGTGTAATGCAACGATCTAAACTTTGGAAAAAAGGCAATGGGAAGCCACCGCATATGCTCGTGATGACTGCCACACCTATTCCCAGAACATTGGCAATGACCGTCTATGGTGACTTAGAGGTTTCTACTATAGATGAACTGCCACCAGGTAGAAAAGAAATAAAGACTATTCACAAAACAGAGAAGAATAGAGCTCAGGTCCTAGAGTTTATGCACGAACAGATCAAGCTAGGTCGACAGATCTATGTTGTTTTCCCTCTGATAGATGAATCAGCTAAATTAGATTTGGCCAATCTACAGCAAGGTTATGAAAATCTGTTGCAGTACTTTCCTCCTCCACACTTCAAAATTAGTGTTGTTCATGGTAGGATGAAGCCTGCAGATAAAGACTTGGAGATGAAGCGATTTGCCGAGGGCAAGACGCATATAATGGTCGCAACTACTGTTATAGAGGTAGGTGTCAATGTCCCAAATGCTTCTGTAATGGTTATAGAAAATACGGAGCGATTCGGCTTATCTCAACTGCATCAGCTCAGAGGCAGAGTAGGTAGAGGAGGTGAGCAGTCCTACTGCCTCCTTATGTCAAGTTACAAGCTAAGTGACAATGCCAAATCCAGAATTAGGATAATGGTTGAAACCAATGATGGTTTTAGAATAGCAGAAGAAGATTTAAAGCTCAGAGGTCCTGGTGATATAGAGGGTACTAAACAGAGTGGTGTTCAGGAATTCAGACTTTTTGATTTGGCAGAGGATCAAAACTTTTTAGATACAGGAAGAGGTGCAGCAAAAGCAATCTTGGAGAGGGATCCCTTACTGGAAAAAGAACCCAATCTACTCATTCAAAAGTACTTAGGCCATCTTAATCAAGGTTTTAAAGATTGGGGTCGCATAGGTTAACAATTTTACTGCTGTCTTAACCACTTGCCCATCTCTATTTATTTCTACTGTCCATAAGTCTAAGTAAGTCTCACTTAATTTCCTTATCAACCACAGGTTGTCTACTACCAGATCATTTCCATCAAGGCCCTAAAGGATCTGTAGAATTACCCTATTTCATTATTTACAATTAGCGCTTAAAACTATATACCTACTAGAATCAAACTTCAAATAAAAAGGGAGCCTCTTTTCAGAAGCTCCCTTTAGAGATTTTATTCTCTCTGAGAAAATTTAACCTACTAAGTGATTAGTCGATTATAGAAACTTTCTCAAAGTATACTTGCTCGTCTACTTCGATTCTTATTAAGTAAGCTCCTGCCGGCACACCTTCAAGATCAATTTGAATTGTACTTGTTCCACCAGGTATTACTGTAGAATCCACTTCTTTAATCAATTGTCCTATTGCATCGTAGATTCCTCCTTCTAACTCTGAAGGTCTCTCTACTTCAACATCAACATTTACTATCTCCCTTACTGGGTTAGGATACACATCAATGTTAATTTCTTGTATTCCTTCACCAAATTCAACATCTATAGATATTGGATGACTAAAACTAAAGCTTCCGTCTAGATCAACCAACTTCAATCTGTAGTAGTAAATTCCTTCTTCTGTAATCGTCGTATCAAAGTACTTGTAGTTTGTAACTTGATCACTTCTACCTTGAGCAGGTCTAGATCCGATTGCAGCGAATCCAGAAACAATACTTCTAGATCTCTGTACTTCGATGTAAGCAGAGTTAACTTCTCTGGAAGTAGACCAGAATAGATCTGTATAAGATCTGTCTTCTACCCAGTAACCATCAAAGTCAATCAACTCGATCTGAAGTGTAGTTCTGATTGTAGAACCAGCGTCAACAGTAAGGTTGGTCTCTCCTGCTGCTAAAGCTATGATACCTGTTCTACCAGTTACTGTTCCAGCAATTGGATCTCTTGATATCTCAATTTCTATATCACTATCCTCAGAATCATCAGAACCTGAATTACTTGGTACGAAGTTCTTATCATCGCTGATAGTCACTTCTAGTACGTAGTTAGCTCTAGGTAGTCCTGTGAATAAGTACTCTCCTACTGAATCTGTAGTATCACAAGCTACCAGCTCAAAGTCTCCGACTCCTACTACTTCGAATAACTTAACTACAGCACCTACTACAAGTGTATCTGAAGCTTCATAAACATTGAATCCTAAACTATTATCTTCGTTATCACACCATACGATGTTTCCTATCACACCACCTCTATAGAATCCAGCATCTACATCCATTCTTCTATCTCCAGCTGTAATAGTAATAACATCAGTAGAATTAATTCCATTTGCACCAGTAACATCACTGTCATTCAGTCCTGTTCCAAGTGCTATGGTAGAAATAAATTCTGCAGGAAGATCTTCAAAGCTTATGAAGTAATCACCCTCAGGTAATCCAGAGAATAAGTATTCACCTTGATCATTCGTTACGACTGAAGTAACAAAGGCTCCAGTTGTAGCATTGAATAGATTGACAGTTGCACCTCCGATACCTACTTCATTATTGCCTTGGATACCATCACCATTAGCATCGTGCCATACTCTGTTACCAATTTCACCACAACTTGCTCCACTAGTCAGAACAACTCCTGTGCATACTACAGAACATCCTTTTGAGTCCGTTACAGTAACAGTATACATACCTGGAGCAAGATCATTGATCTCAGGAGTAGTTGCTCCTGTGCTCCACATGTAACTATAGATGCCTGTTCCTTCAGTAGCACTTGCAATGATATAACCGTTGTTAGACCCACAAGAAGCATCTGCTACAGTCACTGAACATGAAGGACCACCTACAGAATTAATCATCGTTGTACATACCGTCTGACAACCATTGCTATCTGTGACAGTAACAGAGTAGACGCCACCGATAAGGTTGTCTACCTGAGCTGTAGTCGCATTATTACTCCATATGTAAGTGTATGCTCCAGAACCTCCTGTTGCTGTTACAACAGCAGAACCATTGCTCTCTCCACAACTGGAATCAGATACAGCGATAGAGCATTCTGGTGCAGCTCCATCAGAATCTACAATTGCATTACAAACTGTAGAACAACCCATAGCATCTGTCACTGTAACTAGGTACGTACCAGCAGCTAGACCGATTGCAGTCTGGTTTCTGTTATCATTACTCCATACGTAAGAGTAAGGTGCTAAACCACCTGAAGGAAGAGCTGTTGCCGTTCCAGATGCATCCGAGCATCCTGAATTAGTGGTAGTCGTTGTACAAGTCGGAGCAGGGTTTCCACCTACTTCTATAGAGCAGGTAGTAGAACATCCGTTGCTATCAGTAACAACTACACTATATAGACCAGGAGTCAATCCTAAGTTTGCTGGTGTAGTAGCTGAGTTATTCCATGCATATGTATAGCCTCCTGAACCACCTACTGCAGTTACAGTTGCTGAACCGTTTGATTCACCACATCTTGCATCTGAGCTTGTTATAGTACAAGTAGGAACATCTCCTGCTTCTACTGTGGCACTACATACCACAGAACATCCTAATAGATCAGTTACTGTAACGAAATAGTCACCAGCTGGTAAGCCAGATGCCGTAGCAGTTGTTGCATTATTAGTCCAGAGGTAAGTATATCCACCTGCACCTCCTACTGCTGTAACTGTTGCACTACCCATAGCTCCACAACTAGTTGGGCTAGAAGTCGTAGTACATTCTGGAACATCTGTTCCTTCTACTTCTACAGAACATACAGTAGTACATCCATTAGAGTCACTTACAGTAACTGAGAAGGTTCCAGCATTTAACCCAGTTGCTACTGAGGTATTAGAACCATTACTCCAGTCATAAGTGTAACCACCAGACCCACCAACAGTAGTTACTGTAGCAGTTCCCATAGCTCCACAGCTCGTTGGAGAACTTACCGTAGTACATTCAAGTGGTGTAGACACAGTCAAGTTCAGAACGATAGTCATTTCACAACCATTATCATCTAACCTTGTAGCCGTGAATGTTCCTGATTCGTCTAAGATATCACCTGTTTCAGTCCAGAAGAATATATCATCTGCACAAATTGTTACATTATCTATTTGGTCTGGAGTACGTGGATATACTGATAAGTTCAGTACAAAATCTCCAGCGCATCCTGATCCCATAGAAGTGAAAGTACCTGGTGTAGTATATTCTATTCCGGTCACTGTCCACAAGAAGCTTTCTCCTTCACAAATGCTTACATCAGTCACAACATTTTGTCCTGGTGTCGTAACATTCAAAATCAATATTTGATTGAATGTACATCCGTTGGCATCAGTTCCTTGCTCTACAAAAGTTCCTCCAGTCGTATATGAAACTCCATTTACAGGCCATACAAATGTTTCTCCTTCACAGATACTTGCTTGAGTCATTGCATCTGGAGTTGACTGATGGAAACTCAAGTTTAGAACTTGATCACCATTACATCCAGCACCATCGATTCTAAATGTACCAGCCATGTCATATGTTACACCATTTGCAGGCCATACAAAAGTAGTTCCTGCACAAATAGTCTCGTTGGTAACTACATCAGGACTTGTTGTCATTACAACTAAGTTCAATATCTGATTGAATGTACATCCGTTGGCATCAGATTGTGGAACATTGAATGTACCACCTGTTGTATAAGTCTGACCATTAACAGTCCAAGTGAATGATTCACCTTGACATATTTCCTCGTTAGTTATAACATCTGGAGTTACTGGGAAGAAACTCAAGTTTAGAACTTGGTCGCTTGCGCAATTAACTCCTTCAGATCTATATGTACCTGGTATAGTGAAAGTCTCACCAGTTACTGGCCACGTGAATGGAGTTCCAGAACATATAGTCTGATTAGTTATCACATCTGGACCAGGCTGAGTAACTGTCAATACAAGTACGTTATTAAATGGACAACCATTTGCATCTGTTCCTGGAGAAGTAAATGTTCCAGAAGTAGTATAAGTCTGTCCGTTCACTGTCCATGTGAAAGATTCACCTTGACATATCGTTTCATTAGTAACCGCATCAGGCGTTTGTGGTAGAACTGTCAGATCTAGAATCTGTGTTGGAGTACATCCTACTCCATCTACTACAATTGTACCAGTAGAACTGTACACAACACCATTTACTGGCCATGTGAAAGTGCTACCTGCACAGATCGTCTGATTAGTTACAATATCAGCAGGTCTTGGTGTTACAGTCAGGACAAGAACATTATTAAATGAACATCCATTTGCATCTATCGCTGGAGCAGTAAACGTTCCAGCTGTGTTGTAAGACTGACCATCTACTGGCCATACAAATACATCACCTTCGCATATTGTCTGTGCAGTTGTTACATCCGGTGTAACTGGATAGAATGCTAATACTAGAGTCTGGTCTCCATCACAACCAATTCCTGGCTCAATGAAAGTTCCAGCAGTAGTATAAGTCACACCGTTTACTGACCATGTGAATGATGAACCATTACAAATGAATTCATTTGTTGTAATTCCCGGATTACTAGGAGTCACAGTCAACTGAAGTACATTGTTAAATGTACATCCATTTGCGTCTGTACCTTCAGCAGTAAATGTGCCACCTGTTGTATAAGTAACTCCGTTTACTGGCCATGTGAAAGAATCACCTTGACAAATCTCTTCTGCCTGAGTTACATCAGGAGTTGTAGGGAATACTGTCAAGTTCAGCACTTGATTGAACGTACATCCATTTGCATCAGTCTGCTGAACTGTAAATGTTCCTGCATTAGGATATGATTGTCCATCTACAGCCCAAATAAATGGTACACCTGCACAAGTTGCTGCATTCGTTATAACATCTTGTGGTTGCACACAAGCTGCCACCTGGAAGCTACAATTCTGACTCACTGCATTTCCACACTGATCAACTCCAGAGTATAACACTGTTAATGAACCTCCAGTACACTGTACGTTAGATCCAGTAATCAATCCTGAAAGCTGACCTGAGTTATTACAATCACCAGAGTAAGTAAGTGCTGGTGGTATAAACGTTGCGGCTTCTTCACATGTAATAACTGTAGTTACCGTAGGACAATTTAATAATACTGGTCCTGCTGGAGAAACAGATACATTACAAGAAGTACTTATCTGGTTACCACAGTTATCTGT
>CAZKXO010000156.1:0-8464 GCA_964556525.1 uncultured Saprospiraceae bacterium
TACTTGAATGGTGTAAGTACTATTGATTTAGTTAAGATACAGAGACACATTTTAGGTCTTGAGTTACTTGATTCTCCTTACAAGATGATTGCTGCTGATGTTAATAGCGATGGCGCAATTGACGGTAGAGATTTAGTTGAGTTGAGAAAGCTGATCTTAGGTATCTATACTGAGTTACCTCAGAATGATAGCTGGAGATTTGTTGATGCTTATCAGACTCTTGATATCGATAATCCTTGGACTTTCGTTGAAGTTCTTGAAGTGAAGGAATTAGCACACAATATGGATGCTGAAGATTTCGTAGGGGTTAAGATTGGTGATGTAAACAGTAGTGTACTAGCTAACTCTGCATCTCAGCCATCTGATATCAGTTCAGGTAACACTATCGATATAGAATTCTCAACTACTCAAGTAGAAGTTGGACAAGAAGTAGAAGTGAAAGTAAGTGCAAGCTTAGTTGATCTTTACGGATACCAATTCACTATGAGTACACCAGGATTACAACTAGTAAATGTTGCTGCAGGTGAGTTGGATGTAACTGAAGCTAACTTCGGTATCTTCAACAACGCTGTAACTACAAGTTGGAACTCCACTACAGGAGTGAACACAACTGATGAATTATTTACAATGACATTCAAATCCACTGTTTCAGGTAACCTATCAGAAATATTAGGATTGAATAATAGCATTACCTCTTCTGAGGCATATTTGGGTGCTGATCTTGAGATCGTTGATATTGCGTTGAATAACGTAATAGGAACATCAGAGTTCGCATTACACCAAAACGAACCTAACCCATTCAGTTCTACAACTGAGATAGGATTCGTAATGCCACAAGAAGCTGATGCTACTATGACTGTATATGATGTAACTGGAAAAGTAATAACTGTTGTACACGGTAATTACCCTGAAGGTTACAACACTATAGAATTGAGTAAATCTGATTTAGGAGCTAGCGGAGTTCTTTACTATCAATTAGATAGTGGTGATTTCACTGCAACTAAGAAGATGATTATAATCGAATAGTACTAGAATAAAATCGGTTTTTGGGATGGCCTCTCTCCACTTGTGGAGGGGGGCTTTTTTATTTCATATCATATTAAAAAATCTATATATAAAAAATACAGTTAATATGTTATAAATACATATTAGAATAAATCTACATTTGTTAAGCGAAAGTAATCTCTCAGTTGCTTTCGTAACCTAACTACCTAAGAATACTAATAGATCCGTATTAGAGTAAACTGATTTTTACCCCAACAGTAAAAATTTCAAAAAGGATCTCATGAAGTATTTGACTCTCTTAGTGGAGAAATGTGTGGCTATAGGCCTCTTTGTGTTTTTTGCAACCGCATCTATACACAGTTATGGACAATGCTCTTTGTCTTGTAATGGTACTACCCAAGTGTCATTAAGCTCTAGCTGTGATGCCACTATTACACCTAATATGATACTCAGTGACAATGGTGCTTCTTGTACTGGAGGTGACCTGACAGTGTTAGTCTCTGATAGTAATGGTACCATAGCTACAATGAATGTGGTGTCTAGAACTTACATGGGACAAACATTAACTGCTACAGTTGTAGACAATGTAAGTGGAAATTCGTGCTGGGGAGAGATAATTATAGAGGATAAACTAGGTCCTAGTATCACTGATTGCCCAATGGGCGCTCCGACTATTATTGATTGTCCAGATATAAATGCTTTTCCAGACCCAATTTTTACGGATAACTGCGATGGAGTTCTTACACCTGTATTACTCAGTGAAGAGATAGCTGCCCCTTGTCTGGCTGGGATAATTAGGACCGTAACTAGAACCTATTCTGCCATGGATGCTTTAGGAAATATAGCTTCCAATACTTGTACAATATCATTAAGACTAAGAAGATTTAATCCTGACAGAGTCAGATATCCCGATAGTCTCACAGTATTAAACAATACTGCGATAAGCTGTGATGTAGCTGATACATATGATGTTAATGGAAATGGGAGAATCGATAATGGCGAACTTACACCAACTGATTTTGGTGTTCCTTTCTACATTGTAATTTCTGAACCTGGACAAAGAGATACTGTAGATCTTTATCCTTTTCCAGATGTGTATTGTAATACCATAGTTACTTTTGAAGATATAATACTACCAAGAATAGGTTGTACACAACGTGTAATGAGGAGATGGTCTGTAAATGAGTGGCATTGTCAAGGTGAGAGAGATACGACCTTTACCCAGTTGATAGAAGTATCTGATAACCAAGGACCGACACTAACAAATTGTTTGTCCACTTTAGATTTGAATACCAATGTGCTGATACCAGCGCCAGGAGGTAATTACGGAGACTTTTCTTGCGGAGCAAGAGTACAGCTGCCGGTACCTGATGTTGTGGATAACTGTTCTTCTGACATTACCATAGATGTGACCTTTCCTGATGGGCATATACCGAATTATGACGGTAGAGAACTGTCATTGCCTATGGGAACAAATGTTGTACTTTATACTGTTTATGACGAATGCTTTAATTCTTCTACCTGTCATACTGCTGTAAACATAGTAGACAATACACCTCCAATCGCAATATGTGATCAGAATACAACTGTTAGTCTTACTTCTGGTGGGACTGCGACTGTAAAACCTGAATCATTTAATGACGGTTCTTATGATGATTGTAAGTTGCATTGCACCTTAGTAAGAAGAATGGATCCAAGTACATGCGAATGTCGAACTCCGGAAATTTGTGACTTAACATTCCTTGGTAACATGGGAGGATCCAATTATTATTTATCTAATTATAGAATAACTGGAACGATAGCTGAAAATAGAGCTGCTTCTTATGGTGGTGGCCTAGTAGAATTCGAATCACCAGAAGAAGAAACTTATGTTGTAGGTGAGGTTAGAAAAATATGGAGTGATAGATTCTGGACTGGTGTAAAAAGAAATGGGAATACATTCCTAAACGCTGATCATAGTCCTCTAGCATACACCAATTGGGCACCAGATCAACCTTCTCTTGGCTTAGGTGAAGACTGTGTTATGGTGACTCCAGATAATGTCTGGAATGATGCTCCATGTAGTAGTGAACAAAGATATGTACTTGAACTTCCAGAAGGATGTGGATTCTCTAACGGCGCTAGATTTTGTTGTGAAGATGCCGGTTCTTCTCATATGGTAGTACTTAGAGTAGTAGATTTCTATGGGAACCATAACGATTGTATGGTTAACATTAATGTGCAAGATAAGTCCGCACCTTCTCTAACCTGTCCTTCTAATAGAACAGTAAATTGTGATTACATCTTTGACCCCAATGATTTAGATCGTGCATTTGGTGCTATTTCTATTGGTGAAAGCTGTGGTGCTAACATAAGGACAACTGTAACAGATGACTTTTCGGAATGTAGTATTGGTACATTGACCAGAATTTGGGAAGCGCTAGCAGGTGATGAACCTGGAGCTCAAGTAGTTTCACATTGTAAGCAGATAATTACATTCATTAATGATGATACATTCAATGGTGATGACATCGTTTGTCCTGAGCCAGAAATAGTTCTGTCTGGATGTGAGAATCCTAGTGAATTCCCACCAAGCGTAACTGGTGTGCCAATGTTTACTAGTGGACCTTGCGATATAATAGGCACTGACTATGATGATCAAACATTCACATTCAATAATGATTCTGGAGACGCTTGCTTTAAGATATTAAGAACTTGGGAAATTGTAGACTGGTGTAGAGCTGACTTTAATGAGTCATTCACATGTCATCAAGTAATACAAGTTTCTAACTCTGCACGACCAGTTATATCAGGCGACAAACCAATAAACGTTTGTAGCTTCGACTCTAGCTGTGATAATGCTGATGTTATGTTAGAAGTTTTTGGAGAGGATGATTGTACCACTCCAGAAAATTTAAGATGGACTTACCAAATCTTTGCAGGAACCATAACTTCTGGCCCTACAGATTTTTCAAATCCTATTGCTCAAGAATCAGGTACAGGAAATCATATAGTTGCAAGTGGTAAGTTCCCTTTAGGATCACATCTAGTAAGATGGACCTTCCTAGACGGATGTGGAAATTCTACTACATCAGATCAGCCATTTACTGTAGCTAATTGTAAAGCAGCAACTGCTTATTGCTTAAATGGAGTTGCAGTAGACTTAATGCCTGTAGATGAGGATGATGACGGAACTGTAGATTTCGGGATGATAGAAATATGGGCAAGTGACTTTGATGCAGGTAGTTTCCACCCATGTGGATACCCTGTGGAATTATCATTCTCTGCTGATGTCAATGACAAGTTCAGAACTTTTGATTGTGTTACAAGAGGTACACAGATTGTAGAAATATGGGCAACAGTAACGACACCTACTGGTGAGCAAATACAGACATTCTGTTCTACTTTCCTAGATGTTCAGGATAATATGAGCTCCTGTAGTGGGCAGAGAACTGTACTTGTACAAGGTAATGTACATACCGAAACAAATAAATCTGTCGATAAGGTTACCGTTGCTTTGGAAGGAAGTAGTATGCAATCTGAAACTAATTTAGATGGTGAATACGCTTTCCCTAATATGGGCATGGGAGGAGATTACGTAGTTAATCCTTATAGTAACCAGGAAGTTCTAAATGGTGTATCTACTTTAGATCTTGTAACTATTCAGAGACATGTCTTAGGTATAGAGTTACTTGACTCACCTTATAAATTTATTGCAGCAGATATCGATAATAACAAAGTTATTAATGGAATAGATTTGGTAGAATTAAGAAAACTAATACTTGGTATCTATACAGAGTTTCCTGCTAATGATTCATGGAGATTTGTAGATCAGAACTATTCTTTTAATAATCTCGCTAATCCGTTAGTAGACAATTTCACAGAAGACTATGAAATCTCTTCACTGGATAACGATATGCTTGTAGATTTTGTAGCTGTAAAAATCGGTGATGTAAATGATTCTGTCGAAGTAGGGTTAGAAACAAACGGAAAGCCTTCTAGTAATAGTACTTCATTGACCTTGGGTTCAGCAGAGAAACTCACAGAAGATTTAGTTTCAGTTCCAGTAAGTATAACTGAAACCGCTCTTGGAATGCAATTAGAATTGAATTACAATTCTGAATTGTTTCAAATAGTGGACATACAAGGAGTAAATGCAGAATTGACACCTGCTAACTTTATTGTTACTGATAATAGTGTTCTTCTAAGTTGGAACTCATCAAATGCGATAGAAGGAACATTGTTCAATATTATTGGAATAAACAAAGATGATAGCAATTTAAATCAAGCTATCAACTTGTCTGATAAAATTCTGAAATCTGAATTATATAATGCAGATGGAAAGATATTTATTCCAATATTGAATTCATCCGAAAGGCTTCTTACTGCTTTTGAATTGACCCAAAATACACCGAATCCGTTCAATGATATAACTAGTGTAAATATCAATCTAGCTGAAGCAAATTCAGTAGAACTGAAAGTGACAAACATTCAAGGCTTGGTGATATCTACTACCACAAAGGAATTTACTGCAGGAAATCATACTGTTAGTATATCAGCCGATCAGTTAGGTGCAGCAGGAATTTACTACCTGACTGCAACAACTTCTACTTCTAGCGAAACAATAAAGATGGTCTTGATAGACTAACTCTATTATAAAAATTTACTGTTTTTGGGATGGGGCCCTCCTCCAAGTAGTTGGAGGGGGTCTTTTTTTTGAACCTTTTTTAGCAACATTTCATTCTATAGCTATGCCAAGAATTATGTCTGTAGATTATGGGATAAAGAAATGTGGCTTAGCAGTGACAGATCCATTACAGCTTATCGTTTCTCCACTGAAAACCATAAAGACCAGTTCTCTCCTTTCCTACCTAAAAATTTATTTTAGTGAAGAGGAAGTAGAAAAAGTAGTGTTTGGATTGCCTACACATAGAGATGGTAACGAGACCTACCTTGTTCCCCATATAAAGAAATTTAGTAAGCGATTAGAATCTGCCTATCCTAATCTAGCAATAGATTTCCAAAATGAAAACTTTTCCTCAAGTCAGGCTAAAGCAATCCTTTTGTCCAGTGGTCTATCCAAAAAGCAAAGACAAGATAAAAGTAGACTTGATAAGATATCTGCAGTTATTATCTTGCAGCGTTATTTAAAACATATATGATCCCCATTATATGATTCTACCTATATATGCATATGGTCAGCCGGTACTTCGCAAAAAGGCCAAAGAAATTGAAGCAGAGTATGAAAACTTATCAGTACTCATAGATAATATGTGGGAAACCATGTACAATGCCAAAGGTATAGGACTTGCAGCGCCGCAAATAGGGAAATCTATTCGACTGTTTTTGATAGATACCGAGCAATTGGAAAATGAGGAGGAAGAAATAGAAGGAAGGAAAATGGTTTTTATCAACCCAGAAGTTCTAGAAGAAACTGGAAATGAAAAGTCTTATGAGGAAGGTTGCCTTAGTATACCTGATATTAGAGGAGATGTTACTAGAAAAGAGTTGGTGACTATAAAGTTTATGGATCAAGATTTTGTAGAACATACAGAAACTTTCGATGGCTTTAATGCTAGAGTTATCCAACACGAATATGATCATATTGAGGGTAAGTTATTTACTGAGATGTTACAACCTTTGAGAAAACGTTTGGTTAAAAGAAAATTGGCAGCGATTCGAAATGGTAAGATTAGTACGGATTACCGTATGCGGTTTTACGTTAAGTAATAGCTTGGTACTCATTTTCTACCAAAATCTGCAGGAATTTCTCCCCAGTTATCCGTGTCCCATTTTAAAATTGTAGTCTTATAATTATTGTTCTGTAGCCAAGTGATAGCACGTTCGATTAACTCGAAGAGAATGGAATTTTTACTTGTTTTTTGTAGTGTTGTTTTGACTTTTTTGTTTCTCACCCAGGCCATAGCTGTTCTACTATCTGTGTAAATAGAGATATCTTCTTTCCCAGATTTTTTGAGAAAAGCAAGTGCATGTACAAGGGCTAAAAACTCTCCCACATTATTTGTGCCGTCACTAAAAGGCCCTTTTTTAAAGATTTCCTCCCCAGAAATTGTGGAAACGGCTCTGTACTCCATGAGGCCAGGATTATTACTACAAGCAGCATCTACACTTATACTGTTACTTTCTATTTGGTCAAGGTAGTCTGAAAAAGATCTTTCAGTTTTCTTTGACCCTTTTTGTCCGATGTATTCAGTCGCAGAGCCTTGATAGGCTGTTTCAGCTTCTGTTTTTGACTTAAAAGATTTATAACTAGCATTGGGGAAGCCTTTGATCTGAGCTTTGCAATCGTCCCATGAAGTATATATGCCGGGTTTTACCCCCACCCAAACGACATAATATTTAATTTTGGACTTGGCCATAAAGTAAATATATAACTTAGAAACCAATACAGCTTATGTTTATAGATACTCATACCCATCTCTTTTCCGACAAGTTTCAAGATGATATAGATGCTGTAATAGAAAGAGCTATTGATAAGGATGTTCTTAAGTTTTTCTTACCTAATATTGATAGCTCCACTACTTCTGCTATGAATGCGCTTGCAGCCAAATATCCTAAAAATTGTTATCCGATGATAGGACTTCACCCTTGTTCTGTTAAGGAAAATTATAAACTGGAACTACAGCATATTGAGGAAGAACTAGCTGAGAAGAGATATTATGGGATAGGTGAGACAGGTATTGATCTTTATTGGGATACAACTTTTAAAGATGAACAAATAATCGCTTTCAAGCACCAAGTCGAACTTGGAAGGGAACATAATTTACCTATAATCATCCATTCTAGAGAATGTCTGGATCTAACTATAGAGATAATTACAGAACTACAGCGTGGTGACCTAAAAGGTATCTTTCATTGTTTTAATGGAAATCAAGAGCAATGTCATAAGATAGAAGGTCTTGGTTTCATGATGGGGCTAGGAGGAGTTGTCACTTTTAAGAGTGCAAAGATGTCTGAAGTAGTAAAAGTCATGAATGCGGACAGTATTGTTCTTGAGACAGACTCACCTTATTTGTCTCCTACGCCGCATAGAGGAAAGCGTAATGAAAGTTCATATCTTATCCATGTGGCAGAAAAAATTGCTCAGTTTAGGGAAAGTTCACTTGAGGAAATTAGAGTTATTAGCACTACAAATGCAAAGGTACTTTTTGATCTATAGATATAAATTAATAGACTATTTTTGTGCTTTTTAGGAGAATTGGCCGAGTGGCTTAAGGCGTACGCTTGGAAAGCGTATATACCTCAAAAGGGTATCGGGGGTTCGAATCCCTCATTCTCCGCTCTTCGCTACTGTTTTGTTCTCTCTCTAATTGTTGGAATTTTGCCAAACAATTCCTGTAATCCTTGTATCATCTCTAATTTGAAGCCTGGAATCCTACTTACTAGTACTTAAATGCGAACAAATTTTACTTTCATATTAAGCGTCAGGCATATATAAATTATATTAATTAGTAATATA
>CAZKXO010000157.1:0-8336 GCA_964556525.1 uncultured Saprospiraceae bacterium
ATTGCATTTATATCAAAGTTAATTAATTATGAATCAACTTGATTTGACCAAATAGTCCACAAGCCTATGACGACTAATTTGGAAAAGACTCCATGCATTGTGGAAAATTTGTGAAAAACCATTCTTTGCATAAATTAATGATAATGTGTTTCTTATACATGTATAATATTTTTCATGTGTACAGCAGAGCCAATTTCGATCTATTTCATTTCTTATTTGGCTGATATCCCACTATCTTAATTGAGTCTTAAAAGTAAGTCTGGATGATTGATATCCTAACAACATGAATGATGGCGGGAAATACTGAGAGTACCAAAATCAGCAAGCCTGAGCTGGGCGCGGCAAGGGATGCATAGGTTCTGAAGGGAAAGCAGGAATGTGAAAAACATTAATGCCATTATAATAGCAACGGGTGATAACCCTAGATTAAACGCAATCTACTATTAGTGTTAAATGAACCAAAGAACTTAAAGATTGAATGTCAGATATATCAATCTGCACCTATTTATACTTGAATATTTAGATACGATGGTAGAACATAAGTGTGGCTCACCAATCACCAACCTGAGAGATAAGCCCTGGAGTAATTTTACAGATATGATTCCTCGCTAGGAATTAAAAAAACATTGAGTAAATATTTACTCGATATAGGAGAACGGATACATTCTGTTCTCCTTTTCTTTTTTATGCCAAGTTAAACAAGCAGTCATTCCCACTAACTTGCTATCTAAGGGCTTCTATTTCAATTTTTTATATAGTATTAGTTCCTATAATATAACTATAGCTGCCTTTTATTGGCTATAAATTAAAATCACCGTACTTTTGCCCGCTGAAATAACGAATAACATAAACTCTAATCTACATGGTAAATAATCTAATAATGGCAGTTCCAGTCTTCGGAATAATTGCCTTGATCTACACCTTTTTGAAATCTGGCTGGGTCGGAAAACAAGAGGTCGGCAGTGATAAAATGGCAAGAATTGCCACTAATATCTCAGATGGTGCAATGGCTTTTCTCAAAGCCGAATATAGAGTGCTATCTATCTTTGTAGTGGTCGTTGCTGTTTTGATGGCATGGGGTGGTAGTGTAACCGAAGGCTCTGCGCCGATAGTTGCCCTTTCATTTATACTTGGTGCGATTTGTTCGGGACTTGCTGGCTTTATAGGTATGAAGGTGGCAACAAAAGCCAATGTCAGAACAACAAACGCTGCAAGAAACAGCCTAGGTAAAGCACTTGAGGTCGCTTTCGGTGGTGGAGCCGTAATGGGAATGGGAGTTGTTGGGCTTGGAGTACTTGGATTAGGAGCATTATTCTTAATCTATTCTAAAATGTTTGGACTAGGAACGGCAGCGGATGTGTCTAAAGTAGTAACAGTACTTACAGGTTTCTCTTTCGGTGCCTCTTCTATTGCACTCTTTGCTAGAGTAGGTGGAGGTATCTATACTAAAGCGGCTGATGTAGGTGCAGACCTTGTAGGAAAAGTAGAAGCTGGAATTCCAGAAGACCACCCGCTTAATCCAGCAACAATTGCAGATAATGTAGGTGACAATGTAGGTGATGTAGCAGGAATGGGTGCAGATCTCTTCGAGTCATATGTGGGGTCTATTATTGGTACTATGGTACTAGGTGCGGCCTTCATGGCTTCGGCTACGGGTTGGTCTGATGATTTCGGAGGACTTTCAGCAGTCTTATTACCTATGGTTCTGGCAAGTGTAGGAATTATCACTTCTATTATAGGAACCCTTTTCGTAAAAGTAAAAGAAGGTGGTGATCCTCAGAAGGCACTTAATAGAGGTGAATTCATTGCGGCTATTATCATGCTTATTGCAACCTTCCTAATTGTAAAGGGCATGCTACCAGGAGAATGGACTATGGGTGGAGTGACTTATAATAGCTTTGGTGTTTTCTTAGCAGTATTGTTCGGTCTTGGTGCAGGCTTGCTAATAGGAATCGTAACAGAACATTATACAGGAACAGGTACAAAGCCAGTGCAATCTATAGTTGATCAGTCTCTTACGGGAGCTGCTACAAATATTATCGCAGGACTAGGTGTGGGTATGATTTCTACAGCTATTCCTATTCTCATTTTAGCTGTTGCAATTATCGGTGCTCATCACTTTGCAGGGCTGTATGGTATTGCTATAGCTGCAGTAGGTATGTTATCTAATACTGGTATACAGTTAGCAGTAGATGCTTATGGTCCTATCGCAGATAATGCGGGTGGTATCGCAGAAATGGCAGAATTGCCAAAAGAAGTAAGACAACGAACAGATAAGTTAGATGCTGTAGGAAATACAACAGCCGCAATTGGAAAAGGATTTGCTATTGGATCTGCAGCGCTGACAACTTTAGCACTATTCGCAGCCTTCATTACAGCCTATAATGTAGCTAATCCTAGTACACCACTTGCTGGTATAAATATTATGAATCCTAAGGTAATGGCCTCTCTCTTAGTAGGTGGTATGTTGCCTTTCCTTTTCTCTGCCTTATCTATGAATGCAGTAGGTAGAGCAGCCATGGATATGATTAACGAAGTAAGAAGACAGTTCAAAAGTATTCCAGAGTTGACCAAAGCTTTGGATGTTATGAAGAGAAACGAAGGCAAAGAGCAGAGCGAATGGTCTGATGCGGATGTTGCAACTTTTGAAGCAGCAGATGGCAAAGCTGAGTATGACAAATGTGTAGAGATATCCACTCAGGCTTCTATCAGAGAAATGATGTTGCCAGGACTTATAGCAGTAGTGACACCGGTACTAGTTGGTTTCTTGGGAGGCGCTGAAATGCTAGGTGGACTACTCGCAGGAGTAACTGTTTGTGGTGTTCTTATGGCCATTTTCCAATCCAATGCTGGTGGTGCATGGGATAATGCTAAGAAGATGTTTGAAGAAGGTGTAGAGATAAATGGAAAAATGTACTACAAAGGATCTGATGCACATAAAGCAACAGTAGTAGGAGATACTGTAGGAGATCCATTTAAAGATACTTCTGGTCCATCACTTAATATCTTACTTAAGTTGATGTCAGTAGTTGCCTTAGTAATAGCGCCGTTCATCTAATCTAAGACAAAAGAAATATTAGAGGCTCATGCATTTTTGCATGGGCCTTTTTTTATTCTACAATTAATTGCTAAGTCATTTTCGAGTTGCCTTCTATTTTGCTCGTCTATTAAAATAATTTATCTTAAAGCTCACCATGATTAATTGGTCTATCTAAAATGGAAGCTCCGCTAATCTATATTGTCATCGGCGTATCAGGTTCTGGCAAGAGTACGATTGCGGAACAGTTGTCTGATAAAATAAGCGCCAAGTATTTGGATGCGGATGTTTTCCACAGCAAGGATAATGTAGCTAAAATGTCTCAAGGAATCTCTCTTACAGATGAGGACAGATGGCCTTGGCTGACAGCTATTAATGAGGTCCTCAGAAATAGCAATTCGAAAATAGTATTGGCCTGCTCGGCCTTGAAAGAAAACTATAGGAAAGAGCTCACAAAGGGTATCGCCTCTAAAGTAGTATGGATCATTTTAGAAGGAGACATTGACTTAATTGCTAATCGCATGCGAAAGCGTGACCACTTTATGTCATTGGAATTATTACAGTCTCAGTTTGATACCTGGGAGAAGCCAAACTATGGGGTACAGGTCAATGTAGCAGAGCATCCAGAGAATATAATAAATAGAATTTTAAATTACAGTATGGGATCAAAGTCAGAAATCGGACTTGTAGGGCTAGGAGTCATGGGGCAAAGTCTAAGTAGAAATATTGCAGGTAAGGGCTTTAGACTCAGCGTATACAATAGACACGTTGATGAGAAGGAAGTAGATGTTGCTAAGAACTTCGTTGCAGCATATTCAGAATTATCTGAAGTCTTACCTTTCGATGATATGGTCGGTTTTGTCCAGTCATTAGAAAGACCAAGATCTATTTTTTTAATGGTTAATGCTGGCGCAGCTGTGGATGCTGTCATTGCTTCCTTGTTGCCGCATCTCAATGAAGATGATGTAATTATAGATGGAGGTAATTCACATTACAAAGACACCGAAAGAAGACATGAAGAGCTTGCAAAGCACCTGATTCATTATGTCGGATCGGGAGTTTCAGGTGGAGAAAAAGGTGCTCTTAAAGGCCCTTCTATTATGCCAGGAGGTTCAGCAAAAGGATATGAGAAAATAGAGAAAATATTTACGACTATAGCTGCAAAGGATTATGGCAATAGTAATTGTTGTGCATTTGTCGGTAACGGTGGAGCAGGACATTTTGTCAAGATGGTGCATAACGGCATCGAGTATGGTGAAATGCAATTGCTTGCCGAAGTGTATGGCATTCTTAGATTTAATCTGGGCAAGAGTCTGGATGAAATTTCAGATGTCTTGAAGAGTTGGTTGGAGACTGATGTTGCTAGTTATCTACTAGAAATTACCCAGGATATAATGTTGCATCAGGAAGAAGGCAAACGGATTATAGATGTCATTCTAGATAAAGCTGGGAACAAAGGTACTGGCAGTTGGACAACGATTGCGGCTTGTGAATTAGGCGTTGCAATTCCTACACTTACAGCCGCCTTGTTTGCAAGATATCAGTCTTCATGCATCGATATTAGAAAATCTGCTGCACAGAGTTATAAGTTCGCAACGGAAGATACAGCAGCAGAAATTTCCATAGAAGATTTGCGTATAGCATATCAACAAGCCAGAATAATTAATCATCATCAAGGGTACGAGCTTATTGCTGCTGCATCAGAAAATTATAATTGGCAAATAGACTTCAAAGAATTGTCACGTATCTGGACAAATGGCTGTATAATTAGGTCTAAGTTGATGGAACAGATTTCGGTGGAGCTTAGTAATGGACAACCATCCCTATTGCTGAATGAAACTATCAGTGCTCTTTTACGTGGCGAACGGATTAATACCTTGGCGCAGGTGGTGTCGGCTGTATCTAATTTGAAAATTTCAATCCCATGTTTTTCTTCCGCACTAAGTTATTTCCATGCATACACTGAAGAGCGCTCCCTTGCTAATGTTATACAAGCACAAAGAGATTACTTTGGAGCACATAGCTATGAGAGGGTAGACCGCCCTCGAGGAGAAAAATATCATACACAATGGCTATAGACTATAACATACTATTGCCTGTTCTGATAGGGGTTATTCTGTTGTTAGTCATGATAATGAGACTAAAGCTGCCAGCTTTTTTGTCCTTATTAGTATCTAGTATAGTAGTAGGCTTATTGGCTGGTCTGGATGGAACGGAAGTTATATATACGGTAAAGACAGGGATGGGTTCGACTCTGGGGTTTGTTGCAACCGTAGTAGGTCTTGGCGCCATGTTTGGTGGCATACTCGAACTCTCTGGAGGTGCAAAGAGTATTGCACAACATTTGCTTAGAGTTATCGGAAATAAGGGTACATCATGGTCTATGGGCTTGACTGGGTTCCTGGTTGCTATTCCTGTTTTTTTTGATGTAGCTTTTATAATATTAGTTCCAGTTATTTATGCTTTGCAAAAGAATACGCAGCAGTCTTTATTGCATTTTGCCATTCCTCTCTTGTCAGGATTGGCGATTACCCACTCGTTTATTCCACCGACACCTGGTCCGATTGCGGTAGCAGAAATAATAAACGCCAATCTGGGTTGGGTGATGTTGGTAGGATTCCTAGCAGGTCTACCAGCCTTATATATAAGTGGGGTCCTTTTCGGAAAATATATAGGCGATAGAATCCTATTGGTGGCACCCGATACAGACGACCCAGTCAGAGAACTCCGCTTGCCAAGTTTCTATAAGATACTGGCCATTATTATGTTGCCAATTGGATTGATTATCCTTGCTACTATTCTAAACTTAGATGCTGGTGATAACCCTAGTAAACTAGTAGAGACTTTTATTCTCTTGGGGCATCCCTTTGTGGCGTTGATTATAGCCAATATTGTTGCATGGTATCTATTGGGTAGGGGTGAAGGATATTCCTCCAGTGAACTATTGGATGTCTGTTCCAAATCATTCAAACCAGCAGGACTCATTATACTACTTACAGGTGCAGGAGGTGTTTTCAAACAAATGCTTGTTATTACGAAAGCTGGAGAGATGATGGCAACTGGTTTGGCTGATTTGGGTATATCAATAATCTTTTTCGCTTTTATTGCAGCTTGTCTCATTAGAGTTGTTCAAGGTTCTGCAACTGTAGCAATGATTACGGCAGCCGGTTTGGTTTCCCCTTTGCTGGTATCTGGAAGCTTGTCTGATTTACAGTTGGCTGCTTTAGTAATTGCGATAGCTTCTGGTGCATCTATTTTTTCTCATGTCAATGATAGTGGCTTTTGGTTGGTAAAGGAGTATCTTGGAATGACAGAGAAGCAGACTTTTAGATCTTGGACACTTATGACGGGCTTACTTGCATTGACAGGATTTACGGTTGCATTAGCTGTCTTTTATATTGCATGATTTAACTAATAAACTGTATTGATGCCTACTCTGGAAAAATCTAAACTGGAAATACTCAAAGATGTTTTTGGATATAACGCTTTTAGAGGTAGGCAAGAGGAAATAATAGAATCGGTCTGCCAAGGAAGAGATAACCTGGTTATCATGCCTACTGGTGGTGGTAAGTCTCTTTGTTATCAGATTCCAGCTTTGATGCGAGATGGTGTAGCTCTTGTGATTTCTCCACTCATAGCTTTGATGAATGATCAGGTAACTGCACTAAAGCAACTCAATATTTCTGCTGCCACTTTGCATTCCAATATTCCTTATGAAGAGGCTAATGAAATATATGATAATGTAGAAAAAGGACTTATGGACCTCATCTATGTTTCTCCTGAGAAAGTACTTTCTGATAATTTTCTTGGATTTATAAAAAGACAGAAAATATCCCTGATTGCTATAGATGAAGCACATTGTGTTTCAGTGTGGGGTAATGATTTTAGACCAGAGTATGTAAGACTAAAAATTCTAAAGGGCACTTTCTCCACCATTCCAGTTATTGCTTTGACGGCTACTGCTGATACTGCAACTCAGGCAGATATTACTAAGCAATTAGGCCTAATAGACGAACAGAAATTTCTATCCAGCTTTGAGCGAAACAATATAGTAACCAGAGCTGCCGCTGGTATCAAAAGAGCGGAACAGATAGAACGTTTTCTCCAGAATCATGAGGATGAAGCAGGCATCGTCTATTGTCTCAGCCGAAAAAGTACAGAGCAAATTGCCAGCCGCCTACAACAAAAAGGATACAAGGCCAAGGCCTATCATGCAGGCTTAGAATCTAAAATCAGACGGGAAGTACAAGAAGATTTTCAGAATGATAAGATTCAAATTGTTTGCGCAACGATAGCTTTTGGAATGGGAATAGACAAGCCGAATATCCGATATGTCATCCACTACAATATGCCTAAGAATATAGAGGCTTATTATCAGGAGATAGGCAGGGGAGGGAGAGATGGAGAACCAGCGGAATCTTTGCTTTTTTACAGTTGGGCAGACTTCTTGAATCTAAAACGGTTCATAGATGAGAGTGAAGCGGAAGATACTTTTAAAGTTGTTCAACGAGCTAAGTTGGATCGTATGTGGGAGTTTGCGAGTGCCTTGAGTTGCCGTACTAATCTCATTTTAAATTATTTTGGCGAATACAGAAACGTCGCCTGTGATCACTGTGATAATTGTGAGAATCCGCCACAACTATTTGATGGAACAACATATGCTCAAATGGTATTATCAGGAATAGTTCGGACTAGAGAAACCATAGGCATAAATATTCTTATGGACATTCTGAGAGGTTCCTACAAGCAAGAACTCAAAGCCAACAACTTCCACGAACTCAAAACTTTTGGTGTAGGTAGAGAAGTACCATATCTGCATTGGCGAGCTTATATTACACAACTCATTAATCAAGGTATTGTAGCTATAGACTACACAAATAGATCTGTGCTTAAAACAACTCCCTTGTCTAAAGCAGTACTGAAAGGAGAGGTAAAAGTGGAATTGTCTAAGTACTTGGATCCATCCGCTAATAAGAAAGTCGTGATAAAGAAGGCTATAGTAGATCTGTCTGGTATGGATCAGAGTCTCTTTGAAAAATTGAGAGAATGGCGAAGAGATTTGGCTGTCAGTCAGAAGGTGCCTCCTTATGTAATTCTACATGATAAGTCTTTAAAACAGATAGCTGCTAGTAAACCTTCAGACTCCAATAAATTGTTAAGCATCGATGGAATAGGAAAAGCTAAACTCGAAAAATATGGCGACCAAATTCTAAACTTAATTAAAGAAACTCTCTAATAAAAAAAGGCTGCCCCCAAAGGAGCAGCCTTGACCTATCAAATAAATTAATTCAATTAATTT
>CAZKXO010000158.1:0-8324 GCA_964556525.1 uncultured Saprospiraceae bacterium
CCCTTATGAACAGCTCGACATAGAAGAAATTCTTGTGCCTATAAAGAAATGGATGCCAGGGCATTTCCGAATGAGAAGCTTCAATGAAATTCCAAAAGTTCTAAAGAAATTAAGTCCAGATCTGGTAATTGAAATGGCCCATTTCGGTCCATTTAATTTGCCAAAAAGCATTAAGAAAGCAACTGTAATACACGATCTCACACCTATAAATTTTCCTCAGTGGCATGACAAATCAAGCCACTATTCACATAAATTTTTACTGCCCAAAATCCTAAAAAACTCTAACCAGCTCTTAGTAAATTCTGTGCAGACAAAACAAGATCTTATAGATTATTACCCTGCTTGCAAAGACAAAACAACCGTTTGTTATCCATACCTAATGGATGATCCACAAGGTAGTGCAGAAGACTTAACTGGATTGCTTGCAGAAGCTAATTATCTTTTATCGGTAGGCACTATAGAACCAAGAAAAAACTATGTGACCCTCCTCAAGGCTTTTGATAAACTCGCATCAAAATTTAGCAAGCTACAACTGCGACTCGTAGGTTACAAAGGTTGGAAGTCAAAAAATGTATTCGACCTTATAGAAAGGTCGAGTTACAAAGACAGAATTATTTTAGAAGGCTATACTACAGATAATCGACTTCGGTCACTGTATGCACATGCAAAAGCATTCGTGTTTCCGTCTTTGTACGAAGGCTTTGGACTGCCACTACTCGAAGCATTGTCATACAGTGTGCCTATAGTATGTTCGGACATACCTACATCTAGAGAAATATGTGGCAACTCCGCTACTTATTTCGCTGCCACTGATGACAGAGCATTGGTAGAAAAGACTTTGCAACTTCTAAATGACGAAGATTTTCATACAGCACAATCAAATAAAAGTCAGGTAAGGTTTCTGGAATTTAATCAAGCTAAATTACCGTTAGATAGTCTTTTAGGATAAGTGGTAGAATAATCAGATGCTTTTATCTAACTATTAAATGATTCTTAACTAGAACAGTATCTTTATACAAACAGTCCGACATATGAATGTACTTCGTACTACAAATCTGACAAAACGCTATGGTTCCATTACTGCCGTAGACCAGCTAAATATAACCGTAGAAGCTGGACAAATAATGGGCTTGCTAGGACCTAATGGTAGTGGTAAAACAACCACCCTTGGTGTGATTCTGTCGATACTAAAGCCTACCAGTGGCAGTTTTGAATGGTTCGAAAATAAGTATGGGCAATACCATAGAAAACATATTGGAGCTATTTTGGAAACACCAAACTTCTATCCCTATCTGGATGCAGATGAGAATCTTGACATCATCAGACAGATCAAGAATGTAGATGATAAGAACTTCGATGAGTTATTACAATTAGTCAGATTATCTGGTCGCAGAAAATCTAAATTTAGAACTTATTCGCTAGGAATGAAACAGCGACTAGCAATAGCAGCTACACTGATAGGTGACCCAGACATGGTCATCTTTGATGAACCGACCAATGGTCTTGACCCCGAAGGCATTGCAGAGGTCAGAAACATTCTTAAAGAAGTTGCTTCACGAGGTAAGACTGTCTTAATGGCGAGTCATATACTAGCTGAGGTAGAAAAAATATGTAGCCATGTTACTATAATAAAGAATGGGAAATTGCTTTCATCGGGCCCGGTAGGTGCAATACTTAGTGATGATATTACGATAGAAATTGCTGCAAGTGATAAATTGAAATTGGCTAGTTTCCTTGATGGCTTTTCAGGCATCAATAAAGTTACCGATCAAGGAAGCCATTTTGAATGTCAGGCTAATCCAGACCTGAAAGTTTCAGCATTGAATAAGGCAGCCATAGATCGAGGATTAGAGGTTACACATATTGTATCTAGAAAGAGAAGGTTAGAAGAAGAATTCTTAGAAATTACAAAATAGAGCACTCCATGATATTAAAACTATTAAAACTAGAATGGTCTAAATTTCGGAAGAATTCGGTTATTACACTGCTGTTTGTCTTCTTTGCACTATTCTTTCCTCTCTCGTTATACTTTGGAAATATACTAGATACTATGTCTGAGCATTTTCCAATGAAAGTTAATATACTCTCTGTTCCATTAATCTGGGATTATCTAGGATACGCGGGCAATTGGATAGTTTTCTTTTTCCTAGGGGTTCTAATGATATACACCGTAACGATAGATGTACAGAATAAAACTATGCGGCAGAATATCATCTCGGGTATGACCAGATCCGATTACTTTTTATCAAAGCTACTTATCACAGTAGTTCTAACTACTATAGCAACCCTATACTATTTATTTCTTTCTATTGTCATCGGGTGGTTAAATACAGAAGGAGCTTCATTCAGCACTATTATGGACAATGACCTCGCGATACCTAGATTTTGGTTAATGTCATTTGGTTATCTAAATTTTGCATTATTTCTGGCCTACCTTATTAGAAAAGCAGGCATAGCTGTCTTTGTTTATCTCTCTTATATTCTGATTGTAGAGCCATTAATTAAAAATAGGATGAACAGTTATTTTCCTAACTCTGAAGCAATGAACTTCCTTCCTCTCAATAGTATGGAAGATCTGATGCCTTTACCAATTTTTAAGATGGCAGAAGGTCTTACTTCTGAAGTTGCCGAATATCTGCTTACTCATGGGCAAGCTGCTATTGCAACTGTGATATATACCGGTATCTTTATTTTCATAGGCAATAGAATTTTCTTGAATAAAGATATGTAGGTCCTAGACTGACTGCTTATTTTAGGGCTATGAATAAGGTGAAAAAAATTCTGGTCTCCGGAAGTACTGGACAGTTAGGTAGCGAGTTAAATGCTATAAAATCGGATTACCCACAATTTAAGATTGATTTTAGAAACAGAAAGAATCTAAACTTAGCTTCAGAACAGAGCATTAAGAAAAATTTGGCATCGAACTACGATGTTTTCATTAATGCGGGTGCATATACTGCTGTAGATAAAGCAGAGTCCGAGTTTAGCAAAGCCAAGGCTGTTAATGCTACCGCCTTAAAGCATATAGCAAAACATGCTCCTAAGAAAACCAAAATCATACATATCTCCTCGGATTATGTCTACCATATCAAATCGGAAAAACTACTTAAAGAGACAGACAAAACAGAACCAAAAGGGAAATATGGCCAGACTAAACTGGCTGGAGAGCAATTCCTTCTAAAGCAAAGACCAGACGCTATCGTTCTTAGAACTTCATGGGTCTATTCCAGTTTTGGAAATAACTTTGTGAAGACAATGCTTCGGCTTGGAAAAGAACGTGATTCTTTAAATATTGTGGCCGATCAGTACGGATCCCCTACTTATGCAAGGGATTTGGCTAAGGCTATTCTGGAACTCATAGCTAACTATGATAACCCAAACATCCAACAACTTAATAAGCGAGGTATCTACAACTATAGTAACCTTGGTATGACCAACTGGTCTGAGTTCGCAAAAGAAATTTTCAAACAGAGTAAGATAAAATGTAAAGTAGGCACCACAACTACTCAGGCTTTTAATGCTCCAGCTCCGAGACCCTTATGGAGTATGATGTCCAAACAAAAATTTCAGGAAACATTTTATCAAGACATCTCCCATTGGAAAAAAAGTCTGAGCAGATGTCTCGGTCAACTCAATAAGTAAGAGCTTTCAACCTAAAAATTGATTAACTTGAAATTAAATATCTGGGTTTGAATAAGCTTTCTAAAATCTTCTTTCTAGCTATTTCTCTAATAGTTTTCTTTAGTTCTGCATCATATGGAACCCATAACCGAGCAGGAGAAATCACTTATGTACAAACAGGTCCTTTGACTATAGTAGCTACAGTAACTACCTATACCAAAACCAGCTCAGCAGGTGCAGATAGAGACAGCATAGAAGTTTTTTGGGGAGATGGAAGTTCTGATATTGTATTTAGATCTAATGGTAGTGGGGACGAATTGCCCAGTCTTGACATCAAGGTGAATTTCTATACTATGGAACACAACTATCCATCTAGGAATAGATATACAATTTCTTTTCAAGATCCAAACAGAGTTAACAACATTCAAAATGTCAATTATCCCAATTCTATAGATGTTCCATTCTATTTAGAAACGAGAATTACACTAACCCAAACCCAGTTTGAAGGTCCCAATAGTTCTGTTATGCTACTTCAGCCCCCTATAGATTTTGCTTGTGTTGGAAGTCGCTTCGTTCATAACCCTAATGCTTACGATCCAGATGGGGATAGTATAAGCTATCAACTCGTTACACCATTGCAATCAGAAGGTACTGTAGTGCCCAATTACGTATTTCCAGATGGCATACCAGGGGCAACAGGCAATCTAAGTATTAATAGCGTAACTGGAGATCTTATTTGGAATACTCCCACAGTAGCAGGCGAATTTAATGTTGCCATTCAGATTAATGAATTTAGAGACGGGATACTGGTTAACTCTGTTATAAGGGACATGCAAATTTTGGTACTACCATGTACAGACAATCCACCAGAAATAGAAGTAGAAAATGAAATCTGTGTCATCGCAGGTACAGAACTCAGATTGCCTGTTATTGTTACTGATATAGATTCAGGTCAACAAGTACGAATATTTGCTACTGGTGGACCTTTCATGCAAGATATATCTCCAGCGACAGTATCTAATCAAAATGAGTATGTGGACTCTCCACTAGAGACTGTCTTCAGCTGGGACACTAAATGTGAGCACATTTCTGACAACTTCTATCAGGTGGTTTTTCGAGGTCAAGATGATTCAGAATTTAGAGACAGTGGAAATTCTGTACTTAAAAGCCTTAGGATAAAAATTGTAGGCCCACCACCAGAAGAACTTGACACAGAAGTTATAAATGAAAATCAAATAAAACTATCATGGGCTAAACCCTATGATTGCGAGGTAACACAGAATAATTTTTTCACAGGATTCAGAGTCTATAGAAGAGAGGGTGCAAATCCACTGGCACAAGATGATTGTGATAATGGATTGGAAGGCAAAGGATATGAGGTTATAAAGCAATTAACTCTAGACTCTGAAGGGAACAGGTATATTTTTGTGGATGAAAATTTGGAAAAAGGAACAATATACTGCTACAGAGTTGTCGCAATATTTTCCAATATCACAGCATCGGGCAATGAATTTAGATTAGTAGAAAGTTTGCCTTCTGAAGAGGTTTGTGCTCAACTTCAACAAGATATACCGCTCATAACTGAAGTTTCAGTTATCGAGACATCTTCTACCTCAGGGTCAATATCTGTAACCAGTCTTATACCTCTTACACCAGATTTTGATACCCTCCTCAACCCAGGACCATACAGATATAGTCTACTGGAATCTACTGATGGATCTATATTTACAGAGGTCGCAGAACTTATCACAGATAATTTTGGTTCCGCACCTAGTATCTCTTTCCAGAGAACTGGGCTCAACACTGTAGACAATCAATATTACTATCAAATTGATTTTTTCTCAGAGGGCTTATTGTATTCAAACTCAGAGATGGCGAGCTCAGTATTTACCACAGTTACATCCACTGACATGCTCAATCTTATAAGTTGTCAAGAAGAAGTGCCATGGAGGAATTTTCAGTATGATTTAGAGTTATTTGACAACAATACAAACAACTATAGTCTTTTGGATGCTGCTGAGTTGTGCGATTTTAGTCATGAGATGCTCCAGAATGAAACTGAGTTTTGTTACAGGATAAGGTCCACAGGTACTTACGGACTTCGGGATAATGAACTCCTATCCAACTATTCTCAGAGAGTTTGTGGAACACCTTTAGATTCAATAGGTCCTTGTCCACCGATTGCAACGGTAGTAAATCCTTGTGGTGCAGCAAACGGGGTCGAAGAATTAGAATTTATAAATACAATAAGATGGACCCCTTCTTTGGATTGCGAAATGCCTGAAGAGGTCTCCAGTTATCGTATATATTTCTCCAGTAATGTAATTACCTTGGAATATGAATTACTGGCTGAAGTAGATGCTGACGATATATTAGAAATAGAACATTTACCAGAAATAGGGATAAGTGGTTGTTATACAGTATCAGCAATCGACCGTCTGGGAAATGAAGGCAGAAGAGGTGATCCTTTTTGTGTAAGTAACTGTCCTATATATCGTCTGCCTAATACCTTCACTCCAAATGGTGATGGTGCAAATGATATTTTCAGACCTAGACAAAATCAATTTGTTGTTGCAGTTGATTTCCAGCTATTCAATAGATGGGGAAATTTAATGTATCAAACAACTTCGCCAGAACTTAATTGGGATGGTACTGTTAATTCTGGGAAACAAGCACCAGAGGGTACTTATTATTACACTTGCAGAGTTCTGGAGTCTGGTCTTAATGGTGAGTTATCAGAAGTAGAACTACTGGAAGGTTACATTCAATTATTTAGATAATGTTTTCAGGAATAGTAGAAGCACTACAACCTATCCTTGCAATAGAGGAAAAGGGCAGCAATCTTATATTTACGGTTCAGGAGTCTTTCGACGAACAATTGTATATAGACCAAAGTATCAGTCATAATGGCGTCTGTCTCACAGTCATAGAACTTTCAGACAATCAATATAAAGTTGAAGCCATCAAAGAGTCGCTAGACAAATCCAATCTTGGAAAACTAAAAGTAAACGACTTAGTCAACCTAGAAAGAAGTGTTCGTATGAATACAAGGATGGATGGACATATGGTTCAGGGTCATGTCGATAATACGGCTACTACCGTAGATGTAAAAGATGAAGACGGCAGTTGGGTATTCAGATTTAAAATACCAGAAGATACCGCAACACTAGTGATTCCTAAAGGTTCTATAACAATAAATGGGATAAGCTTAACTGTAGTGAAAATTGAAGATAGTATTGTAACTGTTGCAATAATCCCTTACACTTACGAGCATACTAATCTAAAGAACCTACAGCCAGGCGACTTAGTAAATATTGAGTATGATGCAATAGGTAAATACGTTATAAACTATTTAGAAAAAGCAAATGCCTCATCTTTATTAAGATAAGGCATTGCTATATTCTTCTGAAAACCTAAAGAGAGTCTTACTCTCCCATTTCCATTTCTTCTTCGTGCTCTTCTGTCACCTCTGGTGGTGCAACCAATTCTTTTGGTTTAACCAATAAATTTCTAAACTCTCTTAGACCTGTTCCTGCTGGAATGAGTTTACCAGAAATAACATTCTCCTTCAGTCCTTCTAAGGTATCTACTTTTGCTCCTATTGCAGCTGTACTCAGTACTTTGGTTGTTTCCTGGAATGAAGCCGCAGATATCCAACTTTCCACACCTAATGAAGATTTTGTAATACCCTGAAGTAAAGGCTTGGAAGTAGCTGAGATAGCATCTCTAAATTCAACTAGCTTCTTATCATTTCTCTTCAAGTAGGAATTCTCTTCTCGAAGTTGCCTCAGTGATACAAGTTGACCAGGCTTAAGTTTTGTAGACTCACCACCTTCTTCTACGACTTTCTTATCAAAAATCCAGTCGTTCATTTCGAAGAACTTGAACTTATCTACTGCTTCGCCTTCTAGGAATGAAGTATCTCCTGGATCTTCTATCTCTACCCTTCTCATCATTTGTCTGGCGATAACTTCGATATGTTTATCATTGATACCTATACCTTGAGAACGATATACTTCTTGAATACCATTTACAAGATATTGCTGAACAGCAAATGGTCCCATTATATTAAGTATATCAAACGGCGAAGTTGCTCCTTCAGAAAGCTTGGTTCCTGCTCTTACAAAGTCACCATTCTGTACCAACATCAGCTTACCTTTCTTGATAAGGTATTTTCTCTTCTGATTTGTCTTCTCATCAAAAACAAATACTTCTTGATTTCCTCTTTTTACCTTTCCGAAACTAACGATACCATCTATCTCAGAAGTAACTGCAGGGTTAGAAGGGTTTCTTGCTTCGAATAATTCAGTAACCCGTGGAAGACCCCCTGTTATATCAGAAATACCACCTTGCTTTCTTGGTATCTTTGCAAGTTTTTCACCTGCAACAACTTCTTTACCATTAATAGCAGTAAGGTAAGCACCTACAGGCATCGTGTATGATCTCAATTCTTCACCAGAAGGTGATACGATTTTAACCATTGGAATCGTCTTCTTGTTTTTAGACTCGACTATAACTATCTCCTCATTACCAGTCTGGTCATCTTTCTCTTTTCTAAAAGTTACAGTTTCTTCTAGTCCTTCGAACTTAATGATACCGTTAACCTCAGATAAGATCACGGCATTAAACGGATCCCATTGACTTATTAGATCCCCTTCTTTAACTTTCTGCTTATCCTTAATATGCAGAGTAGAACCATACTG
>CAZKXO010000159.1:0-8310 GCA_964556525.1 uncultured Saprospiraceae bacterium
GGAGGAGTTAGAGGGCAGCAGAACAAAAGCGGTTCTCCCTTCGGGAGTTAGAGTGAGTATTTTGACTATGACCATGCTTATAATTTTAGAGACAGAGATGTGCTCTTGCTAGGTGGTGTTAGTTCTGAGGTGCAAAAATCTTTTGAAGAATACTGGCAGGACAACCTAAGTGTACCCGTATCCAAGCTGATTAATTTTTCTGAACCGGATTATGATTATACAGCTGTACATAAGTATGTAACAGACTACGCCTGCAATCCTGATAATTTCTGGCCACAGATCAGAGCTGAGATAGACAATTTGCCTCAGTACTTTGATGCTGTGCTGAGCTCTGACAGGTTGCAATGGGTGACTGACATTGAGTTTATCTCTGATATCCCTGGCAAAAATGACGCAAACGAATTTCTAGGCGGTGGCGGTAAGACAACGACAGCTTTACTGGAACTTCTGAAAACAGCTGAGGAGGAGATTTATATCCAGACACCTTATCTTGTTACCTCTGAGTCAGCAAGGGCAGCTTTCAAGGAAGTCGTAGAGAGAGGTGTCACTGTCCATATACTTACTAATAGCCTTTCCTGTACCGACAATCTGGAAGCCTTCAGCGGATATGTCAGAGATCGAAAAGAATTACTGGAGACAGGTGTCCAGATCTATGAATTCAAAGCAGATGCTGAGATAAGAAAGCAATTGCTGCAAAGTGCTCTGCAAAAGAACCTCGGTTATCAACCTACTTTTGCGATACATGCCAAGTCTATGGTCATAGATGATAAGACGACGGTAATAGGTACTTTTAATATGGACCCCAGAAGCGCCAATCTCAATACCGAATGTATCACTGTGATCAACTCTCCTCTGATTACAGCACAAGTAAAGGCAGGTATGATTGCAGAACAATTGCCAGAGAACGCTTGGGGAACAACTCAGGACTACAATCCCGACAAGGAAGCTGGCTTTGGAAAGCGGATGAAAGTTAAATTAAGAAGGCTGGTTCCGAGTTCTGTTCTCTAATCCACTTACCGATGTTGGTAATTTTTTTGTAGGCTCTACATAGTCTAATCCCTTTTTTAATTTGGCAAAATATGAGATGTTCTTTATATATATTCTGCGATACAGTTCTATTGTTTGCAGAATAGCTATTTATTCCCTTTTATTCCTTATTTAATGCCTGACTAAGGCTTCGAAAGAGGCCCTTTTTATTCCTCATTAATGACAATTTATTTACCCTTAAAAAGATAGTTAAAAGCCTATAAACAGTACCTTTGCACCAAATTTTAAGAAGAGTAGTAAATGCATAAGTTTTATACAGTTTTAGTCTTCGTTTTCATTTCCTCTTTCAGTTGGGCGCAACAGCACAACCATGACCACTCTGGACACAATCACGATCATTCAGGTCATAACCATGATCACACAGGTCATAAGCATGATCATTCTGGGCATGATCATGATCACGGTGCACATGCTGGGCACGATCATGGAGACCATCATCATTATAAGTATGAGATAGCCGATAGCAAAGCTTGCGGCGCTATGGCCAAGAAATATGAAGCTGAGCATGGATATGATCCAACTGGTACGGCGATACACCATATCAGTGATGCTAATGTGTATACGATTATGGATATGGTAAGAATTCCATTGCCTATGATCATCTACAATAGGCAGAGGGGTATGGAGTTTTTCTCTTCAGGAAAATTTCATCCAGGACATCACGATGATGGACACATGGGCTATAAAGATTATGTCATGTATCAGGGCAATGTGCACAGAATTACTTGTCCTAATTTTGCAAATCAAGGAGAATATACTGTAGACGGTTTTAGCAAAGTAGAGTATAAAAATGAAGACGGCAAAGACGCAGAACAGCGTTATGCAATCATAGATGGCAAAGGTTACCACATAGAACAAAAGACAATATGGGATGGTGGCATGTTAGGAGGTGGAAGTACAGGTTTTATAGACCTGAGTCCGACTAAGAATGTTGTATCTATGATTTTGGTGTC
Source organism: uncultured Saprospiraceae bacterium (assembly GCA_964556525.1). Lineage (GTDB taxonomy): Bacteria > Bacteroidota > Bacteroidia > Chitinophagales > Saprospiraceae > RFSX01. The sequence goes on from CAZKXO010000159.1 coordinate 2,001, forward strand.
TCTGTTATTATTTTTCTTATTCAGAGCTGCAGCAAAGAAATATGCAGGTGGACCAAGTGCGCCTTCAGGTGTACAATCCTTCTTAGAGCCTGTTTTTCAGTTTATCAGAGACGATGTAGCCATTCCTTTTCTAGGGGACAAGCACGAGAAATTCTTGCCACTACTTATGACGATCTTCTTTTTCATCTTAGGTCTCAATCTTTGGGGGCAAGTACCATTTTTGGGCAGTGTCAATGTTACTGGAAGTTTGACCGTGACAGCAGTAATGGCAATTATCGTATTTATTATAACGACAATCAAAGGTAACACTGACTACTGGAAGCACATTCTTTGGCCACCTGATACACCATTTTTTGTAAAACTAATATTGATCCCAGTTGAGATCATGGGTATGTTTATCAAGCCGCTGACATTGATGCTCAGATTGGCTGGTAATATCTCTGCAGGGCATATTGCAATTCTATCATTCGTAGGATTGATATTTATATTTGGAAAAGCGGGAGCGAGTTTGGGAGGAAGTCTGACTGGTACGGCTATCGCTATACCGCTGACTTTATTTATGATGGCAATAGAGCTTATAGTAGCTTTTGTCCAGGCGTTTGTGTTCACGATTCTGACAGCTTCTTACTTGGGTGCTGCTACAGAAGAACACCACCATGACGACCATCACTAACAAGAGATATTAACTAGTAATAATATCCTAGAATCGATTTCATTCCCATCAGGTTGGGAAGTAGTTAAGAATAATTTATTCATTTAATAAACAGTTTTAAAATGACTGGAACTTTAGCAGCAATAGGAGCAGGACTTGCCGTAATAGGAGCAGGTATTGGTCTAGGTCAGATCGGTGGAAAAGCCGTAGAAGCTATCGCAAGACAACCAGAAGCTTCTGGTGATATCAGAGGAGCGATGATTCTTATGGCAGCCTTCATGGAGGGTGCAGCACTGATCGCTATACTACTATCTATATTCATGACGTAGTATACCATTGCAACGAAAAAAGGAAACAGCAAAATGCGGATGGCAGAGTAGCTGTTCCTTTATTTATCTAAAAGAAAAGATGCTTGCATCGACGACTAATAAAATTTTCATTCTCACAATACTGAGAATCTAAAACATAACTTATAAAAATGATTTTTTTAGCAGGATTTGCGCCATTTCAACCGACACCAGGTTTAGCATTGTGGTCTCTGATCATTTTCGTTTTATTCTGGATGCTTATGAAAAAATATGCTTTCGTTCCTATGATGGAAGGACTCAAAAAAAGAGAAACTACAATCAGCGATGCACTAGAAGAAGCGCAAAAAGCCAGAGAAGAAATGGCCAATCTAAAAGCAGAAAATGAGCAAATACTAGCAGAAGCCAGGGAAGAAAGAGCTCGTATGCTAAAAGAAGCCAAAGAGACAAAAGCTGCTATCATTGCAGAAGCCAAGGACAAAGCCAAAGAAGATGCACTACGTATCACTTCTACAGCTAAGATGGAAATAGAGAATGAAAAGAAAGCGGCTCTGACAGAAGTGAAGAATGAGGTAGGCAGTATGGCCACTGATATCGCGGAAAAGATACTTCGTAAAGAACTAAAAGGTTCTCCTGAGCATGAGTCATTTGTTAATACCCTTGTGGGCGAATTCAAGTTGAATTAATGGCTGGGGAAAGAGCAGCGGTCAGATACGCAAAATCCCTTATCGACTTAGGAGTAGATAAGAATGTCCTGGAAGATCTCAATAGAGATATGAACAGCCTTACCGAAGCGCTAGAGAACAGAGACCTGCGCCTACTCGTAAAAAGTCCAATAATCAATGGTGATAAGAAACTGGCTATCTTCAAAGAAATTTTTGGTAATTCAGCCAGTGAGGTAACCATGACCTTCTACGAGCTGGTTATGAAAAAAGGTAGAGAAGTTATTCTGCCGGAAGTAGCCAAAGCATTTACAGAACAGTACAAAAAGCTGAAGCACATCACAGGTGTTAGACTAACGACGGCAACACCTCTCAATGAAGCAACTCTGAATGAAATAAAAGCAGCTTTATTAGGCAGTAGTCATACTGATACAGATGTAGATATAGAGACCATAGTAGATCCCAACATCATCGGCGGTTTTGTCGTAGAGATGGGTGACAAATTATACGATGCCAGTGTGGCATACAAGCTTGACAAAATCAAGCGTAAGTTTTCAGATAACAAATACATTAAATCATACTAAAAATATTTTGATATGGCTGGGGTCAGACCAGAGGAAATATCCGCAATACTTAAACAACAATTATCAGGATTCAAATCAGAATCTGAGCTAGAAGAAGTAGGTACAGTACTTCAGGTAGGGGATGGTATTGCTCGTGTATATGGACTAACAAAAACCAAAGCTGGTGAGCTTGTAGAATTCGAGACAGGTGTCCAGGCTATCGTACTTAACTTGGAGGAAGACAACGTAGGTGTCGTACTCATGGGTGAAAGTGACGGCATAAAAGAAGGTGCAACTGTAAGAAGAACAGGTAAGATCGCATCTATCAAAGTAGGTGAAGGCATCGTCGGAAGAGTTGTAGATACTCTAGGTCAGCCAATAGATGGTAAGGGACCTATTACTGGTGAGATGTATGACATGCCTATCGAGAGAAAAGCTCCTGGTGTAATATACAGACAACCGGTAACTGAACCCTTACAGACAGGTATCAAAGCCATAGATGCGATGATTCCTATCGGTAGAGGACAAAGAGAGCTGATAATTGGTGACAGACAGACTGGTAAGACAGCCATCGCTATAGATACGATACTTAACCAAAAGGAATTCTACGATAGAGGTGAGCCTGTATACTGTATCTATGTAGCTTCAGGACAGAAATCTTCTACTGTGGCACAGGTGGCCAAAGTACTGGAAGAAAACGGTGCTATGTCTTACACGACTATCGTTTCGGCTTCGGCTTCTGATCCAGCACCATTACAGTTCTATGCACCCTTTGCAGGTGCTTGTATCGGTGAGTACTTCAGGGATACGGGAAGACCAGCCTTGATTATCTATGATGATTTGTCTAAGCAGGCTGTTGCCTACAGAGAGGTATCGCTTTTACTTAGAAGACCACCAGGGAGAGAGGCTTATCCTGGAGATGTATTCTACTTGCACTCAAGATTACTAGAAAGAGCAGCAAAGGTTATAGATAATGACGAAATCGCAAATCAGATGAATGACTTGCCAGAGTCTCTAAAGGCAGCTGGTAAAGTAAAAGGTGGTGGTTCGTTGACAGCTCTACCGATCATAGAAACACAAGCAGGTGATGTATCTGCATATATCCCGACCAATGTAATCTCGATTACAGACGGACAGATTTTCTTGGAGTCCAATCTTTTTAACGCTGGTATCAGACCTGCCATCAATGTAGGTATCTCAGTATCTAGGGTAGGGGGATCTGCTCAGATAAAATCTATGAAAAAAGTATCTGGAACACTAAAGCTGGATCAGGCACAGTACAGAGAGTTGGAAGCCTTCTCAAAGTTCGGTTCTGATCTGGATGCTGCAACGATGTCTGTACTGAATAAAGGAAAGAGAAATGTGGAAGTCCTAAAGCAAGGACAATACTCTCCTCTTTCTGTGGAGAAACAAGTTGCGATTATTTATCTAGGAACCAATGGTCTTCTGCAAGATATTCCAGTTAATAAAGTGAGAGAGTTTGAAGATGCTTTTCTAGCACAGATAGAAAATGGTCATCCGGATGTACTGGATACTTTCAGAGCTGGAAAATTGGATTCATCAGCTTTGGACACAGTGAAGCAGGTTGCTGCTGACTTGGCCAAACAATACACTAACTCATAAACATCTGTTAGATGTCAGGTAAACTAAAAGAAACCAGAGAAAGGATAGTTTCTGTAAAATCTACGCAACAGATTACCAAAGCCATGAAAATGGTTTCGGCTGCCAAGCTTAGAAAAGCACAGCAAGCTATTACTGATCTCCGACCTTATGCTCAGCGCCTAAATCAAATGATGGTCAATATCCTGAGTAATGTGGAAGGAGATGCGATGTCTTCTTTTTCTACTGTCAGAGATATTAATAAGATGGCCATAGTTGTCATCACATCTAATAGAGGTCTGGCGGGTGCCTTCAATACTAACGTAGGTAAGCAAACTCTGAAGTTGCTTCAGAACTACAAATCAGAGCAAAGTGCTGGTAAGGTAGACTTACATTTTATAGGTAAAAAGGGCTACGATTTTCTTAAGTCAAGAACGCCAGGCTGCAACTACAACCTTGATAATGTCAATCTTATGGCAGACCTCAGCTATGACAACGTGGCTAAGATGTCTTCCGCTCTGATGGATAATTACAAGTTAGGAGAGTATGACAAAGTATATGTAGTCTATAGTCAGTTTAGAAATGCCGCTGTCCAAGATCCTAAAGCTGCACAGTTTCTACCAGTTCCGAAACTAGAGGGAACAAAGGAGCCAGGCGAAGACAATATGAAATCAGATTACCTTTTCGAGCCATCTAAAGAAGTATTACTAGAACAGTTGGTCCCTAGTATACTACAGACTTCGTTTCACAGTTATGTTTTAGATATCAATGCAGGGGAGCAAGGTGCAAGAATGACTGCTATGGATAAGGCCACTGAAAACGCCAATGAACTCTTGAAAGAACTTAAGATCACCTACAATAAGGCCAGACAAGAAGCCATTACCAATGAGATTCTAGAAATCGTCGGTGGTGCTGCTGCTCTGGAAGACAGCTAAGAGGATTGCAAGATAAAGAGAAGTAAAAAGAGTGCAAGAGTAAAGTCTTGGGCTCTTTTTTAATATAAATCCTCACTATAGAGATGTAATGACAAGTACATATACTAGGGCTCATTCGATACCAACCCTACTGTAGAAAATTATCCTTTTCATCACCCTTGATACTTTCCAGCTTCTATTATGAGGTAGAAATTGCCTCCTAAAAAACGAATTACCCTACTGCTAGTAATTTGGTTATGAAGCCCTACTTGGAAGGGGTAATTTAGAGAGAGGTTTTCTTAAGCTTACCTTACGACCTTTTACATCTCGACCGACCAAAGGAAGCGGAGAGATCTTGTTCTACCTGAAAAGCGATGTACTTCTTGTGCTGCAGGCTTATAATATAAATGGGCCTCCAACTCTGCTTCTAATCAGCCTGATGCTAAACTAAAAGAACAAGATGCTGACATTTTATTTCAAAAATTTTGCAGCGTTATTCTGATAATTTTAGTTATAGAATTATAGACTAAACCAATCTTACCATTATGCGCTATCTATTCCTTATTTTCCTAGGCTTTTTCCTGCCAAACGTCACTTATACTCAAATAAATTGTCCTCCTGATACTGAAATAGAATGTTATCAATTGGATGATTTCTTTGAAAATATAGTAATCGAGACTAATAAACTAGAACTCATTCCTCAGAGAATAAGTGGTGATTCTAGCTGTGATACTTATACTCTAACAGTAGGCTATTTTAAGTATTTCGTTGACGAGGATGTAAAAGAAACCACTCCCACTTGTGTAAGAAATATTCAAGTAAACAGTTTTGATCCAGCTGATATAACATGGCCTGACTCTTTAGTTTTTGTCAGTGATATCGACAATCTTTCCACTGGTCAGTTGTCAGAAGGTTTATTTCCAGGCATCTACAACAGGTGCAATTTAATTTACACCTATGAAGATCTTGACCTAGGAGGACCTTCGGTACCTCGAAAACTTGTTAGAAGATGGATAGCCCTCGATTGGTGTTCGTCTCAGACCTTTTCTTTCACTCAGCTTATAAAAGAAGATCTTGCTCAAGTGAACGGCTTGTTTGTTGATGCCTCTAATTGTAGCGGAGATGACCTCCAGTTAGAAGATTTCGAAATCCGCTTAAATGACGTCATTGTTGATGACAATCTTTGTGATTTTACAACCTTATTAGGCGTACTTAATTGTGTTGCTAATGATAATGATCTAAGTAGCAGCGATACACTAAGTCTAACTTTTACAACTACTCATACACCTAGAACTGGGGTAAGTACGATAGATCTTGTAAAAATTCAGAGACATATCTTGGGTCTAAAAAAATTCACCGATCCATGTAGTGTTTGGGCGGCAGATGTAACTGGTGATAATAAAATAAATGGTTCAGACTTGATAGAATTACGAAAGTTCATTTTAGGTGTCACCACGGCATTACCTTCTGGTCATCCAGAGTTGTTTTTGTTAGATGGCAAAATTGCTGGAGAACTTATTTTTACTGGAGATGATTTTCCTTTAACTGATTTAGAATTAACTCACACTACCAAAGGAAATGTAGGTAACTAATATTCTAAAAAATTGTATGAACG
>CAZKXO010000160.1:0-2209 GCA_964556525.1 uncultured Saprospiraceae bacterium
TTGTCCACTTCTCGGCTAGTTCTCCAGCAGGTACTTTAGCGTCTAGTTTCATGTTCATTTATTTTTTAAAAGACTTATTAAGTCTGAGATTTCTTAATAGTTAGCAGCTTCTTTGACCAATATCCAGATTGGAATAAGTGCATAGAGCAAAGGGATGGTTATAGAAAAACCAATACCCATAAGTTTTATAAGTGGGGTATATTTTTTATGTCTTAGACCTAAGGTTGTGAAGGCGCTCTGGAATCCATGTAATAAGTGTAAGGCCAAAGCCACTAAGCCTATTAGGTATATAATTACAATCCACACATTTGAAAAAGAATATCGAACCCTGCTATACAAATCTTTCATGTCTACACCATCTATTGTTGTATTAGCTATATGCCAAGATTCTGGAATCCAGCCTTCAAACTTCATCCTAAGCCAAAAATCTCCCATATGTACACAGAGAAAAAACAGGACTAGTGTTCCAAGCAGCCCCATGTTCTTAGACATCCATGAGCCATTCTTATAAGTAGTGACTGCATATTTTGACGCTTTCGCTTTCTTATTGCTCAGCCAGATAAGTATTCCTTGTACTGCATGCAATAAGATACCTCCATACAGACCAATAGAAATAAACTTAATCAGGGGATTGGACGTCATAAACTTGGCGTAGACATTAAATTTCTCCCCTCCATCTGGAATCAATAATTGGAGATTACCTATAAGGTGAATGACCAAGAAACTACAAAGAAACAAGCCTGTAAGACTCATCACGAGTTTCTTACCTATACTAGAAGTCAGAAAATCTATTAGCCAACGCATTAGAAAAAGTTTTGCTTTGTCCAAAAATAAGGATTGAGCCAAAAACATAGAGGATTTTAGCTATTTAGACTTAATCTAATTTGATTTGCAGGACTTAACGTCCTCTATCTGCTTGGATCATAACTATCGATAACTAAAATGAGCTAGCAGCTTTCACACCATTCCATTGGATTTATTCATCTACTTTTATGATGAAATTTGTAAAAAATCTAAGGGTTATGATAAGAACAAATTCAACATATATAAAACTAGCTTTAGGACTTATAACTGCTTGGTTATTAGCCAGTTGCAATAATGAGGTGACCAATCAGCTCGAAGCTAAAGGTACCGCACTAGGAAAGATGAATGAGATTGTCGTCATCGCTGATGATGCCTTATGGGACAGTGCTGTAGGAGATACCTTCAGATATTACTTCGAATCTGCCTACCCTATTCTTCCGCAGCCAGAGCCGCTTTTCGACTTGAGACATTTCAGTCCACAAGATCTGCAGGGCCAGCCATTGCGTAAAGAATTAAGAACTTATACCATCCTAGCTGACCTCTCGGATACTGATTCTGAAACCACCAAAATGGTCAAAAAAGACCTGGGTTCAGAGAAATTTGACTATGCTACAAAACCAGGTGCCACTACTTCTTCTGTAGGTAGAGACAAGTGGGCACGTGGTCAGTTACTGGTCTATCTCTATGCACCAGATAGAACAGCTCTCAGTTCAGCAATCAAAAAGAGCTTTCCCGCCATAACCAAAAAAGTCCATGAGCATGATAAGAAGCAATTGCGTTCCAGCATCTATGTGGACAGAACTAATCTGGGTCTTTCAGAAAAGGTCCGTGAACGCTTCCATATCGATTTCCAAGTGCCAGGAGATTTTGTAGTAGCAACTGATGACCTCGAAAACAATGTCCTTTGGATGCGTAAGGTGGGAGAAAAAGCGGACCAGAATATCGTCCTTCAGCGATTTAGCTACGATGACGAAGCACAACTCTCCAAACAAGGCATCATAAATATGCGCGACAAATTTGGCCGCACTTATGTCACTTCTGATGAAGAAAATGACTTCATGGTGGTAGACGAAGATGTACTGCCTGTGTACGAGTACAGTTTCACCCTGGACAATCATTATGGAAAAGAGCTAAGAGGCATCTGGGAAATGACCAACGCCTTTTCTGGCGGACCATTCAACACTTATGTCATTCTAAATGAGGCTAAGAAAGAACTCATCTATGTAGATGTGTTTGTGCTGGCACCGGGTACGACTAAGCGCGATCACATGATGCAGCTAGATCATATTGTAAAGACAGCGCGGATAGTTAGTTAGAAGGTATTGCTCTTTACTGATCTAAGTCATAGCGAGAACGGAGAACTCTCCGCTGCGGTCGAGTCGACAGCATCCTTGAATAGTAAATA
>CAZKXO010000160.1:2309-8296 GCA_964556525.1 uncultured Saprospiraceae bacterium
GCGGTCGAGTCGACAGCATCCTTGAATAGTAAATACTTGTCATAGCGAGAAAGGAGAACTCTCCGCTGCGGTCGAGTCGACAGCATCCTTGAATAGTAAATACTTGTCATAACCAGAACGGAGAACTCTCCGCTGCGGTCGAGTTGACAGCATCCTTGAAAATCGAGTTGACAGTATCTTTGAAAAAGTGAGTTTGTTTTTTTGAAAACATGCGGTCCTACCTCATCACCCTAACAAAGGTATTCAGCAAAAGATTGGACTCAGAGTTAAGTAGTTTGTCTAGTGAGTTGTCAGCTGCAGAGGAAATCTTATTTAGATTACTGATGACCTTTTTGAATTCCAGAGAATGTTCACAGTGGGGTTCCACCTTAGAAATATCCTTGATCATATGGAGCATGGGACTAAGTTCTTTTTCTCTTCTCTTTTTGAGGGTCTTACGGAATACATTCCAAAAGTCCTTTTCTGCCTTGTAAAAATCCTTTCTTTCCCCAGGTTTGGAGTTGCGATAGACTAGGCCCCAATCCATCAAAGCTCTGAGATTCATATTGGCATTACCTCTGGAAATCTGCAGATCATCCATGATTTCCTCGGCACTCATAGATTCTGGACTTATCAGCAACAAGGCATGTATATGGCCCATTGTTCTGCAAATACCCCAATTACATCCTAGCTCTCCCCAGGTCGATATAAACTGTTGTTTTGCTTGCGAAAATTCCATTTTTTGTACTGTGCAGTCTATAAATGGGAAAGCCAGCGATAATGTTTAGAAATGTGTAGGAAATGTGAGCTAACTTCTTGAAAGTGAGTTAGAATGTGTGGGTTACAACATTTTCTATACTTTCATGTACTTCTGGACATATGGGTGGCTAAGAAATACAGTAGCATGGAGGACTAGTCTTCTAGTTCTCTGCTGGGACTTTTGTAAAGTCGCCTCCATTGCATACTTCAATAATGCTCAGTTTCATTGATCTGTATTCCATTGTTTATTAATTCCACCTCTTCACTTTCCTGAAGTTATACATTGCTGCGGTCTGCTTAGGGTATTTTATAAAAAATTAATACCTAGCAAGCAAGCCCTCGTCTCACTCTGCATACTACGCCAAATAAGGGAGGTATCTTCAATAGAGCACCTAGGAGGGATCGTCAGGAAAATGATTCCAGCCCTGTGCTTTGAGAGGATGTATATTGCCGCCACTGGTATGCAGCTTTATACCATCTTCTACATCCGTTATCTCACCGATAATATATGTGCTCGGCATGTAACGGATTTTTTCCAGGTCATTCTCGTCTATGGTGAATAGTAGCTCATAATCTTCGCCTCCATTTAGCGCGGTTGTTACTGGGTCTAACTGAAACTTGATAGCAAGCATTTGTGCTTCTTGCTTGATAGGAATCTTGGCTTCTTCTAGATAGGCACCTACTCTGCTCGCCTTGCAGATATGCATCAGATCGGAGGCCAATCCGTCAGAGATATCTATCATGGCTGTCGGTACGAGGTCATCATTGGTGAAATAGGCTATCATGTCTTTTCTGGCTTCTGGCTTGAGCTGTCGTTCTAGAACATATTTCTGGTCTTCTAGATCAGGCTGGATACCAGGGTTATCTAGATAAAGTTGCTTTTCTCTTTCCAGTATCTGTAAGCCTAGATAAGCACCGCCTAGATCTCCACTTACACAGACAATGTCGCCCTTCTTAGCACCAGAACGGTACGTAATTTTTTTTGCGTCCACGACACCGATAGCCGTAACACTGATAGTCATTCCCTTAGGTGATGAAGTGGTGTCTCCACCTACCAAATCCACTTTGTATAAGCGACAAGCTTCCTTTATACCTTCATATAATTCGGTCATTGCCTCTACTGAGTACTTGCTGGATATGGCCACACTAACGGTCACTTGCGTAGGTCTTGCATTCATCGCGTAGATGTCAGAAAGATTGACAATGATGGCTTTGTAACCTAGATGCTTTAGAGGCGAATACATAAGATCGAAATGGATGCCTTCTACTAGTAAATCAGTAGATACTACTACATGCTGGTCTCCATACTTCATGACAGCTGCATCATCTCCGATGCCTTTTATAGTCGTAGCATGAAGCGGACTGACACCTTGTGTCAGTTTCTCTATAAGTCCGAACTCGCCGAGCTTATTGACATCTGTAAATTTTTGTTTGCTATCCATGGGCTATGTACTTTCTCTGGTTTCTATTTTTTCGGCAACTAAATCCCAAAGTGTATCACCAACTGGAAGTGGTGCAACATATTCTCGCTTGTTACCTTGCAAATTTCTGAATCTAAGTTTGTACGAATGCAGATGTATGCTTCTATCCTTATTTCCTCTTCTTGCACCATACTTGACATCTCCCTTTACAGGAAATCCGATGTGTGCTAGTTGGGCTCTGATCTGATGGAACCGACCAGTATTGAGCACCACGCTAAGGACTGTGTAATTATCCAAAGTCAACAGCACTTTGTATTTCAGGTGAATGGGTTTGAAATTGGCAGTTTGGGTTTCAGATATTCTTGCCTTAAGGTGTTTTTTATCGTGGACATGGAAATGTTCCAATTCTTCATACTCGGAGCCCATCCGTGACAACTGACCTTCGACTAAGGCGATATACTCTTTTTCTACCTTGCCACTTGCCTGGATACGGGTATAGTGCTTATTGAACCCCGATGACAGAGAAAAGAGGACCAGGCCGCTTACGGGTCTGTCCAGTCGGCTTTGGAGATGTAATTTGGGTAGCTTCTTTGATCTTAATTCAGACTCTAAGGAGTTTTCGCCAGAGCTTGACAGTTGTGATAACAAACCTGCCCGTTTATAGGCAATAATAAAATCATCATTCTGGGTAATTATAGTGCTTGCTTTATTCAATTTCAGCTATTTCGGTTAGGTTTAGAGGGCTAAAAAAGGGCTTAATCGTCTATTTCTTCGTAGTCTGTATACTCTTCATCGCTGATTTTCTGTGATTTCTGCTCTTCAATGTGTATTTCCTTCTTTGGAAGAACCAATCTATACCCTAGATATATAAGGCCTAGAATGACAAATACTTTCATTTTATTGGTGATTTTGACTTTTTTTCAAAATATTCTGTCTACTAGTTTACAGAAAACATACTCTATCCTTTCGGCGCAACAATAATAAAAATATATTTGTCTTGACTTTAACACCCTTAAATATTCTATCGCCCCGACGATTAATGATCATCGGGGTTTTTTTATGCCCCTAACTGAACGGGTTTAGATTACAAGACAAACTCATTAAAACCAGCTCTTCTTACTGGACTCTACTTTATACAACAAAGTGTTCTTCATACTCAGACAAGTGTCATAACTTATGTCAGGTATAGTCAGCTGTCCTGAAGCAGAAAACAAGATTAATGAGCCCAATCCTCTTCTTCGCTGAAAAGGCGTCCGACGTATCATAATATTTTGCAACTTGAATAATTCCATCATAGTTGCTGAATGTCCAAAGATGCCACCCCTTAGTAGAACCAACTTATCCGAGATTCCAAATTTCTTTTTCTTATAACTCAACTGTGTAGAAACCAAACCATAGATATAAAAGGCTATGGAAGTCACAACAACATTGAAGTTTTGCAGATAGACAGCAATAGCTATAATGGGTACACAGAATACTGTCCAGTATATCATATGTCTGTAACGGTAATAGCCATTTACCCCGCTCAGTTCTATATGCTCTAATTCTTCTACAGCATCTTTCAGCAAATAGGCCTTGGTCTCTAGGACATCTTCCCATGCCAGTCCTGCTACCTGTAGTGACTTCTTATCATTGACCGCGATACTGGAGGCTTGCTTAAGGCGCAGTTCGAAGATATGGGTCCACTTCTGAAGTAGATTTTGCGACCAACTAAGTACTTGTATTTTGTGGTCTTTGGCGGCATGCTCACGACGATTTAATAGGCCTGACTCTACGATGAAGCCATCTCCTATTCTGTACATATTCAGCCCGAAATATTTTAGCACAGTCCTGATGAGTGAAACTATAAATGAAACAACCATAAATAGGACAAACAAAACAGACATGATAATCAGACTGGTGGTAATGGTCTTGGCCATCGGCGCATAGTCTTCCATCCTGCCTATGACATCCATGCCTATTTCGCGCAAATTCTCCCAAATCCAGAAAACAAAGAACAATATCAAGCCACCAGAGCGAAAGTGATTTTCAGTTATCCCTACCTTCATCAGTTGACCTATAGACAGGCTGAAGATGATTCTCTTTGGTTCTACCTTTGTTTGCTCTGTCTGAGTTTCTATAGCCTGTTGTGAGCGATGTTTCAGAATGTGATCAGAAAGAGCAGTTGCCAGAGTCTGGTCGAGGGCATTGATTTGTAGCTCACTACCTGCACTACCAGCTGTATCCATATTCAGCTTGATTACATTGAACATCCGATGTATGAGATTCTGCTCAAAGTTGATGGACTGGATCCTATCGAAAGGGATTTCCAGTTTGGTTTTTTTGAAGACACCTTTAAGTACAATCAACTTGTCATCTTCCAAATAAAAGTAATACTTGAAGAAAGCAACGATACTATAGAAAAAGCCTATCAGTGCTATCACAATGATGGTATACATGATAAAACTAGAGGTGGTTTCTTTATTGCCAAAAAAGAGAATCAGAATGAAAGGAAACAACTGACGGACCAGCACCTTGTACAATCTATAGGCTATCAAAAGGATAGCTGCATAAGACTGGCGCATGGGAGTAGAAAAGTCGTAATTCATAGGCCGGACTATTCTTCTTCTGATACAAACATTGTCCTAGTACCTGTTTTATCCTCCAGCGTCTTAGCAACAATATATTCTTTGAGTTGGTCAGCCGTTTCTGGGGAAAGTCCTGGTACAGTTATGTCACTGGCTTTTCCACCTGCGGTAAAGATTTTCAGTTTGGACAGATTAAAATTACGTTCTATAGGCCCCTGATCTATACTTACATGTTGTACTCTATTGAATGGAGTCGTCGTCTGATTTTTCCACAACCAGCCTTCTCTATAGATGATGTCTCGCTGACGCAAAGCATAACTTTTGTTCTCAAATCGCTTGATTGTCATAAAGAAGCCCCAGGCCAAGTAGATGACATAAAATATCAAAAAGGCAAGTATGGCCCAGCGTGGCAGTTCGTCCTTAAGAGGGCTGAAAAGAAGAATCAAACCTACAATCAGTGCCGTTACGAAAGAATAGATTAATCTTCCCAGCAGCAATACCGTCTTATACCTCGGTTCTAGAGGCTGATAGCTCAGGTCTTCCACTCTAGGCAGCTGGACAAGTTCTAACTGCTCGTTTGTAAATATTTCTTCTGTCTCAGTCACTTTCAGCTTACTGGATGAGCAGATAAAGATAGCTTAAGAATTGTCTATTTGTGAAGATTAAAGACGGACATGTTGTTCTGAGATACGAAAGGAGGATTTTATAGGTATATCTAGGCTAACAAGTAATATCCCTGCCGACCTGAATTGTGTAGATGTGATGGCTCATCCAAATTCAGCTAAGCATCCATTTCTATCAAAAAATGCTGTCTTCTTTATAGTCCTATGAAGTCTGAGATATTCAAATAAGATAAACATATAAAATCGATCTTACAAACTTAGACCCTCGACAAAGCTAACGGTTAAGAAGCAACTGCCAGTTAATATAAAAAAGTCGTAGTTTTATATTAAGTTAAAAAACCAAAACAACAAAGCTTAATCAGAGTTTCTTCATTTAGGAAAATGAAAGCCAAGCTGGACAAAAGAACCTATTCCTTATGCAGAGATTCAACCTTGTACTTATATCTGTAAGGAACAAAATATACTTGAATTATCATTCAATGATAAAAGTGAATGACGTCCTGACTCAAGCGTCTAAGTAGTAGATTTGTAAAGTCGAATTACATTAACTCAACACTAAATTTTATCCAAAATTACTGGAATACAGCAATATGCATACTGGTGTACTATTCCATCGTTACAGTAAGTGCATACATATT
>CAZKXO010000161.1:0-8263 GCA_964556525.1 uncultured Saprospiraceae bacterium
GGACGTTGCCATTTATGACAGATGGGGAGAGCTGGTATATACTAAGCAGCTTGATCCTATGTTAGATAGAGAGGAAATTCAGACTCCAGATGGATCTAGCCATAAGTGGAACTTGGGCTGGAGCGGTGTCTGGGGCGAGGATCTAGGAGCTGCGGTAGAGATAGGTGTCTACGTCTATGTCATTAATCTAGTAGTAGACGAAGGAGGCGCAGATGAGTTCTCTGAAATAGAAGCCGGAGATGTAACTGTAATTAGATAGATTTAAAGTTATAATCAAGATATTAAAAGGGCACCTGCTTAATGTAGGTGCCCTTTTTTTCTTTTGATCAATGTCTGTAGAAGGAACCTGTCGGCTAGGGATAGATTAAGTCCTCCAGGATCTTTTCTACCAGGAACAGTTGTTCCTCTCTATCCATATAACTGTTGTCTATCAGTATGGCACCCTCGGCTTGTATCAGCGGACTGTCAGAGCGGGTAGAATCTATATGATCTCTGTGGCTCAGATTAGCTAACACTTTCTCGTACGCAGAGTCCATTCCTTTTTCTTGTAACTCCAGAAAGCGCCTTTGGGCTCTGACGGCTATATTTGCCGTGACAAAGAGCTTAAGCTCGGCAGTGGGAAACACCACTGTTCCTATGTCTCTACCGTCCATGACAACACCTTTTTGTAGGCCGATAGCTTGCTGAATTTTGACCAACTTTGCGCGGACTTCGCT
Source organism: uncultured Saprospiraceae bacterium (assembly GCA_964556525.1). Taxonomy (GTDB): domain Bacteria; phylum Bacteroidota; class Bacteroidia; order Chitinophagales; family Saprospiraceae; genus RFSX01. The sequence goes on from CAZKXO010000161.1 coordinate 717, forward strand.
CATGGCCGCAACTTCTGAGACTATACTGGATACATCCAGAGAGATGATACGCTGGGTAACATTCTTTCCATTGAGTAGGATCGCAAATTGCTTTTCTTCGTAGCTGAAGTCTATGTGGATCTCAGCTAGTAGAGCCGTAACCGCTGCTTCGTTAGTACCATCTATGCCTTGTTGGATGGCATATAGTGCAACAGATCTATACATAGCACCGGAATCTATGTAGATATAGTCTAGCTTCTTAGCCAGGGCTTTGGCAAGAGTGGACTTGCCACAGGAAGAATGGCCATCTATAGCAATATTGATTTTCTTTTTTGTCATTTCTATTCGTCAGCCAAACTACGCAATAACTGAGTTTCTTATTCTATAAACATGCACTAATAGGTAGAGAAATATCCTATATTGCTATCAAAAATCATAAACTACCCAATAAGACATGGCAACGAAAAAGAACTTTATAATAGAACAATTCAAGCAGTACAAAGTATTTCTTTATGGGGGTGGCACAGCAGAACTTAGTAGCAGCGTCATTCACCTTACTTTACCATCTGGAAAAGCCATATTAAGGTTTAGAGAAGGAAGGCTTAAAAAAAATAAAGTAACTGTCAATGGAAAGAAATCTATCTATGAAGTCTATCTAAAAGCTGACAGATATTTGGCATTTATTGATTTATTGAGAAATGAAAAACCCCTTTATTTCTTCTATGATTTAAAGGGAAACATAGCGTATATAACCACTTCAGACGAGCCAGTAGGGGAGAACGAATAAATAAGTTCTCCACATAGGAACCAAAAACTAATTAATTTGGACTAGGACCACCAAATTTGGTGTTAATAGTCATATTAGTTATTTTTATTATATGAAAACTTCTTGGTTCCTTTTGGATGCAGGTGAAATTGAGCATTTCCATCCTTTTGATACACTTCCTATTGGTTGCATTTTTCTTGAAAATGGCCAGATAAAATCAGTAAATACCTATTTCACTAAGCTTGTAGATAAGACACCAGCTCAGATTAGAAAGCAACCGCTTTCTGACCTTCTGACGCTAGATGATGATGAGAATCTAGCTACCTGGCTGAGCGAAACCTCAAATGGAATAGGTAATAAGACTGCAAGACTGCATACTGCCGCAGGCTCTAAGGCCGTCGTAATAAATTCTAATTCCAATATCTCAGGTCAAGAGAATAATACGATACTGACTATTACAGTAACTACGGAGGTCGATAGCATAACATCTAGCCCAAATACCAAAGCCGAAGATTCTTCTGAACTGCTGTCTGATCTGGATATAGACCATCATACTATCTTTTCTCTTCTGGAATCATCTGATAGCTACTATGTGCTGATAGACTTGGAAAATAAAGTTAGATACTTCAATGAACTTGCCCGTGTTATCCATAAGCAAGTCATGGGTAAGGAAATCATAATAGGAGCACACCTTCCTGATTACTATGGACAAGAAGGGTATGACGAAAGGAAAATGAAGTATTACGACCCGGCGTACAAAGAACAGAATGTCAATCGAAAGATAGAGACGAAACTAAATGGAAAAATCCACTATATAAATGTTAACTATCAGGTACTTAAGAATAAATCGGATAAGATTGTGGGTTTTCTGGAATATGGTAAGGATGTAACCAAGCTGATAGAGTCACAGCAAAGTAATCAAAGAGTAACTTCGGATTTGAAAAACTCATTTAGAGAAATCGAGTCCAGCCAGAGTATCATGGATGAAGTCATGTTACTCTCTGAGAATTCTTATATCATCTATGATCCGGAACTAAGGATAAAGGCATTTAATAGTGCTGCTGAGAATTTGTTCCAGCAACTGTCTACCATTAAGCTGGAAGTAGGCCGCGATCTCAATGAAATTTTCAGAGACACATTCGTAAACTTTATAGGTTTTCATGAAGAGGTGATGAGGAGTAAAGACTCTTATTCTACAGAGTTTGAGCTGATACAAAATGATGAGAAATTCTACCTAAAATTGTATATCAAGTGTATACTGGACAAGCATGAAGAGCCAGTAGGTGCCATGATCTGTATCAATAATCTCACTAAAGAATATGAGAGAAATGCAAGATTAACCAAAGCCAATTCTACTTTGGAAGCTGTATTTGATAGCACCTCTGATAGTATTCTCGCCATAAATACCAATTATGAAATATTGTCTTGTAATGCTAGGGCAATAGAGCAATTTAAGCTATACAATGAAATAGACATTAAGGCCGGTTCTAATCTCAAAACCTTAGTGGATGAGAAACAATTTTCGGAGTGGAAAACCTTGTATGATCGTGCCCTTAGCGGTGAGTCCTTTAATGATTTTAAAGTAAATCAGGAACAATGCACGGTCAACCGTAACCACTATTTACCTCTAAAAAATCAAGAGAATGAAATAATAGGTGCTCTGGAAGTCAGCCGAGATATCACAGACTTTGTGAAAGCCAAGGAAGCTTTGGAGTTCAGTGAGTATCAATTTAGAACTTTAGTAGAAAATTCTCCTACTGGGCTGGTGATTATGCAGTTAGATGGCACCTTAACTTATGCTTCTCCAGTTGTAGAGAAGATAATAGGGATGACTCAGGAAGAAATGAAGGAGCATAAACTTCCATATTTCTTGGATGACAACTCCAAAAAATCCTTGATGCAAGGTGTTCAAAAACTTTTTAAAGGAGCACCTTCGGTAGTCTTGACAATAGACTTCACCACGATTCATGACAAAAAATTAAAGTTGGAAGGGGTTGGTTCTCTAATGAAAAATGAGAGCGGGGAAAACCAGTCATTCTATATTTCATTTGTGGATGCCACCGAGAAGCATCAGTTCCAACAGGAACTCGACCTCACTAGTGGAAAATTTGACTCTCTTTTTTCTAGTACTAATAATGCTATAATATTATACGACAGTAATACCGATCGTAATTTGGATTGCAATTCTGCACTACTGGATCTCTTAGGACTGACCAAAGAAGAAGTAATAAATTCTAAACTCTTAGATTTTATTCCAGAGAGTTCCCTCCATATTGCTGATTTAAATAAGAAGGAATCATCTATTATTGATGAGATAGCTAAAGTTAAGCAAGGAGAGATTCCAGAAAGTAGTCTTATCTCTCTGATACTCAAAGACGGAGAGGAAAAAGTTGTGCGCCTCAATGTGGTAAAAGCAGCTGGTTCTGATAATTCATATTTCTTTATCCTATCTGACCAAACCGCTATATACGAGAATCTAAGATTGGCCAAAGAAAAGTCTTCCATCTACGAAGCGCTTATTTTCAATAGTTTTGATGGTATAGATATCTTGATGTTTGATATAAACTCTACAGGATTCTTAAGTAATGGAGAGCTTATTGTACGAAATACTAGAATGAAAAAGTTGTTTGGACATCAAGATGTATTAATGCATAGTGAAGACGAAATCTTATCTATCTCTCCCGAGTATCAGTTAGATGGAAGGAAGAGTAAGTCAGTAGCAAGAGAATTAATTATAAAAACTATAAAATCCGGATCGAGCCAGTCAGAGTACAGATTTGAGCATGAGGAAGGCACCTTCGATATTGTTGCCTCACAAAAAATGTTTGAGCATGAGGGTAAAGTTTTTATGGTTAGAAACTTTAGAGATATCACTGATGAAATAAAGGGAAAGACCATCATAAATGAACAGTTACAGGCACTTAATGAAAAGAATGATGAGCTGAAGGTTTATATAGAAAGTAATATGCAGTTGGAAAACTTTGCTTATATCGCTTCTCATGACTTGAAAGCGCCTATACGTTCAGTCATCAGTTTTGCACAATTACTAAAGAATAATACCAAGGATGTACTAGGAGATAAGAATGCCAGATTTCTGGACATCATCATCTCTGCAAGTACCAATATGCAAGTGCTGATAGACGATCTTCTATCTTTCTCAAAGATAAATACCCAAGCTATAGAGTTTGAGGTGGTAAATATGAAAAAGTTGCTCAACCATCTACTCATAGAACTTAACGAATCTATAAGTGAGGTTAAAGGCGAAGTTAAGATATTGAACCTTCCAGAGAGCATTATAGGTGATGCTAGCAGAACAAGACAAATCCTCCAGAATTTGATAATGAACGGAATGAAATTTGTCAAAGAAGGAGAATCTCCTGTTGTAGAAATAGATTACAAAGAAGAGCAGGATAGACATGTGTTTTCAGTGAGAGATTATGGCATAGGAATAGAGCCTCAGTATCTAAGAGAAATCTTCATGATGTTCAAGAAATTACATAGTGAGAACAAGTATAAAGGTACTGGTATAGGCCTTTCTATATGTAAGAAGATTGTGGAGCAACATGAAGGGGATATCTGGGTAGAATCTACCTTAGGGGAAGGTGCAACTTTCTACTTCACTATATGCAAGCATATCAAAGTGAATATCTAGAACCAGGATTGTTAGATTACTGGCAACTGAAATTCAGAAATAAGTGTAATTAGAGAAATTATACAGAAAGTATAAACTCTCTTAAGTTTTCGTCCTGCGAAAGCTTAAGCTTTTTCTTCAGCCTGTATCTGGTCATCTGTAGACTTTTCATTTCTACATTTAGGATTTTGGCCAGCTCGTAGTTGTCTATATTCATCTTGATATAAGCACAGTGCTTCAGATCTAATGATGTAAGCTTTGGATTACGAGTAGTAAGCCTATTGAAGAATTCGCTGTCCATACTCTCAAATACATCTTTGAAGTCCGACCAAGATTGCTCTTCAGAGTTCAATTCTTGTAGACGTCTTTCTAGTTGTCTCAGCCTTCTGAGTACACTGCTTTCAGGATTTTCGCTCTTAAGTTGTGTATAGCATTCATTGACCAATGACATGATGGATTTCATGTTGGTATTGATCTTGGTGCTGTCCATTTCCATAGTCAGCATTTTTCTTTTTACCTCGCTGATGTCTTTGTTATGTTCTTCAACGTGGGTATCGAGCAATTCAGTTTTTATGGCAAGAGATTTTTCCAGCTCTTCCTTTTGGGAGTGAATAATCTTATTGAGATCAATAAGCTCTTTTTTCTGGTCTAATAACGCTTTGTTAGCATCATTGAGCTTGATAGCATTGAGGACTCTAGCCATCAATTCTATTTTACTTACGGGCTTATTGAGAAAGTCCAGACTACCATAATCAAAGGCTTCTTCCAGTACTTTTTCGTCCTGTAATCCAGTGATTATAATAATGGGTAGATCGCTGAAAGCCTTATTTTTTTTAATAAGCTTTAGCGTTTCGAGGCCACCTTGTCTAGGCATTTGCCAGTCCAGTAGCATTAGATCAGGTTTGATTTGGGGTAGTTTTTCAAGAATTCCGAGACCGTCCTCTAGTTCTTCGAACGTGTAGTTCGCTTCGCCTAGATATTCACGATATATAATCCTATCAAATTCCCTATCGTCTACGATAAGAATCTTAGGTAAATCCATGTTTGTTTCCATTTCTCTAAAGAGTACATGCAATAATAATTCCGAATTCTTGCTTTTCTTATATCCTGTTCACATAAGACATTAATAAATCAGTAATTTCAACCTCTTAATTGCAATATATGAGCCGTTTTACAGCAGATTTTCATCATTCTCACTCTGAGGAACCCCACATCCAGAGAACCAAAGATATGATTAGGAAGTATCCCGAAATTAAAAAACTTATGGGAAGAAATCCTAATACGATTTATTATACTTTGGGTATAGTTGCATTGCAAGTAGCCATAGCCTGGACTCTTATAGGTCATGCATGGTGGATGGCAATGATAGCGGCCTATGCTGTAGGCGCCTTTGCCAATCATGCACTATTTGTACTTATGCATGAGTTTACCCACAATATGGTCTTCAAAAGCAGAACGGCCAATCTTTGGGGCGGCATCCTTTGTGATTTGCCTAATGCTTTTCCTACCTCAGTATCTTTCAGAAAATACCACCTAAAGCATCATGCCTTTCAGGGTCACTATGACATAGATGCGGATCTTCCTAGCAAGTGGGAGGCGAAACTTATAGGTTCTAATTTTATAGGGAAGTCTTTGTGGTTGGCTTTCTTTCCTTTATTTACAATGCTAAGACCACCCAGATTAAAGGAAATCAAATTTGCCAGTAAGTGGATTTGGATCAATATAGTCACGGTACTCGCTTTCAATACTGTAATTTTTTGGTTTATGGGCCCGATAGCCTTGGTCTATCTAGCATTTTCGTTTTTATTTTCTGTAGGCCTGCATCCTCTAGGTGCAAGATGGATCCAAGAGCATTTCTTGGTAGCACCTCCTCAGGAGACCTATAGCTACTATGGTATACTCAATAAAGTAGCTTTCAATGTAGGCTATCATAATGAGCACCATGATTTCGCCTATGTACCTTGGAATAATCTGCCAAAGATAAAAGCTATTGCTCCTGAGTACTACGAAACCTTGGTATATCATACTTCATGGACGAAGTTGCTTTTTCAGTGGCTTTTCGATAAGGAATTATCCTTGTTTTCTCGAGTACTGAGAAAAGATCGTGGAGGCATCCAGCTATCAGGTTCTTCTGAAGATGACTTCATAACAGGAAGAAAAAACAAAGAACTCGTCGTCTAAGATCATACTTGTTTCAGCAAAATTTTAATGCATGCGGTCACCCCGTGGTACTAATTCTTGCATTATGCCGGCCTCATAGTCTAGGTATTCCTGCCACCTTTGCTTTACTTTTTCTTCGCCAGCATATTCCTTAGCTAGATCTATGAAGAGTCTGTAGTGCCCAGCTTCTGAGACCATAAACTTGTGATAGAATTCCTTTAGGCTATCTTCGGATATATGAAGAGAGAGTAGTCTGAACCTTTCACAGCTCCTCGCTTCTATCAGTGCAAAAGTGAGTAGTCTTTCCAAAAGACTTTTGTCTCTACCACCACCTTTTTCTTGAAAACTGAGCAGTTTATTGACATACTCATCTTTTCTTTGATAACCCAATTTGAGGTTTCTCTTCGCCATCTCAGCTAAGACCAGACGAAAATGCCCCCATTCTTCAGTGACAATGGGTGCCAGTTCATTGACTAATCTTTCTCTGTCAGGGAACAACTGAATCAAGGTGATACATGAGGTCGCAGCTTTTTGTTCGCAGTAGGCATGATCTGTAAGGATTTCTTCCAGACTTTTCTCGGCAAGATTGACCCATCTAGGATCTGTAGGTAGTTTTAGTCCTAGCATGTATTATTATTGCTTTTCTAGATAGTTAAGTTGATTAAGGACAAGATCTACATTTTGCACCTGATACTCTTCTACACCTTCTTCCCACAGCACAGTAATCTTATCTATGTATTGTTTTTTCAATGTGTTCATATTGGTCTTATTTATAGCATAGGTGCCCGTGTAGGTGGTGTACTTATCAGTTCGTCTGACCTTGCCGCGACTACGTTCTATGTTTTCAAGGTATACGTGGTCCTTGTTCATAAGGGTCACTTTTATCTTTCCACCTTTTTCCAGATTACCATAATTGATTTTGGCCTTGTCAGAGTTGATCTTGTATTCCAGAATGAGGAAAGTATTTTCGCCTACTTGGTTGACATAGGCTTTACATTCCATTAGATACTC
>CAZKXO010000162.1:0-8258 GCA_964556525.1 uncultured Saprospiraceae bacterium
AAGTCTGGATTACGCTATTTTTTCCACTGCTGCTTTCCTTTTTTGAGTTTTACTGACTTTAGACGATTGCATATTATTGTCAATTATTTTTATCGATATAAAAGCAATCGACCTCTCAGCTCTGCATGGGGCTATCTGTCAAATAATTGCGCACTACAAAGGTCTGGAGACCTCAAGACACTTGCGCTTAATACTTATTCTCCCCAAACTCCTGCTTTATCGCCTTCTCCACTCTTACAATCATCAAAATAATAAAGGCTAGCATTACGGGCAAGTGTAAAAAATCCTGCAGCAAAGTAGGCATCGGAACAAACAAGCCCACAACTGCAATTACTATATATATCACGCCTAATCTTAGGGATTCTATTCCTGAATATTTCTGAGCAAAATCCCACCTTTCCTGATTCCGCATAGAGCTTTTTGTACGGTAGCCATACCAGGAGTTAATTTTCTTGGGCGGAAACCTAAGGAGCATATAGCCAGCAAGAAAAAATACAACACCTACTAATGAGAGTACAATAGAAAATGAATTTGATAAAACATCCATAACTGACTATGCGCTTTACTGTTGTTTCTTACTAATAGATTTCATAATCTTCTCGCCATGATCTCTGGTGTTTTCTATAAATAAACTACTGGTCTTGTATCCTCCATTAAGAACACCTGCAACGAATACGCCAGAGACTGTGGTCTCACAACTCTCAGGGTCGAAGGCGGGAATGCGCTGTGATTCGTCTTCATAACTTATACCCAACTGATCCAATAGGCTGAAGTCTGGCGTATAGCCTATCATGGCAAGAACGAAATCGTTTTCCAGTTCTAGCGCTCCTTCAGGTGTTGCCAGAGTGGCGGTAGTTTCTGTGATTTCTGTCACGGCAGTATTGAAATGGGCTTGTATAGAGCCTTCTTTGATACGGTTTTGGATATTAGGTAAGATCCAATATTTTACTTTAGGGTACAATTCGGGTTTTCTGATGGCCATGGTCACATTGGCGCCATGGGCCCAGGTTTCTAAAGCGACATCGCAGGCACTATTGGCACCGCCTAGGACAAGAATGTTCATGTCTATATAGGGATGTGGGTCATCATAATAATGCTTGACCTTTGGAAGGTCTGCACCGGGCACAGCTAATTTTCTAGGATTGTCATAGAAGCCAGTTGCTATCACGATGTTATCGGTGTTGTAATGCGTATCAGTTGTAGATAAAGTGAAACGACCATCGTCTTGCTTTTCCACCTGTACCACTTTCTGCTTATAAGCAATATTCAACTTGTAGTGATAGACCAGACGTCTGTAGTATTCCAGTGCTTCCCTACGGGTCGGCTTTTCAGTATGTGATATAAATGGAATATCTCCTATCTCCAGTTTCTTACTGGTAGAGAAGAAGGTCATATTGGTGGGAAAACTATAGATAGTATTGACCAGAACACCTTTTTCCAAGATAATATATTTGAGACCTTGCTTGCTTGCTTCTATGGCACAATTAATACCTGCCGGACCAGCACCTACTATAACTACGTCATACTTAGTATTCTCTTTCATCATTCTTCATCTAGGACTAGTGAAAATAATAGTGGCTCGTATCGGCTTACTCTATAGAGATTAGAAAAAACTTATCGAATGAGTTCATAGTTTTCAGCCTTCTCTGTATTTCTGTCTTATCAGTATTCATCATAACTGCTTTGCCAGTTTCTGAGATAAGATGATAAAATTTGTTATCAGATTTTTCCGAAAACATAAAACCCAGAATTTCATTTAAGTTGGCAGGTCCGAAGATATTTGTGTTAGATGATAGTTCGCAATCTACAATATGTGCTAGAAATTCCGCTCCGAGACCTACCTCAAATCCAGGAAGTAAAGCTATCTCTTGACCTGCACGGTAGATAATGTCATCAGTAGCGATGATATGTGCATCAGACTCTATGAGTTGCTTGGCTCTGAAGGTGTCTTGGCTTATTGTGGAAATAAACAACTGGATAGCATCGCAAGGATCCAATGCGCAGCCTTCATCTATTTGTCCGTCGCAATTATTGTCTATGCCATCACAGGCTTCAGTAGCACTAGGATTTATTGTGGCATCGATGTCATCACAGTCTGAGCTATCTAAGACATAGCCTGCAGGTTGCGAACAAGAACTAAGGGAAACAGACGCATTGCCATATGTGTCTCCGTCGCTGTCTTCGTAATAGGTCTGCGATGCCAGTCCTTCGTCGATCTGGCCATTACAATTATTGTCCATGTTGTCGCATAACTCTGGCGAACCAGGATGTATACTACTATCCGTATCCTCACAATCTGTGCTGTCTAGCACATAGCCTATCGGTTGTGAACAAGCACTAAGGAAAACTGATGCATTACCATAGCTGTCTCCGTCCATATCTTCGTAGTAGGTCTGTGTAGCTACTCCCTCATCTATTTGTCCATCGCAATTGTTATCTATGCCATCACAGATTTCAATGGCACCAGGATTTATTGTGGCTACCGAGTCATCACAGTCTGTATTGTCAAGCACAAAGCCCGTAGGAGGAGAGCAGGCAGTAAGAGTAACCATATTGTTACCATAGCCATCTCCGTCTAGGTCTTCATAATATGATACGAAAGCTAAGCCTTCATCTACTTGTCCATCGCAGTTGTTGTCCAGGCCATCACAAGTTTCTACAGCACCAGGATTGGTTGCAGCTGTGGAGTCATCACAATCTGTATTATCCAATACATAGCCAGAAGGTTGGAAACAGGACATCATGGAGACAGTTGGATTTCCGTAGCTGTCATTATCTAAGTCTTCATAATAAGTGGTCTGCAAGCCTTCATCTATCTGACCATCACAATTATTGTCCTGACCATCACAGATTTCTATGGCATTAGGATAGATCTCATCATTATTGTCATCACAGTCGCCTCCTGTTGTTATATAGCCCGCAATAGGGGTACAACTTTCTACCGTATTATTAAGACCACCAAAGCCGTCTTCATCTAAGTCAAGATAATAGGTAATGAGTACCCCTTCGTCTATCAAGTTGTTACAATTATTATCTATGCCGTCACACAATTCTGGTGCACCTGGATTTATGTCCGGGTCAGTATCATCGCAGTCGGTGTTGTCACTTACAAAGCCAGTAGGTGCACCACACTGTGTTATAGTAACCGCAGCATTGCCATAACCATCGCCATCAGCATCCTGATAATAAGCTTGAGTTACACAGTTTCGGAGTATATTGAGTCCGTAGTCTATATCTGAAACACAGATACAACCAGAGTCAAAAAAAGGATAGGTTCCCCAAGCACCATTGTAGCCGTTATATCCTGTACCATTATCCGGATAGGTATCATAATAGCCGACGTAAGCTGGTGCAGCCGGGTTTGTGAGATCATATACTTTTATGCCATCTTCATAATAGGAAATGTACAAGGTATCATTCTTTATAAATGGATTATGTGGAGTAGCATTAGGTAAGGTGCCGAGTGCATTTTCAAAAGTAGTTACCTTAGATATATTACTGGTCATGCTGCCAAGATTGGCAAGATCTAAGACGACCATCGGTCTTCCAGTAGGTACTTCTTCAGCAAAGTACGCATAAGCGCCGTCCTGAGTTGTCCAGCTGCTATGATTGTAGCCGCCTTCATCAAAGTCACCAAGCAAAGTGATGTTGCTGAGATTGGACATATCCCAGACGTAATAGCCTTGCCAGCCATGTGAGGCATAAGCTGTATCATTTCTCACGTAGATATCATGCACATAGAAATTAAGATTAGGTAATCCTATCTCATCATCAAACTCTACATTCTGTATCAAAGTGGGGTCTGCTGGATTGGCCAGATCTAAAATAACTACGCCTTCATTGGCCGTATTGGTACCAGTGGCATACAATTTTGCCGTGGGCTCATCTATCCAGATGTTATGAGCATTATTAAAGAAGGCTGTGGTTGTTAATTCATGCGTCACGGCGCCATTGGGAAGGGCAGACATATTAAAGATATGCAAGCCTTCATTACAACTGTCGCAGACACCATATACATAGTCACCATAGGTTTTGAAATCTCTCCAGACCACAGTATTGCCACCATCAAAGCCATAGACCCTCACTGGGTTTTCGCAATCGCTGATGTCTACAATGAGTATTGAGTCTACGTTACCTACGATCGCATATTCTTCCCCAGTGGGTGCCGTGTAGCCCCATACATCATTATAGGTAACACCACTGGAAGTCGGCATGTTGCTGGGATTCCACTGCCCTACTCTGGTCATATTAAGTGAGTCTTGGCTCCAGGCATGAGTAGTTAGAACCAAACAGATTAAAAAGCATGTATATTTAACAAAGTTCATAGTAACAAGCGCAATATGTTGGATAAGACAAAGGCTAAGAAACAACTTTCTAAAGATCCTATTATGAAGAAAGTTGTCAAGGAAGTTAGTTACCTAAATTTAGACAAATCTGGCAATGTTTTCAATGAATTGGTCAAGGCCATTGCCTACCAACAGATCTCTTATAAGGCAGCAGACACTATTTATGGCAGATTTCTCAAGCTTGTAGGAGGAGAATTCTTCAGTCCAGCTGATGTGTTGCTCTTGGATGACTATGAATTGCGGGCTGTAGGTTTTAGCAGACAAAAGGCTCAGTACAGCCAAAATATTGCCAGATTCTTTGAAGAAAAAGACTTATTTACCTGTGACTGGGATAAATATTCAGATCAGGAAATCCTCGATTTGCTTACCGAAATCAAAGGCGTCGGTTCCTGGACTGTGGAGATGGTTCTCATCTTTGAGCTGCAGCGACCCGATGTCTTTCCTGTCAAAGATCTAGGCATCCAACAAGCCATGCAGGGCCTTTATAAGCTAAAGAGTGAAAAAAAAGCCTTGCACAAAGAAATGGAAGCTATTGCGGAAGCATGGAAGCCCCATCGCACCATTGCAAGCCTCTATCTCTGGGCTTGGAAAAGAGAAAATCCTAAGGCCCATAACAAACCTTAGCAGCTGATTTGCTAACTTGTCACCCTCATGAAGAACCCAAATAAAAGACTGATAGGCACCTACGAAGGCAAAGAAGGCGGACCACTTTTTATCTGTCTGGGAGCTATGCATGGGAACGAACCTGCCGGTGTCAAAGCCATAGAAATGGTTCTGAAGATGCTAGAAGTAGAACCTATAAGAAATGCAGATTTTGTCTACAGAGGGGTTATGATTGGTCTCATAGGCAACAAGAAGGCTTACGCAGAAGGCAAGCGCTTTGTAGACAAAGACCTGAATAGAAGTTTCAATGTAGAGCGATTGCAGGCTCTCAAAAAGGAGCAAGATAAAGATGTAAACTCTCTGGACAGTGAAGACGAAGAATTCCTGGAACTGGATTCAGAGTTCCGATACTATGCAGCTAAGTACCAGCCAAGTAAAATTGTAGTTTTAGACTTGCATACTACCTCCTCACATGGTGGCATCTTTACCATCTGCCGAGAGATCAAAGAAGATATAGACATAGCCGCTGCCATGCATGCACCTATCGTACTGGGTCTGCTAGAGGGTCTCAGGGGAACCACCCTGCATTACTTTACTACAGAAAATATGGGTATCAAAACCATCCCTATCACCTTCGAGTCTGGACAGCATGTGGAAGGACTCTCGGTCAACAGAGCCGTTGCGGGCATCATCAACTGTATGAAAGCCATCGATGCTGTAGATGCGCATGTTGTGGAGAACCATCACGAAAAAATACTTATAGATTACTCTAAGGACTTGCCTCGGGTAACCGAGATGGTCCTCCGCCATGGTATCACAGACGAGGACCAGTTTACTATGCATCCTGGCTACACTAATTTCCAAATGGTCAAAGCAGGAGAAATCGTCGCCACTGACCGCAGTGGACCTATAACGATACCTGAAGACGGACACATTCTTATGCCACTGTATCAAAAGCAAGGAGAAGACGGTTACTTCCTTGTCAAAAATATATCATGATTAAAGAAGCACTCATAGAAGAGATTCTAGAGCAAATAGAATCTGAAAAATTCGAGGACAACTTCGCTACTGCACAAGCAGAATACTGGCACTATCTGAATTCTGAAAGTTTCAAAGGACTATCTACACCTGAGCACCAACTCAGTTATTTTATTTCTTCTGTGATCTTCCATGCTGCGACAGCTTCAGAAACAGAACTACCAGACTTCGACATCGAACAATTCCAGCAACTGGAAGAACAAAACTGGGAAGAAAGAGAAACCCACAAAAACTGGTCTGCTGCTAAGGATGCTTTTTTTGAGGAATATGAAGAAGAAGACCTACTGGCCTTTGTAGAAGACATGCTCGCCGATGAAGAAGGAGAGCTGTCTGACATTGCCAAGGAAGTAATTTTTATAACGGCAAAGAGTTATATCGATTTTTTGGTCGGTGTATAAAAGGATAGTCATACGAGAAACCAGACCAACCTATTGCCTATACTATATATCGCCTCTAAGCGCACCTTAACCGCTACAGTACAACTATACTAGGATAAATCACTGATAATTAGTAGTTTAGTAAATATAGTCGATTAGGCATTTAAGTAAGCTAAGGAGGTGAACACAATAAAGTATATGTGTAACTAGAGCACATATATGGTTGTTATCCTGCAAATCTTTACAGACAAATAAAACATGATCTCAAATAATGAAACAACATTATATACCTGAAGTGTTCTTGGATAATTTCTCATTTATTGAGGAAGGCGATCTTTACTACTTGAGAATAAAACCAACAAACTTCAAAAGGAAGATTCGTCCAATCAACATATCAGGAGTTTGCTATGAAAAAGACATATACACCTTTGCTTGCGAGTTATATATGCAAGTACATTCAATTGGTGACAAACATGATACCATTAAAGCTAAACTACGATTTTAAAGAAAAGCATATTAAGACTTGGTCAAAAATGAACTTTGACCACTTACTCTTAATGGCTATAACAAGCGATCATGATGCCAGATTGGCTATCGCCAAATCTACCACATATCGCCGTTCCGTTACATGCAACACAGAGAGATAAAACAACTTAAATGAAATGAGAATAATATCATCAGTACTATTGCTTCTAATAATACTTTGTAGCTGCAAAGACAAAGGAACCAACCAAATTGACTTTTGTGAAATGCTTAAACTTGACCAATCATATCTAGATTCAGATATTGGTGATGTAGAATTTAAATCGAATCAGATAAAAAGGCATAATATTTTCAAATCCAACTTTGAAGAACTAATAACATACTCTAAAAGCCAAGGGTTTCCAGAAATGGGCTCAGTGAAAAATGTAACAGGAATAGATTCTTGTAGAAACTGGGCAGTAAAAATGGCACTATTTCATGTCGGTCAAACTCAACCACATCTCTTGTTTCAACCTCACGTTATTGAAGTATTAACAAAAGAAATAAAAGAAAGAAGATTGAAGAGTAGTAAATTGATAGGGGCTTTATGGGAAGGATTTGGGGAATTCAAATTTTGTATTAGCCAAAAAGATTTAATGTATAATGCTTTAAAAAACTGGGGATACGAAGTTTCTGAACTTCCAGAGATACTGTTTGTTGATTGTGAGGATAAATAATACAGATATGAATGAGTCAATCAAAATCATAAAGTGCTGCATGTAATACGACGATGACGATCATAGGCTAACGCCTGAAATTCAACAACCTATATGAAGAACTGGAAAGAAACAACCATGAAAGCATAAAAATATTTAGTAATAAAACGATCGAACTTAATTTTGACATTCTAGACATCTTGTTTATTCCCAATGGATTTTCTTATAGACATTGTTATTTTAAGAATTGACCTATATTTAAATAATAAATACACTACTGAAATCAAACCTGTTGAAAATTATTTTCAGGTATAAATAAAAATGCATTGATGATTTTAAAAAATAATGTTCTTGCCCTACTAATGATCGCTATTTCAATATGCATCTTTTCTTGCGACAACAATTCTACGTCGGCTGATAATACAACAACAAATCGTCCTGTAGTTCCTCCTGAATTTAGAAAAGAAAGAGATAACAATCCTTACAAACTAGCGCCATGGACTGCAGAGCAAGCAGCAAGCCATCAAGAAAAATTAAGGAAATTGCCTAAGATTTCTAGCAAGAAAAAAGCTCAGAACATTACGCTTCGAACGTCTTATGCTAATGGCGCAATAGAAGGAGAATGGATCAATAGAGGTCCTGGAAATATCCCCGGAGCTTTTCTATTTACTGAAATGGTAGATAATACAGATATTATATACGGTGTCACGTTGAAT
>CAZKXO010000163.1:0-8214 GCA_964556525.1 uncultured Saprospiraceae bacterium
AGCTGTAATATTAACAGTATAATAAATTTCAAATTTTTCATTGCATTAATTTTTAAAGGTCTATCCATTGTGTGCCATCAAAGTACCTGAAACCCGGTTTCTGGTCCGCCCTGTTTGTTCCATCATCCAGATAGATGTTTTCGCCTGTCTGAGTATCGATCGGTTGGCTTTGTGCTGTAACTGTACTTATCCAACTTGCTCCTGCAGGTCCTTGTGGTCCACATACTCCTGGAGGTCCGGCTGGTCCTACTGCCCCTGTGGGTCCTTTGTCTCCTTGCGGTCCGCCATTAGATCCTTGTGGTCCTTGTGGTCCTTGTGGTCCTTTGATATTTGATACAAGCCCTTGTGGCCCTTGTGGTCCCTGAGGCCCTTGTGGGCCAGTTACACCTTGTACACCATCAGGTCCAGGATAACCTTGAGCACCTTTAACTCCAACTCTACCTGCGATGCCTTGTGGTCCTAAAGCACCTTGCGGTCCTTCTGGGCCCAGAGGTCCATGAGGACCTTGTGGACCAGGATCACCGGGATCACCTGTTTCTCCTTTTTGTGGACAAGAAGGTCCGGGATCTCCCGATGAACCCATAGGACCTGGGTCACCCGATGGCCCTTGATTACCAGCTATTCCTGCTGGACCTTGTATGCCTGAGTCCCCTTCAGGATTGTTGTCTGAAGTATTGACTGCTAAGGCATATGGAACATACTGCAAGGCTTCAGTTTCTTCATATGTGTAGTTGGTACCACCTGTAATATCTAGCTCTACTTTTAAGGACAGGTTGCCTTCTATCCAGCTAATGTTGGAAAAATCTCCCAGTTCGATGTTGCCTGTTCCTATTTCGGATGAGAAATAGCCAATGATCGACGTATTTTCTATATGTGTTTCTATGTAAAGTTCTGTGTCATTAGAATCAAGTATTGTGTACCTCAATCCTAATTCTGCTTCCCTGATAATACTTCCATTTTCATCCTCAGCTATTCCCTGGTAATCAAAAGAGGATGGGACTGACTGTGCACAGAGAGTCAGTCCTTGTGCCAAGAAAAATAATATGATTATTTTTTTCATTTCTTTATTGCTTAAGGTAATTAGAATAGGTCTATCCAGTTGGAGCCATCATAATATCTGAAGCCGAGCATGTTGTCTGCTCTATTGGCTCCAGAATCTAAATAGATTTGATGGAGAACAGGATTTTGGGGCGCAGAATCCAGTAACAATTGAAAGCCTCTTCCTGTAGGACCAGGTACAGGTGTTCCGTTTAGCCCGGGAGGCCCTTGTGGTCCCGTGGGTCCAGCCGGTCCGGTAGGCCCTTTCGGTCCATTGGGGTCTCCTGGAGGCCCGACAGGTCCTGTTGGCCCTGGGTCACCTTCGGCAGTTCCTTGAGGTCCCGGCTCTCCCATTATTCCTGGAGGTCCTTCAGGACCTTGAGGTCCTACATCGCCAGTCTCTCCTTGGAGCCCATGAGGTCCTTGTGGTCCCTGTGGTCCTGGAGGTCCGGGTTCTCCTGCAAAACCAGCTGACCCTTGTGGTCCTTGAGGTCCAGCTGGTCCTAAAGGTCCTTTAGGTCCTTTGACTCCTGGAGGTCCTTGCGGACCTTTAGGTCCAGGAGAGCCTTTAGGACCTGGCACACCTAGTAGCCCTTTTTCCCCACCTGCTCCTTGCGGTCCTTGGATTCCTTGCGGTCCTTGTGGACCCTTGAGTGCCCTTCTGGCATGAAAAGCATAGGGTACAGATAAGAACTCTGTGGTTCCTATTGTTATAAAGTCAGTTCCTCCAGCAGGGTCTATTTGCACAGTCAGAAAATGAGAACTTGTTTCCCAATTAATGGTATTCCAGTCACCAAGTCCAGGTGTTCCAGTGCCTACAATCGTTGTAAACTGACCGTACTGATTAGTGCTTAGTTGGTGACTCTCCACGTAGATAGCAGGACCATTGGCATCATCGGTAACTACTGTAAATACTATAGATATATTACCATCCAATACTATTTCTCCTGCTCTGTCAAAGGCGACACCTTGATAGTTAATGCCTGTTTGGGCATGAGCGGAAAAGGCTGCTAATAAGCAGCACATGAAATATGCTAAGATTTTCATTTGTCTACAGATTTGATTTTTGAATCTTCACAAGCTTGGACTGACGTGTTTCTGTCACCAGCTGTAAATAGTAAATCCCTTCGGAGTAACTGGTCATATCTATCTCAGTGGTGCTTTCGTAGATAGGCTGGGTCTGAAGTTGTCTACCCATCTGGTCTATAAGTTGATATCGGACCTCACTGAATTCTTCCAGTTCTACCATCAGTAGCTGTGTAACAGGATTGGGATAGACGGAAATATCAAAGGGTATTTCGTTATCAGTAGCAACAGTGCTAGAGAGAACCGTTACTTGAAGAAAACCTTGTGAGATCATAATGTCTCCATTGGTTATTTCTGTGGACATCGGTTCTCCTACCGAAATATAGGTGGCTCCTTCATCTGTCATAAATGAGTTGCCAGTAGAAGTAATTACATGTGACCTGAGGGTTTGTCCTAGAGCAGTACTTGCATATAACACTATAACTAGTGTCACTAGATGGAATCGTATCATAATAATATAGTTGTAGAATGTAGCTTTTAATTTACTCAAGGTAAAATACGTAACCATTATGACAAAAAATTATATCTGAATTGCATGAAATTCATAAGCTAATCAGCTTTAGCCTAGTGTCTTTTCTTAAAGTAAGCTCTGTAGACTGGTTTTCTGGGTAGGAAGGATAAGTATATAATGGGGTACATAAGAAATGAAAGAAAAGGATTGCTGGCCTTGAAGCTAATGTCATCTACTATCAGGGATCGGTCTTCAGTCACTTTTTTGACGATGTGTATATGCCGCCAATATTGTAATGGATACGGCAATTCTACTCCTTCATCTACAAAAAAAGCTTGTTGTTCGTCTGCTCCGTCTTCAGTGATATGGCTGACCCAAATGGCTTTGAGAGGTCTGAGAAATTTTATCCTAACGACATCCCCTTTCTTTGAGCCCGTAAATTGGACGACTTCCATCTTTCCTACTTTGGGCTTTAATGCTTCGAATAGATCGAGATCAAATTTCTGCATTACTTCCATGTAGTGACCATCTACTTGGGTTTTTAATCTGATGTGCATGGGTTAGCTTTACAAGGGAACATATAGTAAGGCTTAAGGTTGTACACAAGCCTAATATGTATAAACATGAGAATTGTTTATTAGCTATCTTTCAATTTGAGATGTTAACTACACATTCTGAAAGTATGCTAGAAAAGACTTTTGCCACTTTATTAGAAGCCTATAATGCAGCTCCTACAACAATTAAAAATCTCTGGACAGAGCTAGAACAAAACTATTCGGAAACAAATAGACATTATCACAATCTGGAACACCTAACTGATCTATATACCCGACTCACACCATTAAAAGACAAAATTACCAACTGGAACAGTGTGCTCTTTGCTTTATACTACCATGATCTCATCTATAATGCAACTAAGAAAAACAATGAAGAACAAAGTGCAGTTTTGGCTGCTGAGAGAATGGAAAAACTGGCTGTTCCTCTAGATGAAATCGAACACTGTAATAATATAATTCTAGCGACTAAGTCACATATAGAACATCCAGATTCTGACATCAATTATTTTACCGATGCAGACCTTTCTATTTTGGGAAGGGACTGGGAAACTTATAACATCTATTGTCAAAAGATTAGGAAAGAATATCGTATCTATCCTGATTTTCTATACAAGAGAGGTAGAAAAAAAGTGCTACAACATTTTCTAGCTATGGAAAGAATTTACAAGACCAAAGACTTCTATTCACAATATGAAGAAAAAGCCAAAGCCAATCTGGATAGGGAGTTGAAACAGCTTTGATTTACAAACAATTTCTAATTTCTTCTCATTCTATTATTCCTTACCAATTGCCTTTTTATTTTGTGAGACAACTCAGACCAAAGTTCCTTTAGATTAGAAGACTGCGCAGAAACGATTATATCTGGACCCGCCACTCCCATCTTGATAGTTACATCATAGATAGTTGGATGAAGGGTGACTTGATTGACATAGATTTCTGAGTACAGCAGCTTGCCAAATTTTCTGGTCAACTTTCGAATTTTCCATTTAGCAAAGCGCAAGTATTTGTTGGCTATTTTGGCTTGGTTTCTTACTATAAAAATCATTCTGCATTGTTTTAGTTATTAGAAAGAGTCAGAGCTGTATTCTGACCATTCGCTCAATAAACGATATAGGATTTGTTATTGTATGGTTGTCTGAGCAGAGAAATATAGTTTATAAATGTCTTTTATATGCCATAAGCAGCTGTCTTCGAATAAGTGAAATTCCTGCAGGGAGTTGTCGAACAATTATCAGTTTACTAATTTGAGTCACAATTATCAGCTTACCAATTCCAGTAATATGAAAATATTGACAATCCTAATCGCAATCTGTAGCCTCATGTTTTTCATGATAGGCACAGACAAGTTCTTTAGTTTTCTAGAGCCTCCGTGCTCGATGGAAACAAAAATATTTCCTCTTGTTTGGAAGGTTTTCGGCGTTCTGCAACTGCTAGCAGGTGTTCTTATCTGGTTGCCAAAATTCAGAAAACCTATAGTAGGATTTTTTGTAGTATTTATGCTAGTGTTTACCATAGTCCATGTTTCACAGGGCACCTCAGATATGGGAGGTTCTATATTTATGGCAGTTCTATTGGGCTTGGTACTTTGGAATCCTGGATTTATAAATGGTAAGAAACCCAGTGCTAATTAATTATAAAATTTACAGAACCAATACCTTACCTAAAAACTCATGGCAGGCCTAGCAACTCAACAAACAAACAAAAGCGTTTCCGCATTTATAGAATCCATAGATAGCCCCACCAAAAAAGCTGACAGCAAGATACTGGTAGAGTTGATGAAAAAGATTACTGGTCATCCTCCTAAAGTATGGGGTGATAATTTTCTGATTGCATTTGGAAAGTATAAGTACAAGCGTAAAGGGGGGAAAGAAGAGTATGAGTGGTTCCATGTTGGCTTTGCACCCAGGAAAACCAAGATGACCATCTATCTGACTATGGACCTGACCAAGCATGAAGCTTTGCTCGAGAAACTCGGTAAGTGCAAGTGGGGTAAAGGCTGTCTGTATATAAATAAGCTGGCAGATGTAGATATGAAGGTCTTGGAAAAGTTGATTACCAAGAGCAAAGATGCCCGTTGGCATAGCAGTTAACCCCCTTAGACAACGTAGGTTATTTCCCTAAAACTGAAGAGTCTTGATCGCCCATTGAAAGCTACATCCAGCTTTCCACTTTCACTGATGCCTTGGATGATGCCCTTCACTTTTGTGTCGGCAACGATAAATGAGGCAGGCACTCCTTTTTTGTAAAGCGCTTGCAGGTAGGCATTTCTATAATCTTTTGCTCTTTCTAGGAGTCGCTCCAATTTGTCGATGACGATTTCAGCCATTAGCTGCTGAAGTGTTAGTAGGTTTTGGGATTCTCCAGTCAGTTGTAGCAAGGAGACTGGATTGGGTAGATCAGAAGGGAAGTCAGATTCATTGATATTGATACCGATACCTAAGATAGTACTGGATATGTATTCTGATCTGAGGGTATTTTGGATTAGTAAACCTGCTATCTTTTTGTTGCCGACATAGATGTCATTTGGCCATTTTATACTTACATCCTGAGGTATGAATCTTCGGATAAAGTCATATACTGCCAGTGCCAAAGCCATATTAAGATAAAACTGCTGGGAAACTGGGTAAGAATCCAGAGGAATGCGGAAGCTACAAGTCAGGTTTTTTCCGCTCCCACTGTACCATTTTCTGCCAATTTGACCTCTTCCGGCTGACTGATTGTAAGTATAGATGCAAATATTCTCTTTTGGGCCATTATTTGATAGGTTTAATAAAGCAAGATTGTTAGTAGAATCGCACTCGGCTAGGTAGATATACCTATTGATCTTGTTGGAATAGAGTGGTCTCACGACAGGATGTAAAATATATTAACTTTGATAAGTAGAATTTGGCAATTTTTTGAGCTTGCCATCTTTTTCTTTTTAACTAAAAAGCCTTTAAAACACCAATAATAACGCTTTTCAAGACACAGAATTTGCATAAACAGATAGTTTTAGATTCCAAAGCACCGACGATAGAAGCCATTACGGACCTGATTATAGATAGCATCCAAGATATAAAAGGGAAGAATATTATTAAGATGGACTTGCGTCAAATAGATGAATCTCCATCTAATTTTTTTATCATTTGTGAAGGAGAATCTACAACTCAAGTCAATGCAATTGCCGGTAATATCGAAAAGAGGATGAAAGAGACCTTCGCTATAAGACCAGCACATATAGAAGGTAGAAGAGAGGCAAAATGGGTACTGGTCGATTATTTCGATGTAATAGTCCACGTTTTTTACCCTGAAACCCGACAATATTATGAGATTGAAGATTTGTGGAGAGATGCACAGATAACAGAGTATCAAGATATCTAGTACTTTACCGAACTAGAAACCCTATACTAAAAAAACCAAGCAGAGCAATACTGTTCTACTAAATGAGACAAGTAACTAATGGAAAATAAAAAAGGAGATAACAAGAAGTTCAATATGAATTCATATTGGATATGGGGACTACTGATTTTCTTGATCCTAGCAATGAATGTCATTACGCTGATCAATGGAAAAACAAAGAACAAGTCGCTGGTTGAGTTCGAAGAGATAGCTCGTAAGGGTCATATAGAAAAAGTCAAAGTCATCACCAACACAAACAAGGTGAGAATCTATCTGAAAAAGGAAGCCTTGGTCCACTATCCCGAATTCAACGAAAATAGATTCAATCTAGATCAAGCACATTTCTCCACAGAGTACGGAGACATAAGAACCTTCGATAAGAAGATAGAACAACTACAACAGTCGGGCATTAGTGTGGACCCTATGTATACCACAGAGGTCAATTATGTCGGTCAGATTCTCAGCTGGGTGCTGCCTTTTGCCATCATAATAGGCTTGTGGGTCTTTTTTATGAGAAGAGTAGGCAGTGGTAGCGGTGGTCCAGGTGGACAAATATTCAATATCGGAAAATCAAAAGCAACCCTCTTTGACAACACAGATTCTAAAGTGAATGTCACCTTTAAAGATGTGGCAGGACTCGAAGAGGCTAAGGAGGAGGTCATGGAAGTCGTAGATTTTCTAAAGCATCCTAAGAAATATACTTCCCTTGGAGGTAAAATACCGAAAGGTGTCCTGCTCGTAGGTCCTCCAGGAACTGGGAAGACCTTGCTTGCAAAAGCTGTTGCTGGTGAAGCCAACGTGCCATTCTTCTCTATCTCAGGATCAGATTTTGTAGAAATGTTTGTCGGTGTAGGTGCTTCGAGAGTAAGAGACCTTTTTAAGCAAGCTAGAGAGAAAGCACCTTGTATCGTCTTCATAGATGAGATAGATGCGATAGGACGGGCAAGAGGAAGAGGTGCCGTGCAAGGCGGAAATGACGAGAGAGAAAATACACTGAATCAGTTGCTAGTAGAAATGGACGGATTCTCTACTGATAAGGGAGTTATCCTGATGGCAGCGACCAATAGACCAGACATTTTGGACAAAGCCTTGTTGAGACCAGGAAGATTTGACAGACAGATAGGCATAGACAGACCAGACTTGAAGGGCAGGGAAGCCATCTTCAAAGTACACCTGAAAAACATCAAGCAAGCAGGTGATCTTAAGGCAGAGACCTTAGCGGAGATGACACCAGGATTTGCAGGTGCAGAAATTGCCAATGTTTGTAATGAAGCAGCCTTGGTAGCAGCCAGAAGAAACAAGAAGGCAGTAGAAATGGATGACTTCAATTATGCTTTGGATAGAGTCATCGGTGGTCTAGAAAAGAAAAACAAAATTATCTCACCTAGAGAAAAAGAAATAATTGCCTACCACGAAGCGGGACATGCTATCTGTGGTTGGTTCTTAGAATATGCCTCACCGTTAGTAAAAGTTACTATAGTTCCTAGAGGCGTTGGCACTTTAGGATATGCACAGTATCTGCCTAAGGAGGAGTACATAACACGTACAGAGGCGATGCTAGATAGAATGACGATGACTTTAGGAGGTAGAGCCGCAGAGAAAATAGTATTCGATAAGATTTCTACTGGCGCACAAAATGATCTAGATCAAGTGACCAAGATGGCTTATTCTATGGTGTCTGTTTTCGGTATGAATGATAAGGTC
>CAZKXO010000164.1:0-8172 GCA_964556525.1 uncultured Saprospiraceae bacterium
GTTCTGTTAACTGTTTAACTGCTTATTTATCAGCAATTCGCATTGCGAGAACGGAGGAGGCCTCCACAAGCTCGGCATGACAGTCGCTGGTACCTGAACAACATCTTTCACTCTCAATTTCCTTATCTCCCGAGAAGGGAAATTTCTGATTTCGAAGAAAAATGAAAAAAAATGAAAAAAAATGAAAAAAAATCACCTTTCCCGTAAACCTTCTAAGCCCAGCAAATTCAAGGGGTTTCGATGTTCAAACATCAATCCGAGTCAGATCAGACTCAAAAGCTCTGATTTTCAAAGCAACCAAATTGTTCATTCAGGCATAACAATTAATGAGAAAAGTCGGCTACAAAAGTGAAGCCGATGATTGGAACGAGATGAACTTTCAAAATATTTTGAAAGTTTAATTAACAACAATCATCATTTAAATCACTGATTAACAAGTATATATATAATTTTTATATGCTTAAAAGGCATCCAAACATCTGTTTTGTTTAACCTTTACTTGGTTTTTGTTTAATGATGAATTATCTTTACTATATCAAATTTCTAGCTTATGTCTACAGTTGAATTTTACGGAAAAATAGATCACATAACAGGTTCACTGAACTCCTTTGCATACAACCTCACTAAGAGTACTGAGGATGCTCAAGATCTATTCCAAGAGACCGCTTTTAGAGCCCTAACTAACAAAGAGAAATTCAGACCGGGCACAAATTTTAAAGCTTGGATGTTTACAATCATGAAGAATATCTTCATCAATAACTATCGTAAAAAGGTAAAAGCCAATACGATAGTAGATTCTACAGAGAACCTCTTCTACCTTAATTCTGGTAAGAATGTTATCCAAAATCTTGCAGGCAGCAACATGATGATGCAAGAGCTGGAAAAAATGATAAACAATCTGGATGAAAGCATCAAAATACCTTTCGTGATGCACTATGAAGGATTTAAATATCAGGAAATTGCAGAAAAATTAGATTTACCTCTAGGAACTGTAAAGAGCAGAATCTTCTTCGCCAGAAAGGCACTCAAGACCTCTATCATAGCTAGCTATGGAGATTACGAGACAGTAAGAGAAAAAATGTCAGCATAGTAAGTTATTTCTATATACCCCAAGCGGTTACCTTTGGTGACCGCTTTTTTTATGTCCACAACTAAGACACATACTATAGCTGCTGCACTTGTAAAATGGTACAAGAAAAACAAGAGAGCCCTACCCTGGCGTAACACTTCAGATCCTTACGCCATCTGGGTCTCCGAAATTATACTACAGCAGACGACAGTTGCACAGGGCGAAGCCTATTACAAACGCTTCCTCGCTGCTTTTCCCACTATCAAAGCCTTGGCATCGGCAGAACTGGATGAAGTGCTGAAGCTATGGGAGGGACTGGGCTATTACAGTAGAGCCAGAAACATCCATCATTCGGCCCAGGACCTTATAGAGCGATTTGAAGGGCACTTTCCACACAGTTATGAGGATATAATCAGCCTCAAAGGAATAGGTCCCTATGCGGCAGCTGCTATAGGTAGTTTTGCCTTTGGGCTGAAGCATGTGGTAGTGGATGGTAATGTACTCAGGGTAATCAGCCGACTCTATGCTATAGAAGACCCAGTAGATCAGAGCACTACCAAGAAAGTCATTCAGCGATTGGGACAGGATATGCTACTGACACAAGATGCTGCAACCTTTAATCAAGCCATAATGGAATTTGGCGCCCTGCAGTGCACCTACAAAAACCCAGGTTGTCAGGACTGTACCTTAGCAGATTCATGTCTGGCTTATCAAGGCCAACTTGTTGCCAAGATTCCGATCAAGTCCAAAAAGATTAAAAAGACAAACAGGTATTTTCACTTTCTGCTGCTCGAAACGAAGGAAGGACAGTTGGCCATCACACAAAGAACTGGGTCGGACATCTGGCAGGGTTTATATCAGTTTCCTCTGTGGGAATCAGATAGCCAGGATGCAGACATAATGCACGGCCTACAGCATCTTGGGCTTACAAATAAGAAAAAACCTAAGAACTCAGAATGGTACAGGCAAACATTGACACATCAGTATATCCATGCCCGATTCTATCATCTGCGACTGTCGAAGTCAGCTGCCAGCACCTACCAACTTGTAGACAAGCAGCAACTTGTTTCTTTTGCCTGGCCAAGAATCATAAATCGCTATCTAAATGCAATTGGTTATCTGGACTGAAATAGTTTTTTAGGTTGATTCTAGAATGTAGATTTTAATACCTTTATATTAGATAACAACAAGCTCAATAGAGATATGATAAACAAAGTAATACTAATAGGAAACCTTGGCGCTGATCCAGAAGTGAGAACACTAGAAAATGGGACCAAAGTGGCTAGAATTTCAGTTGCTACTAACGAAAATTACCAAGACAAATCAGGCGAATGGCAGAAGATCACAGAATGGCACAATGTCACTGCGTGGAGACGACTCGCCGAAAGTGCTGAGAATTATATGAAAAAGGGACAAATGGTCTATGTAGAAGGCAAATTATCGACTAGAAAATGGCAAGATCAAAACGGAAATGATCGTTATTCTACTGATGTCGTGGCAAGAGTCTTGCGTTCGCTGGAGAGAAGAGAAAGCACTGGAACCAATAATTCCAACAATTTCCCTGGAGTAAACGACGAATTTCCAGTTTCTAAGGTAGAAACTAAATCGAATGCCGCTCCAACCCAAAAAATGCCAGTCGTAGAGGAAGATGATCTCCCTTTCTAGGAAGATTATTTTTATTCACCAAAACATAAAAATTGGACCCTGATCCCGCGAGTTATTTACTTTTAATACCGTCACTCAACTTCTTTCTAATTTCCATTTGGTCTCTATCTGGAGCTATCATTTGCTTATTTATTTTACTGATATGCTCGGCGCTGGTATCGGGATCAGAAGTTGCTTATTTTTCTTTGTCCCCAAATGATCTGGACAATCTGGAAAAAGAGGACTCTAAAACGGATAAAACGATACTGAGGCTCAGAAACAAACCACGTAATCTCTTAGCAACTATTCTTATAGCCAATAATTTTGTCAATATTGCCATAGTCATCCTCTCTGATTATATAATCAGAAATCTCCTTGGAGAAGAGAAGCTAACAGCAATCGGTGAAAAGTTGTCTATGGTCATTCCTGCAGATCCACTGTTTCTAGGTAGCGTACTAAATTTCCTGATCACAATAGTCGGTGTTACCTTCTTGCTTGTCCTTTTTGGTGAAGTTGCTCCAAAGATTTACGCTAATCTCAATAATCTGAAGTTTTCCAGAATGATGTCCAAGCCCATGGCTATCCTATCTGGGTTATTCTCCCCACTAAGTTCGCTGCTAGTCAGCTGGTCTTCTTGGATGGAATCCAGATTTATAGCCAAGCGTTCTGGCATAGATGACACGAGTAAAGAAGAACTAGACAAGGCTATACAACTCACAGTTTCTGGAGAAGAACAGGCTGAGGAAGCCGATATCTTAAGGGGAATCATAAAGTTTGGTAATGTCTCAGCAAGGCAGGTAATGAAATCGAGGGTAGATGTCATCGCCGCCGAAGAAAAAGCCGGCTTCAATGAGGTCATGTCCATGATAAAAGAAAATGGCTACTCCCGTATACCTGTCTACAGAGAGGACTTTGACGAAGTGGTAGGCATTCTCTATGCTAAAGACCTCTTGGGTTACTCTAAAGAAAAGAACGATTTTGACTGGCAACAGTTTATACGATCTAATGTCATATATGTACCCGAATCCAAGAAGATAGATGATATCCTAAAGGAATTCCAGAAGCAACGTTTACACATGGCCATCGTCGTAGATGAGTTTGGAGGCAGTGCTGGTATCATAACCTTGGAAGATATTGTGGAAGAAGTTATAGGGGAAATTAAAGACGAATTTGATGAGGAGGAAGAAGTGGATTTTGTAAAGATAAATGACTCCAATTATATTTTCGAAGGCAAGACCTTATTGCATGATGTTGCCAGAATAATAAATGTAGACAAAGAAGCTTTTGACAAATACAAAAGTGACACAGACTCTTTAGCTGGTCTGATGCTGAGTCATTTTGGTCATATACCAAAGAAGGAAAAGGTCATCACCCTAGGTGATTATAGATTCAAAATAGTGGCCGTCAGCAAAAGAAGGATAGAAAGAATACATGTAACTTTACTCTAGCCGCAGCTGCTTTCCAATGCTTAACAAAGAAAAATAACTAAAGACGATTTTGAGATTCCTACTATTCATATTTTCTATTTTTCTAATTACTTCTTGCAAGGAGGATAAAGTTTTTATTCCTAAACCTCGGATCTATCCCAAGGTGACCTACCCCGAAAAATCTTACACGACATTGTCCATAGACAACTGTCCCTTCACTATGGAAATACCAAAGTACTTCCAACCCATCAAGGATGAAGACAGACTAGAGTCAGAGAAGAAACATAAGTGCTGGTACGACCTATATTGTGAGCAACTGAACAGCTATGTCCATCTTAGTTATATACCATTTGGGAGTAGAAAAGAATTTGATAAGTTGGTAGCAGATGCCTTCGAGATGGCTGATAAGCACAATATAAAAGCCAGCTATAGAGAAGAACTCTTGATCGCCAATCCTGACAAAGACGTCCATGGTCTTATTTTCGAAATAGATGGTCCTGTTGCTACTCCTATACAGTTCTTTGTGACTGACAGCACGGAGCATTTTCTGCGTGGTAGCCTCTACTTTAAGTCCGCTGTCAATAGGGACTCCATAGCTCCTGTCTATGATTTCTTGAAGGTGGATATAGGCAAAATGATAGAAAGTTTTGGCTGGTCAGCCTAGGATCTTATCTATCTTTCAGAATTAGTATCTCCGCAGCCTTGTCTTTGGTGAGTTGGAGTTTTAGTGGAACACCACCCTCTGAAGTAATGATTTCTACATTGGCGGAATTAGGTGGTCGCCGCCCTTCGTTATTGGCTATAAAGGTCAGCCTGACTGAATCTTGATCCATTGTCATAACCAGTTCTTTAGGTTCTTTTTTTATGCTGTATCTCTTGAGCAGGTAGGCGGACTTGTTTCTTATAGAAATCATATCCCCATCGATATATTCTGCATCCCAGACTTTGATTGTGATTTCGTTACCCTTGGTTCTAAGAGTCATACTTTCTTCTTCTTTGAGGACTGCTTCTGTCATTGCAGTCTTAGTATTATCCAGTTGCTTTTGTACCTCTACCATTTTTTCCTCTTCTACAAAAGGCTTAGCTAGGCTTTTAGTATTTTCTACTTTATTTATGCGCTTAAGGAATTGCTCTTCGCCTATGAGATAGATATCTCCTTCTATACATAGGGAGCCATCTGCATATCTAGAATAGAAATGTCCTTGGATAATACTGTTCTTCCTACCTAGTTTGAGTTTGGCATTATGTAAATGGATATAACAAAAGTCCTTAGCTTCGGAATCCGACTTGGTATAGATGTTTTCCAGTTCGCTAAAGGAGATGAGATTCTTTTCTCTATTGATACGTCCTTTGATTCTAGACTCTGTCCTATGCGCACCAGCAAAGTCTGTAATAGACTTGCCTATAAGGGTGCCATCGTCTTTTTCTGCAAAACTTACTTTGTAGGTAATAATAGATTTGTCCTTCAGCTGTATAGTGCCTACAAATTCTAAGTTGTCCTCAGAAGCAGAACTGTATAAAGGAGAGATAAGGAGAAGGAATGCTGTAAGAAGTTGTAGTCGTCTCATTGCAAATAAGTGAGGAAAGGCTCACTACCAATCGATAGTGAGCCTTTTTATTTGTAGTTATATAAATTTCTTAAAATTTATCAGTAAGAATATTGATAACATCTACTAGCCACCAAATTCCTAAGGCACCACCAGTTATTATAAATAGGATATTCCATCCAGCTGGCTTCTTAGCATACCATCTGTGAGCAGCTATCCATCCTAATAATAGTGCAAGTACAAGCGCAATAATCTTGTTATCTACAGAATCAGCTGCAGCAGCAGGACTTAGTGCTTCATCCGCTTGTACGTCCAAATTGATTTCTTGCATAGGCTGAAAATCATCTAGATTAACTAGTGTTTCTATCTGAGCATCCGCTTTTTCTACATTGGTTTTGTTTACAGGAAAAGATGCCTGCAGTGTCAAGCAGAACATTCCAAAGAAAGCTGCTAATAATAGATTTTTTTTCATAGTAAAAATGTGTTTGTTAATTAATCGAAAAATTGTTCGTGGTACGATAAAATTGACAACCCGTTGATTGCCAAATAATTAGAGTCTGGTATCCTCTAATCTCAAAACCAAGATAGTAAGAAATTACAGAAGTGATAATTCATGACAGTATTAATTGATAATGGAGCACTAAAATGACGGTACATCTACCTCCGTTTGTGGAGAGTAGATGTACTAGAGTATCTTATATGAAATGCACTAAGCATTAGAGTATAAGTAGTTGTTCATATAGATAGACTGGCTGTGTTTCTTTCTTCTCTATTTAGAAACTTACAAGTTTCTAAGACATATAATTTTGGACCTGTTGCATAGGAATTGCAGCTAGGATTGTCTTTTTTTCATTGTTCTGGTTCAACGAATACTTTTTGACTACTTCTTCAAGAAACTCTTGCCTTTTTCTTCTACTGACTGGAACTTTAGAGTGATCTAGTAGTTCCAATTTCCCTTCTTTATGATAACGCAGTATATGCCTTTCATTGACTAAATGAGATTTGTGACAGCAGAAGAATCCATGGTTTACTAAGGTCTCTTTATAGAATCCAATATTCGTTGTACTGACTATAACTTTGTTGCTAGTCGTAAAGATTTTTGTGTAATTCTGAAGCCCTTCTAGACGTATAATTTCTTCTAGTTGTAAGAATTCATAGGTGTTGCAACAGGGTATTACAATCTTCTTTTCTTGCTTTCTCATAATTCTTGGTTGGGTTAACAAAAGGTCGCTTTGGGTAACTATCGGTAAACTAAATTTAGAACACCTCTGAAGTTCTTGAAAGTCAATATTCCTTTGATTTCCTACAGTTTGGTGGCTGGAAACAAGACCTATAAGAACATATCTATCTGATTTTCAGATCATTACAAGTATTGATTTTCCTCCACTACCAGCAAAAGACTAGTCCAAGAAACTTAGGTATAACTTTTCCAATCAAAATGACGAACGGTCAAGCTGATAAATGCCAAAATCGCAAAGAGATTAACTATATTTAGTAACTTATATTGGCTTAAATTCCTAAAAACAACCACTTCATGAATGGTCCCAAACTGTTCCAAGTCCTGTATATCCTTCAAGATGAAGACTGGATAGCGTTCAAGAAGTTTGTGCTTCAGTATACCAGGGATGATTCTGTAAACTATAAGTGTTTACAATTACTCTATTCTTATAGAAAAAGATTAGATGAGCAAGACTTCGATAAGAAGATGATGAAGAAACATTTCTCCGAGCTAAAGCCAAAAGCCTTTTCTAATCTCTTATCCAAACTTCTTAACTGGCTAGAAGAATATCTGGCCATAAAAACCTTCAGAGAAGATAAAAGAGCTGTACAACTGGCTTTGGTAAATAAATACAATCGACTCGGTCTGTTCAAAATTTCTGATCAAGTAAAAAACAAATTCGAAAAAGGACTCACCAAGTCACCCAAACTCAACCAAGACCATAACAAATACCTGGCTGCACTTCTACATGAACAATACTTCAGTAGCAATCCTGCCAAAGCTAAAGCAACGACCAAGTTGCTGGAGAAGTCGAGTCTCGCCTTCTTGGCCCATACTAAGGAAAAAGCCTTACTCTATCTGATGGAAACCTATAATAGTAGTAAGTTGAGAGATCACAACTATGTACATGAGGCTGCATTGCATAATATTATTAAAGCTTGTCCTGACACGGAACTAAGTAAAATCTTGGAACAAGCCGCACTTTTGGTAAAAGAACCTACAGTTGTGATGACCAATAGTGTATTGGAACAATTGGAATCTGAAGCTATTGATCCATCGAGTGATTTATATCTCATTATTTCGATACTACTTCGCAGGGCAGCCACCGAGCTATGGCTAAATGGATATCTTAAGGATTCTTGGCTTGGTATAAGGTGTTACCAGGTCAGTATGATAGCTGTAGATAGAAACGAAAATCAGAAATTTACTCCTACCAATTTGTTTAATGTTGTATCTACTTTAGGCATTAATCTTAGCTATGAAGAA
>CAZKXO010000165.1:0-8163 GCA_964556525.1 uncultured Saprospiraceae bacterium
CTATGTATAAAGGAGAGTATATAAAGTGATTATGTTGTTACTAAAATAGCAATTAAAAACTACAAACACATTACGATCTTGTGTTATTTGTATTAATTTGGCATTTAGAATGATATGCCAACTTTGAAAGAGACTTTGGAGGAACAGAACGAAATCTTAACACTTATCCCGAGTGGGTTTATAAAAATAAACTCAGACTGTGAGATTTTGAATATAAATATGAAGGCAAAAACCTTTCTTGGTATATCGACAGACATTTCTCTTTTGGGTCAACGTCTTACAGACTACATAGACAACATTCCTTTCCTAAATAACTTGTGGCAAATAACAAATAAGGGTTGGAAAAACATATACTTGACTAACATAAGCATAAATCACAGGTCGCTAATAATCTATGGTAAAATTCTTGATGACAATTACATCATCACTATCATAGACAATACTACTACCAGCAAGGCACTGGACAAAGCGACTCAATCTCTACTTATTGGTCAAGAAAAAGAAAAAAGAAGAATTGCAAGAGAAATTCATGATGGCATAGGACAGGCTATTTCTACGGTAAGATTGCATCTAGATTTTATGATGAGCAAGATGAACAATCAAGAAACCAAAAGAGAAGCCCTTCAAATCAGTAAACTAGTGACAGAAATAGCTAAAGACATAAGGAATTTATCACATGACTTAATGCCAAGTAGCCTTGTAGATTTCGGACTGATTACAGCATTAACTAATCTGATAAAACGTGTCAATCAGACTCAGTCGATCTATGTCTATCTAGAAAATGATATGTTGGATGAGGATATTGACTTCAATTATTCTCTTAATATATAC
Organism: uncultured Saprospiraceae bacterium; assembly: GCA_964556525.1. Classification (GTDB taxonomy): domain Bacteria; phylum Bacteroidota; class Bacteroidia; order Chitinophagales; family Saprospiraceae; genus RFSX01. The sequence goes on from CAZKXO010000165.1 coordinate 832, forward strand.
AGAATAATTCAAGAGTTGATAAATAACTCTATAAAGCATTCTGACTGTAAGGAAGTAAAAATCAAGCTTAGCTTAAGAACCGACACGATCCTCCTAATAGTGAGTGATGATGGGAAAGGCAGCACAAAAGTGCAAGGAGGAACTGGTATTGGATTATATAATATAAAAAACAGGCTGGCCTCACTTAATGGTCAGTTGGATATAAAAACATCCAAGTTTAAAGGATTCAAGGTCATTATAAGTATCCCTTTTTATAACTTAAAGTCATTATCCCAGTCATGATTAAGGTTGCAATAATAGATGACCATAAGATGTTCAGAGACAGTATAGCGCATATACTTAACTCTACAGAGGGTTATCAAGTTATATGGACAGCAAGTACTAAGGACGAGTCTGTAGAAAAATTGAAATCAAAACAACCTGATGTCCTCCTTATGGACATTGCTCTTGGTGAAGACAATGGAATAGATCTGACTCAAGAGATAATCGGCCTATATCCTAACCAGAGAATCTTAGCACTATCTATGCATCATGAAGAAGAGTATATAGTCAAGATGGTAGAGAAGGGAGCAAGAGGATATCTACTCAAAGACTCAGGTGTGGAAGAACTAAAAAAGGCAATAGACAAAATAATAGAAGGCGAATACTACTATAACGAAACTGTACTTAGAAGTCTCATCCACAAGGTAAAGAGCCCAGACAAAACTCCTACTTCTGTTACCAGAAACGAAAAGCTAACGGAAAGGGAAATAGAAATTCTTCGACTTGTCGCTGATGAATTATCCAATCAGGAAATATCCAAGTTGCTATTTATAAGTCCTAGAACGGTAGAAACCCATAAGCGTAACATGATAAGTAAGCTTGATGTCAAGAATAGTATCGGGCTGGTGAGATATGCTTTTGAGCAGGGTCTAGTCTCTCCTAATTCTTTATCAAAATAATCTACTGGGAAAATACCTTTCTCAAACTTATAGAATTAATAGTCCTAGTTCTCCTTGCAGACCAATAGGAGATTTCTAAAACATTTCAGCTTACAATAACAAATTACTACGTGAAATTACGTACGTATTAATTGGTATATCCTACCATCTCTTCAGGGTATTCACGTATACATATTCTGGTTTAACCTAGTTTCAAATTTCAGTACTAACACTTGTATATATAAATAATATATATATGAAATTTGAATATGTAAATGAATGGTATGCAAAGCAAAATAAAAATAGAACAACTTGAAATCTATTCTACCTGGTTTTTATTCTACTTGTACAAACAAGAAAAAGATGATAAAATCCTAAATGAAATTTTCTTACGAACTTATTCAGATATATACGATTCTATAAAATCAAGAGTAGGACTCAGAGATGACCCTATGAACTTAGTTATGATTGTGTATACGATCATGAAAAAAATCTTACAAAAAGATGATCCCATAGAGAATGTTGAAAGTTATCTCGAAAAAATTGTGGATGGATGCCTGATCATCTATTCCAACTAAAAAAAATCAACATTATGATTTCTACTTCTATTCAAAAAACAATTAGAATAGCAACAAATGGCAAAAAGAAAAAGTCTGTTCTATCTGATAAATGTAATTATGGTTTCAATCCATTTGTTTTTGTGTCAAATAAAAACAAGGCTACAAACATTACCGTACATCTTAAAGAACCCATATTCAGGATTTCTATCAATCTCAAAAATGACTCCATAAGAATTGTTTGGAGATTTATACACGATACACAAATAATACATTGTAAAAATGTATCAGTAAATACTAGCAACTATATCGAACCTGTAGTAAGATGGAAACATGAAGGCCAATTGCTCAATATAGACTTGGAGGAAAAATATTCATAATTACAATTTCTGAAACTTAAAAAAAGTCGGCTATGAAATATTATATAGTAAATGGAAATATAAGTCTTATGCGCAGTGCTTTCTTCATATACCGAAAGAAACTTAGGACGAAATATGATGCTATAGTAGCCCTTGTGGAAGACGAGTATGCAGTGGAAAAAGACCTAGACGAAGCCAATAAGAAACTACTCAAACTAGAAGCTGAGTTTAGAACTAAATATCGACAATGGGATGCTCCACCAATTAATTTGGAATCCAGATTGTTGCCTAATTTTTCGTTATAGCAGAGCTAGTCTTTGGGGTTACAAATCCACTACATCGTAATGGCCAATAACTTCTTCGAAAGAAATGGGTGGCTTCAATCTAAGAACTCTTTTACCTTTCCTTGTTGAGACATTCGTAATTATAATACAATTCTAATTAGACCCAAAATAGGCGCCTGGCACTGGACTTTCAATCATGAAATTACACCTGTGACCAGTAGCCTGATTCATTTTTAGATATTTGTGGACTTCCTTGTAGAAGGGATCTAATTCTGTAGGCTCGTCTATTTTGGTTGCAATAAGTTCTTCTGCGATGACAATATCAGCTCTGGTATCTGGTTCAGTTTTGGAAGTTGTTCCGTCCTCATTCATCTTTAAATTTCCACCATTCCATGGATATCCATACATCTGAGACATCAATCCAATGATATCAGGGCAGATAAAATTTGCTTGGAGCCAGTTTTGATTGAAAGCAAAAGTTATATTACCATCTGATATGTTTTCTACATTTTCAAAATCATTGAAAGCATTAGAGTCGGCAACAAAGAGAAGACTGTTACTGTAATCTGCTTCAGACGTATAAGACTCAGCAGGCAAACCAGACAGCTTACTGAAGGCTAGAGCTAAGATCTTAGAGTCCCTATCCTCTGCATAGATTACATTACTAATTTCTTTAGAATTTGTGAGTTGGTATAACCGTAGTAAGATAGACTTTATAGATTCTGGATTGCCCCAAGAAGCGACATGTCTACCCCCTGCCACAAAACTATCTTCACTATGGAAAAAGTCTAATATTACAGATCCATACTGAATAAAATGCCAATCTCTTATTTTCTCTTCGGGTTGATCTATGAGTTCCAATCTTGAAAAAGCTTCTCTTAATTCCAGTACTTTCTGTTTTGGCATCCTCAGTTTCTCATCTTGCGAACTGATGTCTATGGCAGATTCTAATTCCTGAATCGCTTCATACAATTGGTTCTTATCATTATTGAGTATTCTCATTTTTACAAAAAACCAAAAGGTCCAGAAATCAAATTTTCCTTCTACCTCTGACAAAATACTCTGAGCTCTCTTGGTGTCAAATCTACGTGCATTGGCAATAGCTAATGTATGTGCGACTCCTACATCTTTAGAAGCTGCAAATGCCTCCTCAAGGAAAATTTTTGTAAGAGGATAATGTTCGACACTATAAAAGTGATTACCTAATTGTGTAAAAATCTTAGGCCCTAATTTTTCCGCTGCTTTACTAAACAACTGCGCTTCATGTGCTCCACCCATCTGACGAATACAATTGCTTGCCAATTCATAGAGTGGTTTGTGGTAAAGATCTTTTCTAAAACCATTAATAAGAGTACCTAGAGCTGGTGAGAAGTTCTTCTTGTCGTATTGATCTCTGGCTGTTACCCAATACTCATGGGCAGGAGAGTCAGAATTACCTTGTGGCTTCTTCTTAAAAAAGTCAAACATGCTGATGTGATATTGTTCTACACTACTAATGTATAACATATTCAGTGCTTCACCTAAAGTTTTTTATATAAGAATTACTGATTATACTAAGTGTTAGAATGACTTCAAGTTGCAATGTTACTACTCACTAAGAGCTACTCCGCTAACTCTAAGTAAGGAGAATCTGCTTAGGACTAAGCAAGATTCTCCAAGACGTCTAACTGAATTTTCGACAGTTACTGTAACTATTCATAATAGGGATAGCTATAATATTAAATATGCTGCCTAGAGAAGTCTTTAAAAACAAAAAAAGTCCAAAGTCGATTTTGGTCGACCTTGGACTAAAGAAAAAGTGTATTGTTTTATGGGGATAAAAACGCTAGCGAATTATAGTAAGACTGCCAGCTCTTTTTTCGTAAGTTCCATCTATTATTTCAAAGACTGCTGCATAAGTATATACATCTGGTGGTACTTGTCTTCCTTTGTAGTTTCCATTCCATCCGAAATAAGAATCCAATGATCCATCATAAGAATCAGTGAAGAGCAGTTCTCCCCATCTGTTATAGATTTGTAATTCCGTCAAGGCAACTACTGATTTATTTGTTCTAATATTAAAGAATGAATCGTAAGTATCAGAATCTGGCGTAATCACATTCGGTATAAATATATTTACAACCAACTCTACAGTGATACGTATTCTTCTTTCTACCTCACAACCATTTGCATTAGTTGCAACAAAGATTATTTCTGTAGATTCTGAAGGCGTATAGTTCAGCAACTCACGATTTATGCTCATGATCTCTCTGTCTGCATCTAACCACATGAAGCTTACGAAATTATTATCTACGAAAATAGGCTCTAGATCTTCGCTGTCTCCTCTGTTTATTGTATAAGAAGGATTTACTTCTACTTCTCCCAGACTCGGATCGAATTCTACATTAAAGGTCACTATACTGTCACAACCTAATGAATTATCAAATCTTCTGGTGTAACTTCCAGGTTCTACTATTTCTTCTCCAAAAAAGTCTAGTACATCTCCAGGACAGATTTCGAAGTCAAAAGCTTCCTGGCTGAGAGGCATCACTTGGAGGTCAATTACGATAGTACTGTCACAACCTGAAGAAGAAATTAGAATGTCTTCATATCTTCCAGACTCTGTAGCAGTGATAGTACCATTAATGTAAGTATCACCTTCGCAAATTTCTTCAGTAAAAGCATTCGGCTCATCAAAGTTAACGGCCAACTCTACAGTAATTATAGAATCACAGCCAGCTGCATTAGGAATCACTGTCATATAGCTACCTTCATCAGTAGCTTGAATATCATTTAAGGTGAACATGTCACCGAAACAAATCTGCTCATTTATACTTGCAGAACTATGTTCCATCACTGTAAGGTTAATAGTAACCATACTATCACAGCCAGATCCTGTAATGATTTCTGTTATATACTCTCCTGATTCTGTTGCCAGAATATCATTGTACTCAAAAGTAGTACCTCGACAGATGCTAGCATCTCTGGATTCTTCTATTATAGAATTGATAGCCAACTGAAGTGTAACGATACTGTCACAATTGTTCTGATCTTTGAGGGTAACAGAGTAGCTTCCTTCTTCGTCATAATCTTCTCCATGGAAGGTAACAAAGTCTCCAGGACAGATGGCATCATCTATTATTGTAGGTACTACAGCATTTGCAAGTAGCTCTACATTGATAATACTATCACAACCAAGATGGTTAGTAGTCATGGCAGTATAAGAGCCTGGCACATCTGTAACAAGATCAAAAAGCATGTATGTATCTCCAGAACACAATATCGCTTGCTCCTGACCGAATGTAGAATTATTTACAACTACTGTAAGTTCATAGAACTCATCACAGCCACCATTACCTGACACTACAACATCATAGACGCCAGCTTCGTCAAATTTCTGGTCACCCAGTTCTACTGGTACACCTTCACAAGTTGTCCTTGTTTCCTGTATTACCATAGGATCTGCTATACTCAACTCTAGTATGTGCATTATATCACAATCATTAGGTATTCTTTCTAGATCAGTATAAGTGCCTTCAGCATCAAATGTGGTTCCCCTCCAATCGAAACTGGTCCCTTGGCAGATAACTTCAGTTTCCCTTACTTCTTCTGGTGGAGCAACAGTCAGTTCTACAATTATAAGACTATCACAGGGTCCAGCTGTAGAAAGAGTCTGGTAGATGCCTGCCTCAGTTTCTGATATATCTCTAAATGTGAAGGTCTTACCTTGGCAGATAGTTTCTTCCATTCTGAACTCATCAGGTGCCGCCACTTCCAGATTGACTGTTACCTCTACACTATCACAATTGCTTGTGCTTTGTAGTATAGTACTGTAAGTACCTGCCACCGATTCGCTAATTGTGCCAAACTCATACAAGCCTCCCTGACAGATGATTTCATCTCTTGTTTCTGAGAGTGGTTCTGTGACGGTAAGATTTACGACATAGGTGGTATCACAACCATTGGCAGACATTACTGTTGTGGAGTACTCTCCAGCAGTTGTTTCTGAAATGCCATTGAATGTGTATGTATCTCCAGAACAAATCTCAGCATCAAACTCAATAGGATTGAGATCTTCGAAAGAGAGATTTACTGTACGGACGAGACTATCACAGCCAGTAGACGTTCTAAGTGTATCCATATATCTTCCCGGCTGATCAGCTGAGATATTTCCGAGAACGAAAGTGGCCCCAGTACATAAGGTCTCATTTAGAATTTCTGAGGAAGGGTCATCTATGAAAATCTCAAACAATACTGTACTATCACAGTTGTTCTCTACAGTTTTTGTTGTAAACTTTTGCTTTCCTTGTCTAAAGAAGGCAAAACCATTGAGATGTAAGGTATCCCCTTCACAGAGGAAGATTTCTCCTAAATCTGTTTCGTAAGTATCTCTGATGACCTCATAAGGATCTGAAGCAACACAGCCCCCAGCAGTATTTACCACTGCTGTATAGGTTCCCTCTCCTGTTGGAGCGAATCGGGTAACACTTATAGTATTGAGATTTTCTCCACCTATAGCTACCCCATCTTTATACCACTGGAGCGAAGTTGCTCCTGGCATGTCAAAAGACAGGTTTAGTGTTCGGCATGGGTTACCAGAGATGTTTGTTAGTGGTTGTACATTCATGCACCCACATTCATCATCTTGAAGATCTATAAGACCGTCTCCATCATCATCTATACCGTTGTCACATACTTCCTGAGCTGCGACTGCCATAGACAAGATCATGAGACCCATAGTCCATAATGACTTTAAATTGACGTTTAACATTTTCCTTAGTTTCATTCTATTAATACTTTTTCTTTAATATGACTTTGGTTAAGAACAAGTATCAGGTTGTTTATTAATCAGGTTTTGTATCCATAAGTTATTAAGGAGTTCTTATTGTACAGCCATTTGCATCCGTGACTTGGATACAATAGGTCGTACCACCATTCAATCCAGTTATGGTGTAATCTCCAGTATTAGATAATGAGTCAGAGCCGCTTTCTGTGCCTGTATTTGTTTGCCACTCGATGGTAAATGGACCTACCCCGTTAGTTATAGTGACTGTAGCTTCTCCAGTACCATCTTCGCAAAAATCATGCGAGATTGCGACTGCAGAAGCATCTAGTGATTCATTCACATTTACAGTTACTTCATCTGTCGCAGTACAGCCTTCTGCACTAGTGACAGTCACTGTATAAGTTGTTGTCGTAGTAGGGAAAGCCATTGGGTCCGCCACATTAGGAT
>CAZKXO010000166.1:0-8158 GCA_964556525.1 uncultured Saprospiraceae bacterium
ATGCATGTATCGGATGTAATGCTTGTACAGTCTCTTGTATGGCTGAGAATAACGTTCCAGTCGTAGGAAAGAAAGAAGTATCTCGTCACCATGAGATGACTTGGCTCAGAATAGATAGATACTATTTCGGAGATGCAGAAAACCCGAATACAGTCTACCAACCGATGATGTGTCAGCATTGTGATAATGCACCATGCGAAAATGTATGTCCAGTAAATGCAACCAACCACAGTTCTGAGGGTCTAAACCAAATGGCTTACAACAGATGTGTAGGTACTAGATACTGTGCTAACAACTGTCCTTATAAAGTAAGAAGATTCAACTGGTTAGATTATACGACTGCAGATATCTTCCCAGCTAACCAACCTTCAGTAATGGATGCTGAGATTCCATTTGGCGCGGATAACCTTACCAGAATGGTTCTTAATCCTGATGTAACTGTAAGATCAAGAGGAGTTATAGAAAAATGTAGCTTCTGTGTACAGAGACTGCAAGAAGGAAAGCTGACTGCTAAGAGAGAAGGAAGAAGATTGCAAGACACAGATGTGAGAACGGCTTGTCAGACAGCTTGCCCTACAGGAGCTATCACCTTTGGAGATAAAAACAACAAGAATGGAGACTTAAGTAAGAAACTAAAATCTCCTATGAATTATATAGCCTTAGATGAAGTGAATGTAAGATCATCAGTGACTTACACGATGAAGGTTGTTAATAGAGATGAGTCATTGGACTCTTAGAAAAAATTAAAAGAAAGAACACAACTTATAATAAATGAGTGCTCCTATAAGCGATATCAGAGAACCACTAATAACCGGACATAAGTCATATCATGATATTACGGAAGATTTAGCATCACCTACTGAGAGAGCCCCTGGATTTGGGTGGACTGTAGGATTCTTGCTGTCTATAAGCATGTTAGCTTTCGGGTTGTTCTGCATTGCGTGGACTGTGTGGCATGGAATCGGAACTTGGAATCTGAACCGTACTATTGGATGGGGTTGGGATATCACCAATTTCGTTTGGTGGATCGGAATCGGTCACGCAGGAACCCTGATATCAGCTATCCTACTCTTATTCAGACAGAAATGGCGAACAGGTGTAAATAGGGCTGCTGAGGCAATGACAATTTTTGCCGTTATCTGTGCTGCCTTATTTCCTGGTATACACGTAGGTAGAGCTTGGGTAGTTTTTTACTTCTTCCCTTATCCCAATACCAGAGGTCCACTATGGCCGAACTTCAATAGCCCGCTGCTTTGGGACTTATTTGCGATATCGACTTATTTCACTGTATCACTATTATTCTGGTACACAGGTTTGGTTCCAGATTTCGCTACAGTAAGAGATAGAGCAAAGGGACTAAGAAGAAAGATTTACAATTTCCTATCATTCGGATGGACAGGATCAGCTAAGCACTGGCAGAGATGGGAGTCTTTATCTCTTATTCTTGCAGGTATCGCAACACCACTGGTACTTTCAGTACACACCATTGTATCCTTTGACTTCGCCACTTCAGTTATACCAGGATGGCATACAACGATCTTTCCGCCATACTTCGTAGCAGGAGCTATCTTCTCAGGGTTTGCAATGGTACTGACCTTGATGATTGTAACAAGGAAATTGTTGGGTCTCGAAGACTATATAACCATAGCTCACATTGAGTCAATGAATAAGGTAATAGTAGTAACAGGTACTATTGTAGGTGTTGCTTATCTGACAGAACTCTTTATAGCTTGGTACTCAGGCTATGTCTATGAGCAATTTGCTTTTTTCAATAGGGCAGTTGGACCTTACTGGTGGTCCTACTTTGGAATGATGTTTTGTAATGTTATCTCTCCGCAAATTTTCTGGTCAAGAAAAATGAGAAGAAATGTTGCAGTTACCTTCTTCGTTTCTATTGTAATCAATATAGGCATGTGGTTCGAAAGATTTGTAATCATCGCAACAACATTGGCTAGAGATTACTTGCCATCTTCATGGAGTTACTATTCACCTACTTGGGTAGAAATAGGCATCTTCTTAGGCACAATGGGATTATTTATGACACTGTACTTACTCTTTACAAGAGTAGCACCGGTTGTAGCTATTGCAGAGGTGAAGAGTATTTTGAAAACAGCTGGAGATCAGTACACTGGTCCTAATAAGATACATCATCATGGGCACGGGCACGATCACAATCATGCCTTAGGAGCTCATGACTCACATGCTCCTGGTCTTCATGATGGACATGATTCTCATCTAAAAGTGATTTCTTCTAATGTTGCTGCAGCAACTGCTACAGAAAATTTAGACTCTGATCATCTTGAATTGGGTCAGGTAGAACCAGAACCAAGGTTAGAAAGAATAGATCCTAAACCTGAATCTCGTGAAGAGCCGCCAGCAATTTCTCCTAAAGAAGTTGTAGCTGACAATCTGAAAAAGATCGAAGGCATAGGACCGAAAATAGAAGAATTACTTAATGCAGGAGGAATAGTAAGTTTTGCACAATTAGCAACTACACCGATAGACAGATTAAAAGAAATCCTCACTGAAGCAGGTCCAAGATTTGCGATGCAAATTCCGGACTCTTGGCCTGATCAAGCTGGCTTGGCCAGAGACGGGAAGTGGGATGAGCTGGAAGATTTACAAGACAGATTAGATGGCGGTAAGTACGTTTAATAGAGATCAATAAAGAATCATGGCACAGACAAAAGATATAGTTTACGGTTTATATAATGATGAGGAGGATCTTCTCAGAGCCGTTAAGCAAGCAAAAGATGCACATCTGGAAATCATGGATGTTTATACCCCATTTCCAGTGCATGGCCTAGATCCTATTTTAGGCCTTTCAGAATCAAGATTGCACATCGCAGGATTTATCTATGGTGCCTTGGGTACCTTAACTGCATTTGGTGGTATGTCTTGGATTTTTACGAGAGATTGGCCTCAGATATTTGGTGGAAAACCACACTGGCCTGTACCTGCCTTCATTCCTATCACTTTTGAGCTGACGGTATTGTTTGCTTCTATAGGGATGGTAGTGACCTTTTATATCATAAATGGTCTAGGTCCTGGTGTAGTCAATCCTACTATCGATCTTAGAATTACAGATGACAAGTTCTGTATTGCCTTTGACAAATCTGAAGTTAATAGCTCAGAAGTGGAATCATTTTTAAGAAGTTCAGGCGCTTCGGAAGTTCATTCAAAGACTATATAATGAAGCAGATACTACATACATATACCTTCATTGTGATGTTTGCAGTAATGTGTATCATCACCTCATGTAGTAGACCAGGAGGTAATTCTACTGGGAGTGAATTTATGCCAGATATGGCGCACTCTATCGCTTACGAAGCAAACTACTACAACTACTATTATAACAACACTTGGGGATCGAGAGATGATTATTATGAATTTGCCAAACCTCGACTACCGGTTAATGGTACAGTAGCAAGAAGAAGTTCTTCTAGTATTTCTATTCCTTCTGTAGGGGATAATACACCATACTATTATGCAGATACTGAAGAAGAGAGAACTAGAGCGATGAATGAGATTATTGATAATCCATATCCTATAACAGATGCAGCAATCGCTAATGGTAAAGAATTATACAATATAAACTGTGGCATCTGTCACGGTGAAAAAGGAGATGGAGCAGGATACTTAGTAAGAGATGATGGTGGTGTCTACCCAGTACAACCTGCTATCCTCACCAATGAAGAATTTGTAACAGCATCTAATGGAAGATACTACCACTCGATTATGTATGGTAAGAATCTAATGGGTGCCTATAAAGATAAATTAGCTTATAAGGAAAGATGGGATGTCATTCATTACATCAGATCACTACAAGCTAAAGCAACTAGTACAGAATACAACCAGTACACAAATACGCTTAACAATATCGATAGACCAGCAGGTGAGTTAAAGCAAGTTGCAGAACTGGATCACTCTCATGACGATGATCATGGTCATGATGATCACCACGATCACGACGGACATGGTCACGAAGACGATCACGACCATGAAGGGCATGAGCACGATGGACATGATCACGAAGGAGATCATAGCCATGAGGAAGAACATCACGATAATCACTAAACCTAGCTTTAAACGAAGAAGATGACTTACGATTTTACGAACAGAACAAAAACGACTCTTATTGCGGGAATGGCAATAGGTCTGCTGTGTTTGGTTTTGACTTGGTTTGGTGATGATAGTTTACATACACGTTTTTGGGCCAACTTTCTGCATAATGCTGCCTTCTTTACAGGCATAGGTCTTATGGCCGCATTTTTTATGTCAGTATCTATTACGGCTTGGGCTGGATGGTATGTAGTATTTAAGAGGGTATGGGAAGCTATGTCTTTGTTTCTCATAATAGGTTGTGTCCTCATGTTTATTATGGGGCTCTCTAATCTTATGGGTTGGAACCATCTCTATCATTGGAATTTTGAAGGTATTACCGAAGTCGGGAATGCTAACTACGATAAACTTATTGCAGGTAAAGCAGGCTTTCTAAATAAGTATGTATATCTCATCGGTAGTATGATACTGATGGTGATATGGACTTTTATAGTTATGCGTATCCGTTCTTTATCCTTGGCTGAAGAAGATGCATCAGCGGCAGGAGATTTCAGCTATCATTATAGTAAAAGAAAATGGGCTGCACTCTTTTTACCTCTGGCAGGGTTTGGAAGTGCTTTCGTTGTGTGGCAATGGATAATGTCTATAGATGCACATTGGTACAGTACGATGTTTGCCTGGTATACAGGAGCAAGTTGGTTTGTATCTATGATTGCTTTGACAATTTTGATTCTCTTATTCTTGAAGGGTCAAGGCTATTATAAAAATGTAACTACAGAGCACTTTCACGATTTAGGAAAATTCCTTTTCGCTTTCAGTATTTTCTGGACTTATGTTTGGTTTTCTCAGTACATGCTTATCTGGTATGCCAATGTAGGTGAAGAAACAATTTACTTCAGAGAAAGAGTGGATAATTACAATGCCCTCTTTTGGTTAAATATCCTTATAAACTTCATCGCACCGTTTTTCATTTTGATGAGAAATGATACTAAGCGAAAGATGGGATCATTGGGCTTTGCAGCAGGATTGGTTTTAGTAGGACACTGGTTAGATTTCTTTTTGATGATCAGACCTGGTGTTAGACATACAGCTCATGAGGCAGCAGGTCACGGACATGGTCACGGTGATGGACATGGACATGATGCCGCTCATGGAGCCGTGCATGGAGGACATGATGCCGCTCACGGCGCAGGACATGATGCCTTACATGCAGCAGGAGATCATGCATCTGGCTTGCCTTTCGAGTTAGGTTTTACTTTCCCTGGGTTCTTAGAACTAGGGGCCTTTTTAGGATTCCTTTGCCTGTTCTTGTATTTCGTATTGAATAGAGTTGCAAGTGCAAGCTTGACCAGTGACACAGATCCTTATTTACAAGAAAGTGTTCATCACCATACTTAGATCACAATATAACTTAAGATAAATGATAGGTTTAGTAGCCATATTGATTGTAGTTCTTCTCGCGGTAATCGTCGTGCAGCTAGGACGTGTATCAGAGTTATCTGCCAAGATTAGAGGAGAGGAAGAAGTAGAGTTGCAAAAGAATAATAGAACTGGATTCTATTTTCTTGTGTTTCTTGTTGGCTTCTTGGTTTTCTGTGTTTATTCAGCCTGGATGTACAGAAATGTAATGTTAGGTTATGGACCCAACGGTGCTGCTTCAGCCCATGGAGGTGACTTGGATAGCATTTTCAATGTCACACTTTTCTTTACAGGTATCGTATTTGTTTTGACACATATTGCTTTGTTCTGGTTTAGCTACAAGTACAGAGATGATAAAAACAGGAAAGCAACTTTCTTTCCTCACAGTACTAAGCTAGAATTGATCTGGACAGTAATACCTACTATAGTTCTTATTTTCCTCGTCGTAAGAGGATTGAATATTTGGAATAATGTAATGGCTGATATAGAGCCAGGAGAAGATCATATCGAGATAGAAGCAACAGGGTATCAGTTTGCTTGGGATATAAGATATCCTGGACCAGATGGAAAATTGGGGACCAAAGATTTTAGAAAAATTGATTTGGGAAATAATCCTTTGGGGCAAGATTGGACAGACTTGAAAAATGTGGATGATTTCGTAGCAAGTGAGATATGGTTACCTGTAGGAAAAAAAGTTAGAGTAAGAATTAATGCAAGAGATGTATTGCATAACTTCTATCTACCTCATTTTAGAGTGAAGATGGATGCAGTTCCTGGGCTACCTACACATTTTGTATTTACACCTACCATGACCACTGAAGAATATAAGCAGGGACTAAAGGACTATCCCGAATGGAATATGCCTAGTGATCCTACTGATCCAGATAGTGGAACACGTTGGGAAGATTTTCAGTTTGAGTTGGCTTGTGCCGAATTATGTGGAAAGGGGCACTATTCTATGAGAAAAATTGTAAAAATTGTTTCTCAAGAAGAATACGAAGCATGGCTTACTGAGCAAACATCATACTATATGTCAAATGTCCGAAACACGGAGAACGATCCATATAGAGGACAATTGTTAGATCAGGAAATCGCTATGCGATCCAAAGAAGTCAAAGAAGAATTCACTAATGCACTCGCAGCAGAAGGACAAACGATAATAAATCTTAAGAATGTTTTCTTCCAAACAGGATCTTCCCTTCTACAAGATCAGTCTAAGTATGAGCTTAGCGAATGGGCTACCTTGCTGAAATCTAATAGTAATGTGAGAGTAGAGTTGGGAGGACATACTGACAGTCAGGGAGATGATGGAAGCAACCAGATACTATCTCAGGACAGAGCACAAACTGTACTTAACTTCTTAAGAACAAAAGGTGTTAATACTGGAAATATGACTGCCCGTGGATATGGGGAAAACAACCCTATAGAAACAAACGAAACACCAGAAGGCCGTCAAGTTAATCGAAGAACCGAATTAAAAATTATATCTAAATAATATCATCATGGCACACGTAGATGTAAATCCAAATGACCCAATTGAGGTTTTGATACAAGAGCAAGGTTATGATGATCATTTTCATGAGCATCATCATGGGGATAAATACCAATCTGGATTTATTGGTCACTATATCTTCAGTATGGACCATAAGATAATCGCAAGACAATTTCTGATAACAGGAATCTTTTGGGCGATAATTGGGGCAGCAATGTCTATTGTCTTTAGGTTGCAATTAGGATTTCCAGAAGCTGATTTACAATGGCTTAAACCAATTCTTGGCAAATGGATAGTTGTAAACGGAGAAGGTATTGGATCTCTATCACCAGAATTCTATTATTCCTTAGTTACGATGCACGGTACTATTCTTGTCTTCTTTGTATTGACAGCAGGACTAAGTGGTACCTTTAGTAATCTCTTGATTCCTTTACAGGTTGGTGCCAGAGATATGGCCTCACCTTTCCTTAATATGTTGTCTTACTGGTTCTTCTTCTTGGCGAGTGCAGTAATGTTTTACTCATTGTTTTTGAGTACTGGACCTTTCTCTGGAGGATGGACAGCCTATCCACCGCTTAGTGCCTTACCCCAAGCCTCCGATGGATCGGGGACAGGTATGACTTTGTGGTTGGTGAGTTTGACCTTATTTGTTGTTTCTGCCTTATTAGGAGGTATAAACTATATAACAACGATACTTAACCTGAGAACAAAAGGAATGACGATGTTCAGAATGCCACTACCTATGTGGGCATTTTTCGTAACAGCGATACTTGGTGTATTATCATTCCCAGTATTGGCCTCTGGATTTTTCATGCTCATGTTTGATAGAGGACTCGGTACGAGTTTCTTCTTAAGTGAAATATTTATAGAAGGCCAGGCCCTTGATAGAGTAGGTGGTAGCCCAATTTTGTATCAGCATTTATTCTGGTTCCTTGGGCACCCTGAAGTCTATATTATAATATTGCCTGCTATGGGCATTGTTTCTGAGGTATTGTCAGTACATGCTAGAAAACCAATATTTGGTTATCAGGCAATGGTTATTTCTATATTAGCAATAGGATTTTTGGCTTTTATTGTATGGGCACATCACATGTTCATGTCAGGTGTTAATCCTTTCTTGTCTAACTTCTTTGTAATCTTCACACTGATCATTGCGGTACCGTCCGCCGTGAAAGTGTTCAACTG
>CAZKXO010000167.1:0-5927 GCA_964556525.1 uncultured Saprospiraceae bacterium
CAAATATCTTGGTGCTTTGTACTGTGTTAGAAGCTTCTTGGAAAGCTCCTGGATCATAACCAAAATTATCTACTAGATGTGCTCTGATTCTTGTTACATCTTCCAGTGAAATATCAGACTCAGGAGTATCTGGTGCATTAGCTAAAGGGGTGACTGCTTTTGTAAATCTACATTGGTAAAATAAAACAGTTTGTCTTTGATTATAGGGCCACCAGAATTAAAACCTAGCTGATAATCAGAAAAATCTGTTCTTGTAATTTCATTACCATCCAAGCGTCTGCCTAGAGTAGCTTGATTGTTGCCAAAGCCAAAGACACTATGTTCGAAACTGTTGGTTCCGTTCTTTGTGACAATATCTATATTAGCTCCACTGAAATTTCCTAGACTTAGGTCAAAAGGTGTCAGCTTTATGGACAACTCTTTGATTGCTCCAAATCCTATTGGTTGAGATTTGGACAAACTACCAGGTGTGCCGCTCGCTTGTGATCCAGCTGCACCACTTGCTGGTTCCTGAAAACCTATGATGTCGTTACTGGCTACACCATCTATATTTAGATTATTAAATCTGTGGCTGGCTCCACCAAAGGAATTGAGATTGTTCTGAGGATTGATTCTCGATAAATCTTGTATACTTCGAAAGATCACGGGAATATCTTCTATGAGGTTCGTTCCCACTGCATAGCCAGATCCATCTTTAATTGTTCTGCTTGCGGCTATGGTGACTTGACCTATTTCTTGAGAATCAGGGAATAGAGTTGTATTGTATATTACCTCTTGGCCTAGTTTCACTCTAAGTGGGGCAGAGTGCATAGACTTGTAACCCACATACATAACTTCTATAATATAATGCGATGGTGTCAGGTTGTGGAACTGATAAGTTCCATTTTCTTGAGAGTAGACGCTATAGCTGGCATTGGTTCCAGTATCTGTTGCCGTAACAGTGGCATAGGCTAGCAATTCTCCTTTTTCATCATAGACGGTTCCACTTATTTCCCCTGTGGTCTCTTGTGCAGATATACACATTCATTGTCAGCGAAAAGGCCAATATCAGTAGCCCTAATATTCTAGTATGTAGAGTCATGTTTTAAAAGGAGGGTAGCGGGGCTTGGTTTTTGAACATTCTTCAAAGATAACAAGCTATTATTCCTATAGTTTCTCTAAATGTGGAACTACTGCTCAAATTGTCTTGTATAATCAAAGCAAATAATTCTAAAGAAGCGTTTAGTTAATGGTTTGTCTAGTCCTAGACCATTTATCCAAATAGTTGATGTTTTTAGGGTTTTTAAGGCAGAAGCTACATTTAGAGTTCATTTTGCCACCTTGATATCAGTCAAGAACTTTAATATGTTAAAATGTAAATTGCAATTCTGTTCGATAAAGAACGACTATCTTCGTTTGATTGATTAATTATGACAGTATTTCTGAACTAGTTCTGCCAAAATGGCTGTATATATCGCATGGCAAAGGGTTTGATAAATAAATTGAAAAAGAAACTGAATATGAGTGACGAGACTCAAGAGCAAGAAGTTAATGCCGAAGAGCAAGCAGAAAAGCCTAAAAAATCCAAGAAAAAAGCAAAAAAGCCTTCTTCAAAGGAGCAAATCGCGGAACTGGAAACTCAAGTTGCGGAAGGGAAAGACAAGTATCTCAGACTGTTTGCAGAGTTCGAAAACTTCAAGAAGCGCAACATGCGTGAAAGATTAGATCTACTGAAAACGGCTGGACAGGATACCATCAACAAGATTCTTCCTGTGTTAGACGATTTTGATCGAGCTAAGAAGAGCGCTGAAGATGATAGCTCTGATGAACAACTTAGTGATGGCGTACTCATGGTATATAATAAACTCTATGCCGTGCTGAGCAACATGGGAGTCCAGCCGATGGAAACGACCGGCGAAGTATTCGATCCTGAATTACATGAAGCTATCACAGAGATTCCTGCGCCTTCTGAAGAGATGAAAGGCAAAATTATAGACACTGTAGAAAAAGGGTATTCCCTCAATGATAAGATAATTAGGTTTGCCAAAGTGGTGGTAGGCAAGTAAGTCTGACAGATAACATAACTATGGCAAAAAGAGATTATTACGAAGTGCTCGGCGTTGCTAAATCCGCTGAGGCTAAGGAGATAAAGAAAGCTTATCGTAAGGTAGCGATGAAATACCATCCAGATAAGAATCCAGGGGACAAAGCTTCCGAAGATAAGTTTAAGGAAGCAGCTGAGGCTTACGAGATTCTTAGTGACGAGCAGAAACGGGCACGCTATGATCGCTATGGGCATAGAGGTGTAGACCCACAGGCTGGTTTCGGTGGCGGTGGTATGAACATGGAGGATATCTTTGCCAATTTCAGTGACATCTTCGGAGACAGTGGTAGTCCATTCGAAAGCTTTTTTGGCGGAGGATCTAGAGCTAGGAGAAGCGCTGGCCAAAAAGGTGCTAACCTGAGAATCAAGGTCAGCCTGTCTATGGAAGAAATAGCCGAAGGCGTCACCAAAAAGATAAAAGTCAAAAAGCAAGCCACCTGTGATACCTGTAGTGGCTCAGGCGCAAAAGACAGCAAGGCGGTTTCTACCTGTGGGACCTGTGGTGGATCAGGTTATGTAAGACAGGTGAAATCTACTTTCCTAGGGCAGATGCAGTCTACTACCGTATGTCCTACCTGTAATGGATCTGGAAATCAGATTACCAGTAAGTGTAACAGCTGTAGAGGTGATGGGAGACAAATGGGTGAGGAGACTATAGAAATAGATATTCCTGCGGGAGTAGAAGAAGGTATGCAGTTGTCCATGAGGGCCAAAGGAAACGCTGGAAAAAATGGTGGGCCTTCTGGTGATCTACTTATAGCCATAGAAGAAAAAGAACACGAGCACTTCAGCAGAGATGGACAGAATATTATGTATGACCTCTTTTTGAATTTTGCAGATGCGGCACTTGGTACTTCTGTAGAGGTGCCAACACTAGGTAAAAAGGTTAAGATAACTATCCCTGCGGGTACTCCCGCGGGCAAGATATTCAGACTGAGAGGTAAAGGGATTCCTGCAGTGCAGAATTATGGAAAGAAAGGTGATCAGCTTATCAATGTAAATATCTGGACACCTAAGACTTTATCCAAGGAAGATAAAGCAATGCTAGAACAAATGAGAAACTCTCCCAACTTCCAGCCACAATCAGGAAAAGATCAGAAAGGATTTTTTGCACGTATGAAAGACTACTTCGAGTAATGAGATGGTTCTATCTATTCACTGTCTTATTTCTTGCTTCTTGTGGCCCGACACCACACTTCTCCGAGCTGGTAGAACTGAACAGTACCAAGTGGACAACAGATGAACGTGTTGTTTTTTCGCCAGTGATAGAGGATTTGGAATCTGCCTACGACCTGCATCTTATCATAGATCATAACCAAAGCTACAGTTACGAAAACATCTACTTCAAAATCATTACCAAGTTCCCAGACCAGAACTCCCAGGAAGAATTACTCTCTGTAGACCTTGCAGACAACAAAGGACAATGGGTGGGCAATTGCTCTGGTGATGATTGTAAGTGCAAAGTCTACTTGTTAGAGAATTTTAGATTTCCTTCATCTGGCACCTACCATTTTGAAATAGGACAGTACTCTCGTGACGAAAATCTTGCGGGAATCAACAGCTTAGAACTACAATTGTATTTTAGAGAAGAGGAAAGCTCTTAACAACTAAATCCTACTAGACTATCATCTCACGAAGCTTCTCACTTTCTGCTTTACATTTATGGAGGAGAGTAATATACGACTCAGCTTCATCTATGATTAATAGAATATTTTTTAGCAGTTGAGGCGATTTTAATTTTTCCAGGTCCGTAATTTTCTTTTCCTGCAAATCCATTAGGTCATGTATTTCTTTGTCATACACATCCACATAGATCTGGTCATACAACTCCCCGTTATATTCGGTTCTTTCATAAGTTGTATTGTATAAATTAAAAAGCTCCCTTTTGAAGGCTGTACTGAATGATTGTATTTCTCCTTGGGAAACCAAAGCTTCGAAGGTGCCTTTCACAGGAAAGAAAGTTGGACTTTTTCTTTGAGTATATAGAATCTCACTTATGGAATCTATTTCCAGCTTGGTTTCTCCTATCATATGTACAAACAAGTTTAGATCAGAAACTTTCTTTTTTTGAGCTTGCAATACGTTGTCAATGTTTTTCAGATTTTCGTCTAAATCTGCGATCAGACTTTTCTTGTACTCTCTGTAATTTTTTGACTTTGAAAGATTGGAAGAACAAGTATTTATGCCAAAAGCAATCAGTATGCCTATCGAAACAATAATAATTTCTCTTAGGTAATATTTAAGATTGGATGTATGATTCTCTTTGTGTTTGTTTTCAGGCATAAATCAGTTTTGTGTACTAAGGGTTACAAAATGAAGATACAAAAATGTCTTAAGCTAAATTAATTGTTTTTAATAGACCCGATTGGAATAAAATAGAAGAAGAATTTTAAATTTACCAGTAGTAGAATAAATAGATTGTGAACATGTTTCAAATTAGGAACCAGATTCTAGTGCCATCTTTATTGATGATAGCAAGAGTATTATTTTTAATGCTTTTGGTATCTATCGCGCTTACAATACTTTGTTTTATAGTTGTCGAAAAGCCTGATGGTGCCTCAGTGATTCACTTTCTTATGATTTGGTTATGGATTGTTATGGCACTTTGTCCATATTATATACTGGCATTGGTGCTAATGGGGTTAGTCATATATTATTGGCAATTAAATAATGGTGTGCTATATTTCATAGTTAGTCTAGTGTTTTTCCTAATTTATATATTAGTATTTGACTTGGAATGGGAGTTCATTTTAGCAAACCAGATAGTTGTTACTTGCGCATATCTCTATTGTATCAAAGAAGTAAAGAAATTGAGGAATTTTCATTCTATTTAGTTTTAAGAATTTCATGATGATTAGAACCGCCGTTCGTCTGGATTGTAATGCATATGCTATATGCTTTCGCTGTTTGCTCTAAACTTCTATACAAATTATCTATCTTAGAAACATGAGCTGCTATAAAAGAGTACACCTACAAGTGAATATAATATTTGTATATGCACTCGTCATATTTTCTGCCTGTGGAAGTAGACAAGCTGGAATATCTGAAGACAGAAGTATTGATTTCTATAATGCTACAATAAATACTTATCCGTTTATCACTTCATTTAGTGAATTCAAGCTTTTTTATGGCAATGAATATAATATAGTGGACTCTTGCAGCTACAAACCTGTGTATCACAGACAAGGTAAATTTTATTTTGATTGTATTAATGTGGAAGAATCGCAAAATGTTTATTTCAAAAAATATCTGGATACAGTATTTTTACATAGAGTAAATTTCAAAGAGAACACAACTACTAAAATTACCCTAGGGAACTATGTTCTAACCAGTGATACAACAATAGATGATGTCGAACTTGAATGGAACGGGTCATATAAAAGGTTGAATAAATCAGCTGCCTTTCCTTATAAAAATGCATTAGGAATATATATTGACGGCTCTAAAAAAAGACCCCGAACAACTAATAAAAAAAATGTTGGAAGACTTGTTTTCCGAAATGACTCTTTGCATTATTTAATTTACGACTGGAGTCCAATGTATTCTTATAGTCAGTGGCAGGAATTTAATAGAATAGAGGATCAGCTTAATAAAGATTGATACAAGCAGGTGTATCCTACATGTTGCCGTTCGTCTCACTCCACGTTTGTCTGGCCAGATGCTTTAGGCTCATCCAAGTTTCATAAAACTCCTAAAAATATACCAGTCTACCTTCGAAGGTCGTAACTCCGATGGTCGAGGTTTGCAACCTCGAACTCATACGCCTGCCAATTTCTTCAGTAGTCATAACTCCGATGGTCGAGGTTTGCAACCTCGATCCCATACGCTTGCCAATTTCATCCGC
>CAZKXO010000167.1:6027-8156 GCA_964556525.1 uncultured Saprospiraceae bacterium
TGCCATCTGATCCTCAGCTCGAAAACACCAGACGACAAGTCGAACAAGCTTGTTTCTCTTATGTAACACCACGTGTACCTTCAGCACCAGTTTTATTGCATAGTTCTGCCGAAATGCTGCAGTCACTCGGACTTACTGAGCAAGAGGCGAGCAGCAAGGCCTTCCTGGATATATTTTCTGGAGCCAAAATTATCGCCGATAGCCAGCCTTATGCGATGTGTTATGGTGGACACCAGTTTGGACACTGGGCAGGACAGCTTGGAGATGGCAGAGCAATCAATCTGGGCGAACTACTACACAATAACCAGCGATGGTCCTTACAACTTAAGGGTGCAGGAGCGACACCTTATTCTCGTACAGCAGATGGACTAGCAGTGCTTAGGTCATCTATCAGAGAGCATCTCCTAAGTGAAGCCATGTTTCACCTGGGAGTGCCTACCACCAGATCATTATCACTTTGCCTCACTGGGGATGAAGTCTTGAGAGATATCATGTACGATGGTAATTCTGAAATGGAAAAGGGTGCTGTAGTCTGTAGGGTCGCTCCTACTTTTATACGTTTTGGCAATTTCCAGATTTTTGCAGCCAGAGGTGATGAAGAAAATTTGAAAAAACTAGCTGACTACACCATCAAGTATTTTTTCCCTGAAATAAAATCTGAAGGCGCAGAAAAGTATCTAGAGTTCTTTAGGGCAGTAGCGACCAAGACACTGCGTATGATTGTAGACTGGCAAAGAGTAGGCTTTGTACATGGGGTAATGAATACCGACAATATGTCTATCCTTGGCTTGACTATAGATTATGGTCCCTATGGTTGGCTAGAGGGCTACGATACTGGCTGGACACCAAATACGACTGACCGTCAGCACAAGCGATATCGATACGGCAATCAACCTGCTGTTGCTCATTGGAATTTATATCAACTGGCCAATGCTCTTTTTCCACTCATTAATGCAGCCAAACCACTAGAAGAAATACTACAGAATTTTCAGTCCAAATTTGTCGTTGCAAAAATCGAAATGTTCTCCGCCAAGTTGGGACTGATCACAAAGAATCGAGCTGATGTAGCGCTCATTTCACAACTAGAACAAACACTGGAGCTGATAGAAACAGATATGACAATATTTTTCCGCCTATTGGCACAACTAAATAAACAGAGTACTTCTGACGCAGCACTGGAGTATCTCAAGCCAGCTTTTTATGAAGTAGAAAAACTGGACGTCACAATCACAGCTCAGTGGAAAGAGTGGTTGAGTCTGTACTTGTTCCGCTTACAGCAAGAGGCAATAGATGACATTTACCGAGAAAAAATCATGAAACAAGCCAATCCCAAATATGTCCTCCGAAATTATATGGCACAACTAGCCATTGACGCCGCTGACCAAGGCGACTATACCAAAATAGACGAGCTCTACCACTTACTGAAAAAACCTTACGACGAGCAACCAGAGAATGAAAAATGGTTTGCCAAAAGACCTGAGTGGGCGAGACACAAAGTAGGTTGTTCCATGTTGTCTTGCAGTTCGTAGCTTCCTATTGGATTCTACTGATCGAAAATATCCATAACAACTTGCGTTAAATGTAAAGAACTAGTCACTTCCACAATAATCTATTCAGTCCTTTCTTAGTTATACATGGACGTACTATTTTTAAATAGTTTTTTTATTGCCTGACTAGCAATAACTGATAACCGAACTCATGAATATACTCAAGCTTCTCTCATTAGCTTGTCTACTTCTGCTTATGAGCACTTGTTCTCTAGAGGAAGAACTTCCTTCGTCGAGTAACAGGAGCATATCTGATACAAAGCTTATTGGACATTGGGATATAACTGTCCCTACGGGTCTTATGTTTCTAGAATTTATGGAAGGCAATCAAGTACTTATAGATGACCGTGGTTCTATCGGTCCCCAAAGAGTCTCGACCAGGTATTTTGAAAGTTACGAAATAGATCAGGATGTCATTAGATTTTCTAATGGTTGTGAGATGCAAAAGGTCACATTTTCAGAAGATAAAATGTATTTCACTTTTCTAAATAAAAACTCCAGCAGCAATACACCATTTCAGGCTACTAAAATTACTATAGATGATATGGAAGAGCCTACGAGGTTACTCACCCAGCCGTGGAA
>CAZKXO010000168.1:0-8153 GCA_964556525.1 uncultured Saprospiraceae bacterium
CTGACGCAAGTGGAAATCTTATCACAGGTGCTATCACAGAAGACAACCTAGGTGAAACACTTACTGTATCTGTTGAGCAAATCTGTGGTGCGAATAGCTGTTGGGGTAACTTAACAGTAGAAGATAAATCAGTTACACCTTTGGAATGTCCAGATGGACCTATTTCTACTTTATGTTTTGAAGTAGATGATTTCTCAAGTTTCGATGATATAGTTGGCTTACCAGTATTTGATATGGATGTCACAGGTATATTCAATGCGAGCAATAACAGTTGGTTAGTAAGCGGACATGATAACTGTAGTGATGTTATAATGACCGTCAATGATGTCAACAATTCAGATGACTGTGCAGCGATACAGAATATAACAAGAACATGGACTATTGTAGATCAAACTAATGGAGGTACACATTCTTGTTCTGTAGAACTATCAGTTGCGACCCTAATGTCTGACGCTATAGAGTTCCCTAAGAATTGGGATTCAGCTTTAGATCAGTCGTTAGATTCTAATTGTGGCTCGCTAGATGCCTGTAATGAAAGTAACCCTGACGAATTGCCTTGTGACATGTACACCTTGGATGAGAATGGCAATCCTTCACCAGATTGTACTGGAAGACCTACAGGCTTATTGTGTTCTAATCTTCAAATAATTGGATATACAGATACAGTACTTCCGGGTTGTGGACAAGCAAGAAAAATTCTCAGAAACTGGACAGTCTTTGACGAATGTCAGCAAGAAGAAACTAAACATACACAAATTATTACTTTGGAAAATCAGTCTAATCCTGTTTGTATTGCACCTGAAGACCAAGTCTTTACAAGTGATGTACACGAATGTACAGGTAGCCTAACAATACCTCCTCCAATTGTAGTAGGGGGTTGCCTTCCGGTAAGATATACTGTAAGCTACAACTATGTTAATGATGTATTTGATGTAAATCAATTTATCACTGAAGGCGTAACGAATACTTCTCAGGATATAGATGAGCCAATAGTAATAGAGAATATTGATTTTGCTTTTGATTCTATATGGGTGAGATATATTGTTACCGATGAATGTGGTACACCAATACCTACCACAGGTTGTATACTGGAAGCAAGTCTTGATGATAACGAACAACCGATACCAGCTTGTGATCTAAATAATATAGTAGCACTAAATGAAGATGGTTGTGCCTTTGCAGGACCAGCAACATTTGATGACCACTCTTTTGATAATTGTGGTATCTACCAGACTGTCATCCAAAGAATGGATCAGAGTTCTTGTGCATCTGCTTGTAGTTCTGATGATGATTGTGAACTTAGACATTTTGACTTCATGATATTCTTAGGAGAATTTGGTGGTCATTATTACTACTTATCTAGAGATGATATTGCTGGAAGATTTGCAGCAAGCTATTCTGAAGCATTGGATGGTGGATTAGTAGCCTTTGACTCAGCAGGAGAAGAGGCTTGGCTAGATACTCAAGTAGCTTTCTATACTGCTGATGATTATCATGCAATAGGATCAATAGTAAATCGACCAGCTAGATATGTTGTAGAATTTGAGGATAGATGTGGATGGACACAACAAGAGAAGTTCTGCTGCAATGATGCAGGACAAGAAACTATGATGATGTTAAGAGTCATAGATAATTTTGGAAACCATAATTTCTGTATGGTTAATGTAAAAGTAAGAGATTATATAGCTCCAGAATTTACGAGTTGCCCAGATGATGTAACTGTAAGTTGTAATGCTACTGTGGATTTCAGTATGGCGGGTCTTAACTCTAGATTTGGAGCTCCTACTGCTACTGATTTTGAATGTGGTGCACCGGTGATTTCTGGTTCTATGTCTTCTGACCCAAGAGATGATTGCGGAATAGGTTCATTTACAAGAACATGGACAGTAGAAGATAATAATGGAAATGCAGGAGTTAATACTTGTAGCCAGAGAATTACATTTAGTAACCTAGATCCATTTACAGAAAGTGATATCACTTGGCCTGAGGATGCTACATTGACTAGTGGTTGTACACTTGAGGGCTTGGATCCTCTTAGCCTTCCAGCAAGAAGTCAGATGCCTACTTTTGTACAAAAGTCTTGTAGTAATGTTGTTGCCAACCATGCTGATCTGCTTTTCCCAATTGTAGAAGAAGCTTGTCAGAAGTTGGTAAGAACTTGGTCAGTAGTAGATTGGTGTAATCCATCTGTTATCTACACTTTTGATCAAGTAATCAAATTAGAGAATAATACAATACCTACAGTAAACTGCCCAAGTGCACCAAGCTTTGGTCCACTGCTTAACTGTGAGAAAGCAGTATCTGGACTAGAAGCAACATTGGGAATGGGCGATGCTTGTACAAGCAGTACTGTATGGTCACATACTATAGATGGCTCTAGTGCAGTGAGACAAGGAAATGTTGCTGATGGTATTTTTGCAATCGGCACACATTCTGTGACTTTCACACTGAGAGATGCCTGTGGTAATGAAGGAACATGTACAAGTTCATTTACTGTAACTGATGATACATCACCAGTCCCTTATTGTCACAGTGAGCTTACAGTACCTATTAGCACTGAAGCAGGTGTTCAGATATGGGCAAATGATATAGATTTAGGAACTAATGATAACTTAGCAAGTACAGACGATTGTTCTTCAGTGTCATTAAGTTTTACTCAGACTCCAGGAACAACTTCTATGACGCTTGATTGTAACGATATTGGTTTAACACCAGTTGTGTTATATGTCATAGATGAAAGTGGGAATGTGTCTTCTTGTATGGCTAATATCTTTGTCCAAGACAACCTGAATATTTGTGGAGGTACAAGACCTGTGGCTCAGATAGAAGGACAGATAAGAACAGAGGACGATAAAATGATAGATGGTGCTGCAGTAAGCCTTATGTCTTCATTCATGGCTGGCCCTGTGATAGACAGGTCAGATGATGGTGACTATGCGTTCGAGCAAGTACTTATGTACTATGATTACCAATTGTCTCCTGAAAAGAATGACAATTACCTGAATGGTGTTTCCACACTTGACCTTATTATGATTCAGAGACACATCTTGGGAATAGAGGCTCTAGATAGTCCTTACAAGTTGATTGCAGCCGATGTCAATAATTCTCAAAGAATAGATGGTTTGGATCTGGTAGAACTAAGAAAACTGATACTAGGTATCTACATAGAATTACCTCAGAATGATTCATGGAAATTTGTCAACTCAAGTCAAACTTTTGTTGATCCAACATATCCTTGGCCATTTGATGAAAATCGGGAAGTACTCAACTTCAGCCAAGACGTAGCTGGTGCAGATTTCATAGGTGTAAAAATCGGTGATGTTAACTTATCAGCAGTTGTAAATGATTCGCCTGAAGCAGGAGTGCCTAGCAATAACGATGATATTGAATTAGAATTGGTAGAAACCATAACTGACAAAGGCAATACAAGAATCCAAGTTATTGCGACTCAAGATGTAGAATTGTTTGGTAATCAGATGAGCTTCGATTTTGACTCTGAAGATCTACTGGCAGTTGTTCCTATGGTTTTAGATCTGGAAGACAGTAATATTGCATGGGATGGTCTAGATGTTGGTATAATAAAGTTGAGTTATAATAACCTTGATGGACTTTCAGTCACTGAAGGAGATATACTAGTGGAGTTCTTACTAAAAGGAGACAATGTTTCTTTAGCGAGTAACAATCTACTTGCTCCTGAGATCTACACAGAAGTAGATGGTAAGATGCATACTAGAGCTATCAAGTTTACAGAAGCAACTACAAGTTCTTTGTTTACGGTGGATCAGAATATGCCGAACCCATTCAAAGACAAAACAGTCATTGCATTTACTCTGACTAAAGCAGCAAATGTATCATTGACTCTTACGGATGTGAATGGAAAGCTTATCAATAAGTCAGAGAAATTCTATAATGCTGGCTACAACAAGATAGAAGTTACGAGTGACCAAATAGGTACGACAGGTGTAGTTTATTATCAATTAACTTCTGGAAACCAGACGGTAACTAGAAAGATGATAGTATTAAAATAAGAGAGTTTAGGATAACACCGAAATCAGAGAAAATGAATTTTACGAAAAATTATCAATCAATAAATAACCAGTCTGCGATGAATGATCAAGGAATCAGTACTTCAAAATGGAGAAAGATTGGCGGGTCTATTATGCACTTATTTATCTATGTGTCACTACTTACCTTAGTATCATATGCAGCATCTGCACAATGTGATGAGGTAAGCTTAGCTTGTAACAATAGTATAAATATCTCGACTAACGATGCTTGTGTAGCAGAGTTATGTTTTGGTCTGATGCTTGAAAATTCTGTTCCAGGTTTTACTGCTGATGATTATAGTTTCAGTTTAACAGATGCAACGGGAACAAGCACAGGCTTAACTTTGCCTAGCGGCTGTATACAAGTTAACGAAACGCATGTCGGAATGTCATTAATGGCAGCCGTTACCTTAGTCCCTTGTGGTGTAAGTTGTTGGGGATATATTAATGTGGAAGATAAAGTAGGCCCAAGATTCCAAGATTGTGTTGCAGGAGCAGAGTTTGGCTTGGGTGAATCAGATATTACTTGTGAAGACTTTGTAATGGGAGTTGGGGTTATAAATCCTATGATAGCTTCATCATGCTCAGATGTAACACTTACACATATGGATGAAGATTCTGGTATACAATGTACTGGACCTTTCTCAGGAAGTATCATAAGAACCTGGACTGCTACAGACGGAGCTGGAAATAGTTCAACTTGTCAACAGAGGTTTAATATCCTCAAGTTTGATGTAAAAGATGTTGTTTTTCCAGAAGACACTATTCATATCCTGAATTCAAATTGTGATTTTCCTAACACCTCTCCTGAGGCTCTAGGATTACCAATGGGAGTTCAGTGTCCAAATATTATGTACACCTTTACTGATATAATAACAGAAACCTGTGGTGCTCAGCAAAAATTCTTGAGAGATTGGTTTGTGATAGATTGGTGTACTGGAGCAAGTGAAACCGATGGTCAGGTTGTAAAGGTTATAGATAATCTACCTCCAATTACAAGTTGCCCTCAGGATACTGTATTCTTTCCAGCTATAGGTTCTACTTGTAGTGCCAAGGTTGTATTAGATCCATTCGGAACTATAGATAACAGTTCCGCACCAGCATTTGTATTGGACTGTTCAGAACCATATACTTTGGTAGTAGAATTCCTACCTGCTATACCTGGTACAGATCAGCCAGCTTTAGGACCATACCAACCAGTGCCAATGGGACCTGATAGTCTATTCACTTTGCCTCAATTAGTAGAGCAAGCTGTTTGGGTCAGATATTGTTTTACTGACGATTGTGGGAACGGTGCTCAGATAAATGATGAACAAGATCCATCTATAGAGGTGCCTGATTTTGTCAATTGTTGTTTTTTCGAAATTCAAGTATCTGACAATCTTAGACCTACCGCAATATGTGAAGGATTCACAAAAATATCTTTAGGTCCAGATGGAACAGCAGCTGCAATGGCTGAGACTTTTGATGATCACAGTTTCGATGCTTGTGGTTCTGTTACTTCTTTTGAAGCAAGAAGAGTAGCATCTCATTCTTGTGGAGGAGGAACTACCTTTGGGGATAGAGTAAATTTCTGTTGCTCAGATCTTGGAGACACGATAGACGTCCTATTAAGAGTTATGGATGATGATGGCAATTCGAGTATATGTTCTAGCAGAGTCTGTGTAGCAGACCCATCTGTGCCTATCTTATCTTGTCCAGCTGATGTTACTATAGATTGTGAAGATGATTTTAGAGATCCTGCACTTATAGGATCTGCGTCTGGTGTAGATGGTTGTAATATTACTTTTTCTATTGATGGCGAAACATTTAATCTTGATGATTTTGATGTGTCATGCAGAATGGGAGAAATACTACGAACAATCACAATAAAAGACAATGCAGGAAATGTCCTAAGAACATGTAATCAGAAAATTACAGTAGAAGGAAACAATATTTCTGCAACACTTGAAGATGGTGATTTTACCAGACCGGCAAATACATCAATAGACCTTTGTGATGGTAACAGTTTAGATCCTTCAATAACAGGATTCCCAGAAACGACCAAAGATTTTGGTTGTATCAATCTTGGAATTACCTACGAAGATTCAAACCCAATCACAAGTACGCAACCTGGCGTATGTCATACAATAGTAAGAACTTGGTTGATAGTAGACTGGTGCAGATTCGATGCAGCTTATCCTGATAGATTTAGCATCACATTTACACAAAATATTAGTGTAAGGAATTCAGGTATGCCTACTTTGACCTGTCCAGATATGAGTATGATTTCAGTTAGTGATAATACTTGTAGAGGTGAAATAGATTTAGATATATTTATAAGTGATGCTTGTAGTACTGGTTCTGTAGTAGAGTGGTCAATAGACGCAGATTCTGATGGAACAGAAGACCTTACAGGAACTGGAACTTCAGCAGGTGGAAGTTATCCAGTAGGAGAGCATTCTGTTACTTTTACAGCTTACAATGAGTGCCAAGGACAACCTACCAGTTGTACTTTCCCATTCATCATTAAAGGTGATCGTCCACCACTTCCTATTTGTCTGTCTTCTATCACTTGGACAATTAGTGATCTAGGTTCTGCTGTAGTTTCAGCTTCAGATTTTGATCTTAAGAGTGAAGGTGGTTGCGATGGGACAGATTCACTGACTTTTTCATTCGTATCTCCAGTAGAATCAGCTTTCCCACTGAATTCCCTTGAGTTCGGTTGTGATGACCTGACTAACGGAGTAGCTGAAATGATAAATCTTCAAGTTTTTGTTGTAGACCAGAGTGGCAACTTCGAGTCTTGTATAGTTATACTTGATTTGCAGGACTCTAACGATGTCTGTCAAAATTTGGGTTCAAGAAGCGCTATTTCTGGTGTTGTAAAAACTGAGAATAATGATGCCTTAGACAATGTGATGGTACACCTTGATGATATGGCAAATGTAGCTGATGAAATGAGTATGACAAATTCTATAGGCTCTTATGCTTTTGAAGATGTCGATTATTACAATGATTATATGATACAGCCAGACCATAATGTAGACCCACTTAATGGTGTTTCTACTCTGGACTTAGTAAAAATACAAAGACATATACTTGGATTAGAATTGCTTGATTCTCCTTATAAGTTAATAGCAGCTGATATCAATAATGATGATAAAATTAGTGGTGCTGACTTAGTACAATTACAAAAACTTATCCTAGGGATCTTCACTGAATTTCCTCAGAATAAGTCGTGGACTTTTGTTTCTGATCAGTACGAGTTTTTAGATCCAACATCTCCTTGGAACTATGATGAGAACTTCCTTGTGGAACAATTACAGGTTTCATCTTTAGATGTAAACTTTACTGCTGTAAAGATTGGTGATGTCAATGGATCTGCAATCGCTGGACAGAAAGTAGCGAAGAGATCCGTTAATGACTTTTATTTAACTGCCCTAGACCAAATATACGAGGCAGGTGATTTGATAAGTGTACCTTTTTTAGTAGAAGAATCCGCTGTAGTTTCAGGTATGCAATTCACTTTAAAGTTTGACCATAATAAGCTAGTTTTCCAAGGAATAGATGGTGCAGACGTTAACATAACATCTGAGAACTTTGCATTGCTTAACAATCATGATGGTACAATAACATTTAGTATGTCTAATCCAAATGGACTGGACCTAAGAGCTGACGATAACATCTTTACAGCTTACTTTGAAACAAAATCTGCTGGAAAACTAAGTGATGTAATAGAAATTAACTCAGATCATTTGGAGTCAGAAGCCTATGATATGAATGATGAAAAACTGAATGTAGAATATGTATTTACTTCAGAAGCTGTCTTAGAGTCAAGTAATTTAGAGTTATTCCAAAACCAACCAAACCCGTTCTCAGATAACACTTCTATAGCCTTTTATCTTCCTAAGAGACAACAAGTGAAACTAACGGTGTATGGTGCGGATGGAAAAGTTGTATGGAGAGATGAAGCATCTTTCGATGAAGGTATAAACAACTTTAGGGTCAATGGTTCTGATCTTAGTAGTGAAGGTATATTGTTATACAGATTGGATAGTGATAATTCCAGCCAAACGAACAAGATGATATATATAAGATAAATGTGTTCTTATAATGTAATCAGAA
>CAZKXO010000169.1:0-8137 GCA_964556525.1 uncultured Saprospiraceae bacterium
CAAAGACGTCAGGATGAATGTACTCTTCTACTGCCAAGTGCATTTTGGTGGGCTGGAGATATTGTCCAATAGTCACCACATCACAGCCATGATCATGTAAGTGTTGCATGGTCTCTAAGACTTCTTCTTGGGTCTCTCCTAGTCCGACCATAAAGCCAGACTTGGTTCTTTTGCCTTTGTCTTTAGTTCTTTGGATTTGTTCTAGGGAGCGGTCATACTTTGCTTGTGGTCTCACCTTACGGTAGAGTCTAGGGACAGTCTCCATATTATGAGAGACCACTTCTTGTCCACCTTCTATCATTCTTTCCAGTGCGGCCCAGTTAGCTCTCACATCAGGAATAAGTGTTTCTATCGTCGTCGTGGGTGATTGTTCCTTGGTCTGTACAACTGTCTGATACCAGATCTCAGCACCTCTATCTTTGAGTTCATCTCTATTTACAGAGGTGATGACGGCATGCTTTACTTGCATAAGTCTGATTGCTTCCGCAACTCTGCGCGGCTCGTCCTCATCGTATTCTGGCGGTCTACCCGTTTTTACAGCGCAAAAAGAGCAGCTACGTGTACAGACATCACCTAGAATCATAAAGGTGGCGGTACCTGCGCCCCAGCATTCTCCCATATTGGGGCAGTTTCCGCTTTGGCAAATGGTATTTAACTTATACTCATCTACTAGTCGTCTTACCCTTTTATAGTCTTCGCCTATAGGTAGCTTGACCCTAAGCCAATCAGGCTTCTTTTTTCTCTCCGGTAATTTCTGTGTAACTGGTAACTCTAACATCTACTTTAATTGCTTCTACTGCCTAATTGTAAGTTGAAATATAATCTGAAGAATACTCTTTTATTTGGAGTATTCTCGGTTTCCACTAGTATAGGAATTTTTGATGCATATATATCGAACATGATTCCTGTTTCGAATGCTTTCACATACTTATCGAAGGCACCCATTGCTAGATGCAGGCCTAACTTTCCTTGTATTCCTGCTCTGACATCTATTTCATCTATTCCTCTGAAAAATGGGGCCTTATTACTGATCAGATCATCATTGAGAAAATCTTCTGCATTTTCTGGACTGTACCTTTCTGTTCGTATTACAGCAACTTGCTGCCCACCTACATCTTCCACGGAAAAGAGATCTAAGTAATAAGGTTTTAGTAGTGCAATAGAAGGTCCTATTTCGTAGGTATAACCGACTGCAAGACCATTTTTCTTTTCTTTTTCAGATAAGTAGCGCTTGACACCGACACCGCCTCTGAGGTTTATCAGGGAATTTATCTTTCCGAAGGCATAAGAACCAGATCGCCCTAAGCTATTTATTTTGGTTTGAGTTCTTTCTCGTTCATCTCTGGTAAAACCCAGCTCTATATGATAGTAATTTGTGCGGTGGTAAGACTTTATAGTCCCCGTATTATAGGCAATTGCAGCACCTTGTTCGTGAATTCTTAGATCTATAGATTTTTCTTTCTTGTAGATGATCCCTTTCCAGTCTACTTCTATAAGTCTGGGCTTTATAACTCTTTGTGCATCAGTCGGTTTGATTACACTAAAAATCAGGGTTACTACTATAAATATTCTAATAAGGCTCACCCGATAAAGATAGGTGAGTTCGCATTTAAGTACAATATATTTTGCTTATGATTTTAGCTAGAATCAATTGTGATGTTATCTAGAGACTATAATCTGAGATAAATGGTAGATTAGTAGTCAATTAGCAATTCAGTTTGCTGTAGGTCAAATAGAATCTGAAAACCTAGACCACTTGGGACAAAACTAGAGCCATCAACGTCCAAAACACTTTGAAATGAGACTATCCCTAATCTTGGGCTGCCTAATAGCAACTTGTATCATATACAGTTGTAAGCTTAATGATTTTAGTAATTATGATTCAGAGAACAATTTCATAAGTTATCGTTCAAAGCCAAAAAAACCAGGAAAATGCTTTGGAAAATCTATTGTTCCTGCCCAATTCAACACGATTGTAAAAACAGAATGTCTGGACTCAGCATATCACTATACAGGTTCAGAGTATCATCAAGATGGCATCGAATTTATCCGTAAGGAAGTCTCTCCTTCTCAAACCAAATGGGTGAAAACGAAAGCAGATAAAAACTGCTTATCAGCCGATCCAGATGATTGTATTGTATGGTGCCTCCAAGAAACTCCAGCTGTATTTAAAGAAAGCTATTTAGTGACAGATACCGCCAAAATTAAAGAATGGAGATTTCAACCTAAAGAAGTAATCCAAGTAGAAGAGCAAAAACTTGTAAGCGAAGAGTATGTCGTTTGGAAAGAAGTTTTATGTGAAAATCACCCTAATTTCTCGACTATTATATCTGAGCTCCAGCAAGCCTTTATAGCTATTGGCTACGAAACAGAAAACTCAGAGAATTCTATCAATAATGAATCATTAATGAATATAGTCATTCGCTATCAACAGGAAAACAACCTTGCTTATGGTCAATTAGATTTAGAAACTCTGAATCACCTAGACCTAAGTTACTAATGGAGCTACCTGTAGATCTCACTTTGGGAAATGAAAGAGTCAGACTTTCTCCTTTGACAAAAAAGGACCATGACCAGCTGGTCAGTATCTGTCTGCCCTACCCTAAGCTGACACAGTACTCTCCCTATTTGTTAGATAGCCCCGAAGCAATAGCCGCATTTATAGAAAATAGATTGTCGCAGAAGGCCGCGGGTTTGTCTTTTCCATTTATGATCTATGACAAAGACCGCTTGGCAGGAAGCAGCTCTTATCTGAATATTTCTTTTGCACATTCCAGACTGGAAATTGGCTCTACGTTTATTACTCCCCCCTTTCAAGGTACTGGCCTGAATAGCCACATGAAACAACTCATGCTCAGCTATGCCTTTGACAAGCTGAATATGGAAAGCATAGAACTGAAGGGCGATGTCAGGAACATCCAATCTATCAAAGCCATAGAAAAACTGGGTGCCACTTACGAAGGTGCGCTAAGAAGCCATACCCTTCTAACAGACGGCTATCGAAGAGATACTTTTTAATATTCTATACTTAAGTCAGAATGGGCAGCTAGAAAACAATCCTGAACTTAGTCAGCTGTCCTAACTGTAGTGCTTTCTTGTATCCAACAGCCTACCTTAAATGAAGAACCTGCCTTTATTCCCCTGAGGAAGATATCTTCTTTCTTAGGCATGTACTGGGTATAGGTACTTATGAACTGTTGCGCCTCATTTGCTGTCGCTGGATCACTCTTCGCTTTCTTAAACATGTCTAGGGCAGGCCAAGTAACAATCTGACTGTCCCAACCTGTTCCAGGTCCACATAACGGCCCGCTAGAGGCGTACAATTTTCCTATCAGCAGATAAGGTTCTCCAGAGCTACTATTCAGAGCTGCAGCCTTTCGGGCATACTGTCTCGACTTTGGATAATTCTTGATATCACCGTAATAAATCTTAGCTATAAGCATGTTGTACTTAAACTTTTTCTGAGGATCACTTGTATTGCCTATAAACTCGTCAAAGAGCTCAACAGATTCTTTGTAACGACCTTCTGTATAGGCATTATATGCTCTTTTAAGTGGACCATCTGGAGGAGGAGGTGTATAACAACTGGTTTGCTTTGCCTGGGCAACTTCAGTTACTGAAGCTGATGCTCTATCACAACCACCATAAAGCAATCTACCATAGGTTCTATTTATCACCTCGCAATCTTCGCTATCAGCTCTGAACAAGGCCATATACTTCTTTTCATAATAAGCACAATCATACAATCCATCTATCCCTTCTAAGTTATCCAGTCTGGCAGGTGCATAAGCATTTATAATATCCCAGGCTTCCTTATTTTTCCCAGAAGCGGTGCCATACTCCAGAGCTTCCATTAAAAGTCCTGTGTACTTTCTACCTTCTTCAAGGCTTACTTCTTCATTGATGATTTTATCTGAGAGTAACTTAGTAAATGGATTGATAACGAAGTAGTCTACCTTCTCTTTTTTTCCATCTATTGCCTCCTTGAAAAGAGAGTAGATTTGTTCTTCATCAGCCTGATCTTTATAGTAGTAGTACATATCAAAAGCCTTTCTTCCGGCTACATAAGCTTCATCTCCATAGCATTCTATCCTTTTGTCATAGATGGAGGTGATAGAATCAAGATAAGTTTGTCTCATATCAGCGTCATCTGTATTCTCATAGAAGTTTCTATAGATCTTTATACCATCTTCAAACTGATACTTAATGGAACCATTGGCTGCTGGTGCTCCATAGTACGCCTTCTTCCATAGAGGGAAAGCAGCATCGAAGTTTTTCGCTTTTACCTGATCTTTGTACAAAACATAAGCAGTCTCTACTTCATCACGAACACTGCTGGATAATTCATCCAATGTCGTACATGGATTACTGTCTTCTACAACCTCCACAGGCTGTACAGCTTCTGGTGCTTCAGTTATGATGGGTTCAGTGACCTTTGGTGTACAGGCTATAACCAAGGAAAAGAACACTGTTATGGTGAAAAGTTGGATGCACTTGTTCATAGAGTGACGTTTTTTCTATTTAGATGCAAAAATAACCGTAAGGGTTCTTAATCAAGTATTAAAATCTTATAATTACGCCTATATATAGCTTAATGAAGAAGAAAAAGTTACTAGTCCTCACAGGAGGAGGAGATTGTCCAGGCTTAAATGCGGTAATAAGAGGAATTGTCAAAGCAGCCAACAAACATGGAGGCTGGGAAGTCCATGGAAGTATAGAAGCTTTCAATGGTGTTATCAAGGAAAAGACAGACATAGTCAAACTGACTCCAGCTAAGGTTAGCGGTATACATGTCAAGGGAGGCACTATAATAAAGACAACAAATAAAGGGAACCCTCTATCCTTTCCTTACACAAACAAAAAAGGAGAAATTCTCTATAAAGACATCAGCGGTGATCTGGTAAAGAAGATAAAGAAACTCGGCTTTGATGCTGTTGTGAATATCGGTGGGGATGGATCTCAAGCTATTTCTTTAGCTCTATACAAAAAAGGATTACCCATCATCGGAGTACCTAAAACTATAGATAATGATCTCTCCTCCACTGACATCACCTTTGGTTTTACTACTGCTGTACAGATAGCCACAGATGCTTTTGACAAGTTGGTTACAACGGCTTCCAGTCATAATAGAGTGATGATTATGGAAGTAATGGGAAGAGATGCTGGTTGGATAGCATTACATACTGCTATTGCAGGAGGTGCTGAGCTCTGTCTGATACCGGAAATACCTTTCAAGCTCGATGTAGTTATAAAAGAGATCAACAAACGCTATCGGGCAGGAAGAGGATTTGTCAATATCGTTATTGCGGAGGGTGCCAAGATGGGCGGTAAAAAGATAGGAAAAAATGCCGCTGGCGACCATAATATCAAATTGGGTGGTGTAGGTCTAGAATTAAGGTGTGCCTTAGAAAGTGCAGGTCTTTTGCATCAAGTAAGAGTTACTACTCTAGGGCATATCCAAAGAGGCGGCACCCCAGTTGCTTTTGACAGAATACTTGCATCTGCCTTTGGAGTCAAGGCTTTCGAGATGGCAGATAAAGGTAAGTTTGGCAGAATGGTCAACTTTGTGAATAATAAAGTCAGTGATACTACCCTAGCCAAGGCCATAAAGGAGTACAACTACGTCAAGAAAAGCCATTATCTCATCAATACTGCTAAGCAAATGGGCATCTCCTTTGGTGATGGGAAATAAATAGGTCGGGAACTTCTGGCACCCATCTTGCATTATACTTTTGGTATAATACTTTTGGTATAATACTTTTGGTATAATACTTTTGGTATAATATCTTTGTATACAGATCGGGCTACATTCTTAATTTAATCATACAATAGATGACAGAGCCAGAAAACCCCTTTCTGACAAAGGGATATATCTCACCAGAATACTTTTGCAATCGTAAAACTGAAAGCAAAGAGATTCTGAGTGCTATTAAAAACAGGCGTGACCTCATCATCTACGGCAAACGTAAGATGGGTAAGACGGCATTGATTCAACATATCTTTCACCAGCTCAGCAAGAATACGATTAAAGTGTGGATAGATTTATTGCCTTCGGAAAACTTTGATGACATGCTGACTCTGACAGCTCAGGCAGTACTTTCGGCATACAGAGAAGAAGACAATATAGGCAAGAAACTATGGAGCGGCATTAAGAATCTCAGACCCACACTGAGTTATGATGAGTTGTCTGGCACACCAAGTATTAGCTTTGATATCAACAGTCAGAAAGCAAGAGTAAAAACCTTTTCAGAACTCATCCACCTGCTTGCTGACTCATCTAAAAAAGTAGTCCTTGCCTTTGACGAATTCCAACAGATACACAACTACCCAGAAGAAAATGTAGAAGAATTTCTCAGAACTCTTTTACAATCACTACCACAGGTTTCTGTAATATTTTCAGGAAGTGACCAACATATGCTGATCGGTATGTTTGACAATATAGACAGACCTTTTTATGATTTTGGACAGTTTATGAAACTAGGGCCGATAGAAGCAGATGCTTATGTAGACTTTATCCAAAACCACTTCAAAAAGAAGAAGAGAAAAATACCAGCAGAAGAAGTGTATAATATTCTGGAATGGTGCAACTACAGAACCTTCAATGTGCAGATGATTGCTAACCGCTTATATAGTCTCAGAAAAACCAGCATTACAGAGAAAGACGTATGGCAAGTCAAAAAGCAAATCCTCCAAGAAAAAGAAGACCTCTACTATACCCTAAGGAGAATCATGACCAGAGCACAATGGAAGGTCATAGAAGCTTTTGCCCTACAAGGCAAAGTATACGAACCTTATGGCAAAGAGTTCATGACGAGATACAAGTTCTCCAATGCGTCCACAATAAAAAAGGTTGTAAATTTCTGCAGAAAAAAAGGTCTGCTTTACCACAGCAGTGATGCTACCGCAGACTACTTTGAACTAGATGATATCTTCATGAGAAGATGGATAGAACTGACTAAAGGAAAGCTACGGTAATCCCTCTTATCTAACGATACTTAATTTCCTGACCTGAAGTTTATCTGAGAATTGTAGCTTGACGAGGTAGGTTCCTGGTGCTAAAGAAGACAGCTCTATGCTGTGATGAAGATCAGCTGGTACACTAGTCACTAAGGCTCTACCTTCAGAATTATATATACCTATACTTTGAGGCAATTCAGACAAACTAAAATTTACAAATTGACTAGCAGGATTAGGGCTGATCACTATATCTACCGTATTGGCTAGTTCTTCTGCACTAGTAATGCCTATCTCCGACAGCACTACTAGTGTAGAATTATAGACTTCACGATTTAGTATACTGAGGTCATCTTTGTTGGAAATAAGAGCAACGAGTTTCATATTGTCGACATCATAAGAAGCAGGTATCTCATAAGAGTATGAACTAAGGTAGGTCTCTCCAAGCACAGGCTCTGTAGGAATTACTGTGTTAGACCCCCAAGGCTCATCCAGTATAGCTCTTACTGCATTACTGTGTTTGTAATTCCAGATAATATCTCCTTTGCCTTCCAAGGGATGACCAGGAACATTGTTAAAGTAGCTGTGCTGTTCCATCGACTCTACTTGGTCCTCAATAACAAAAGCTGATATTGCAAAATCTTTGGATGCTGGAATATCATCAAATGAGATTGCTACATCGAACTCTAACAAGCGATTTTCCTGATTAAAAAAGACTTCTGTTATGGCTATCTGCGCATAGTAAGGTGTGGTCATTTGTTTTTCCAGTTCTGTTCTCCAGGATGACATGGTAGAGACCAAGC
Organism: uncultured Saprospiraceae bacterium; assembly: GCA_964556525.1. Taxonomy (GTDB): domain Bacteria; phylum Bacteroidota; class Bacteroidia; order Chitinophagales; family Saprospiraceae; genus RFSX01. Next base: position 7,758 of record CAZKXO010000169.1, read on the forward strand.
CATTGCCCTTAGGTACTCTATTAAACATGGCAGTGGGATTGCCCGGTCCATTAAGATCATTCCATAAGGTTACACTTTGGTCATTCTCCAGCTCATTATCTGTCCAGCCCACAGGCTTATGATGCAAGACCCAGATCACATCTGGATTCTCGGCTTCTAGCTCTTGTAGCAGCAAGGTGCCATTGGGACAGGTACCACATGAGAAATTTGTAAACTTTTCTATCAGAACTTTCTTTTGTCCAGTCAGACTGATGCAACTAACTAACAGCAAGGTAGAAAACACAAGACGCATAGCAAACAAATTTTATGCTTGAAAATTAGAGAAAAACCAATGATAAAATCGCTTTCAAATAAAAAAAGCCCCACTCCCACAGTGAGGC